>JAYTUG010000036.1:0-11596 GCA_043744695.1 Gemmataceae bacterium
GGCTGGATTCAGGATCCCGAGTCGCCGAACTATGCTCCGAAGTCGAAGCAATCGCCGTACGATGGCGGGCTGCGCACGCCGATCATCGTTCGCTGGCCGGGCCACGTGAAGCCGGAGGTATCCGCGGCCCTCGCGGAGTCAATCGACCTCGCGCCGACGTTACTGGCGGCGGTCGGCCTCAAGCCAACCGCGGAGATGCCCGGACTGAATCTGCTCGACAACGTGGCGGTCGCAAAACGCGACGCGCTCTTCGGCGAAGTCTTTCTGCACACGGCCCTCGACATCGAGAAGCCCGGCGCGAACCTCCGCTTCCGCTGGATCGTTCAAGGAAATTGGAAGCTGATCCTGCCGCACGCCGCTAACGAACCGGGCAAGGTTGCCGAGTTGTACGACCTATTGAAGGACCCGCACGAGAACGAGAACGTGGCGGGCGCGCAACCGGACAAAGTTGCGGTACTCCGTGCGAAGCTGGACGCGTGGTGGAAGCCGTAAGTCGTCCGCTACTCGTAGATCGGGCAGAAGGTGTTGAATGCGGCCTCGGCGAAGTCGCCGGGGTCGTTGAAGCGACGATTGCGATTCAAGCCGCCGATCGCGGCCATTTCCTCCGCAGTCAGGTCGAAGTCGAAGATCGCAAGGTTCTCGTGGAGTCGCTCGGGGCGTTCGGTCTTGGGCACGACTGCCGTGCCGCGTTGCACCCCCCAGCGTAGTAAAACCTGGGCTGGCGATTTGCCGTGCGAACGGGCAATCTCCTTCACGATGGTGGACTCCATCACGGCTTCCTTCAGCTTCGCCATTCCGAGCGCGAAGTACGACTGCGCGCCGAGCGGCGAGAACGCCGTGACCGCGATGCCTTCCTCGCGGCAGAACCGCACGAGCTTGTCCTGCGTCAGGTACGGATGCAATTCCACCTGCAGCACGGCGGGGCGGATGCGGCACGCGTTGAGCAAGTCGCGAAGCAGCGCCGTGCCGTAATTGCAGATGCCGATGTTCCTCACGAGCCCGGCATCGACCAGCTCCTCCATCGCGGCCCACGTCTCGGCCAGCGGCACCTTCGCGAACTCTATGCGCGGGGATGCTGCTTCCGGATCGAAGAACCACCCCGGCGGGTACCGCGTCTCGAACGGCACGAACCGCTGCGCGATTGGGAAGTGGACGAGGTACAGGTCGAGGTAGTCGAGGCGGAGGTCTTTCAGGCTGCGTTCGAGCGCGGGTCGAACGTGCTCTGCGGCATGATAGGTGTTCCACAGCTTCGACGTGACCCAGAGTTCTTCGCGGCGACACGGACTCGCCGCGATTCCCAAGCCCACCTCGGCTTCGTTCCCGTAATCGCAGGCACAGTCGAGGTGGCGATAGCCGGTGCGAATCGCGGTGGTCACGAGATCGGCCACTGCGGGTCGCGGAACTTTCCAGAGTCCGAGACCCATGGCTGGGATTTGCGATCCGTCGGCGAGTGCGATGGTGGGCTGCGTCATGGAGCTATCGTATTCACTTCTTGTCGATGGCCTTCTTCAACTCGGCCATCACCTCGCGAACATCCTTCTCGTTCACCGAGACGTAGGCGAAGGACTTCGCGACCTTGCCCTTGTCGACCACCACGGCGGTGATGTGCGTATCGCCGTTGATGGCCCAGCCGTCCGGGCCGCTCTTTTGGCCGTCGAACGCCGCCAGCTGAGTCTTCTCGAAGCTCATGAATCCTCGTCGGGCGTGATGGACAGCGGGTATTCGGCAAGCGCGAGGCCTAGCGTCGGGAGTTTCTGCAGCCGCCGCCAGGCCCGCGTGATGCGGAATTCTTCTTCAACCACGTAGGCCGAATCGAGGTCCGATTTGCCGAAGGGCCCCGAGCATTCGACCGGTTCGAAGCCGGGATCAACGATGTATTGGGCCAGTGCCGGATTGCAGCGAACGTGCCGTTCCGGCGAGAGGTGCAGGCTTTCCAGCAACACTTCCCCGAGTACGTAACGGAGGTACAAGTCCGAATCGACGATGGCTTCCACATCGCGACCGCACACCTCGCAGCGGTATCCTTCGTCGCACTTTGCCATGGGAGTTCCGCTCGCTGTCGGACCGCGCGACCACCGCAGTTGTATGATAAGCGGGAAGGCCGAGGCGCGAATGAAGGCGGATCGAATTTCCATGAGCGTGCTGGATCGCTTCCGGCTCGATGGCCGAACTGCGATGATCACGGGCGGAAGCCGCGGTTTGGGCCGTGCCATGGCGCAGGCTCTGGCCGAGGTCGGTGCCGATCTGATCCTCGTGGGCCGCGAGGCAGAAGCACTGGCACTTGCGAAGTCGGAACTGGCGGCACTCGGTCGGCGAGTGGACGTCGTCGTTGGTGATGTGGCCACGCCCGAGGGTGCGACGGCTGCTTGCGACGCAGTCCTTCAACTCGGCCGAGCAGTGGACGTGCTGTTCAACAACGTCGGCGGTCGACGTGTCGATGTTGCTACCGAGGACATGCCGCTGGCCCAGTGGCAGGCGCTGTTCGACCTGAATCTGACGAGTGCGTTGATTTGCTGTCAGAGGATCGGGAAGGGGATGCTCGAACGCGGGCGTGGTTCGATGGTGAACATCACGTCGGTGGCGGGGCCGCTAATTTCCATCAAGGGCATCCGCGGGCGGCACTATGAAACCGCGAAGGCCGCACTTACGGGGTTGACGCGGGCCTTGGCTGCGGATTGGGCCGATCGCGGCGTACGGGTGAACGCCATCGCACCGGGCGGTTTTCTCACGGCACCCAACCGCAAGTGGTTCGGCGAGAAGCCCGAGTTCAAGGATATTTTCGAGGCCCAGATTCCGATGGGACGGCTCGGCGAACCGGACGAACTCGGCCCCGCGGCCGTGTTCCTCGCCAGCGACGCGAGCAGCTATATGACGGGTGCCACGCTCGTCGTGGACGGTGGGTTTACTTTGTGGTGAGCGGTGCAATGAAGCCAGTCGTGAAGGCCCTGTATCTCTGCGACGACGTGTTGTCGGATCCAACGCGAGCCAAGCCGCATTTGATCGGCGTGTTGAATGCGATTCGGCCACCTGCTTTTCCCCACGTGCTCAAAAAGCTGTGCGTCTTTGCACAGCTCCGGGAGAGTACTGGGTAGAATTATTCTGTAATGGCGAATTCGTGGACGACGCGGTTCTCCGGATTCTCGACGAGGAGATTTGATGTTGGAAGTGGAGCCCGAAGCTCATGTGAACCCCGACTCCACGCTGTGCGGAGTCGTGGCTGATTTCGTAGCGACGGGCCGCCCGATTGCCGTTGGCACGCGAGCCCCGGATCGCCCTGCGGGACGAGAACGAATTCCCGGCTCGGAATTCCCCGCGACCGAACCGTTCGAGATCTTCGAGAGTCGAGCCCTCCCCGTTCCTCCTGGTACGAAAGTTCCCCCACGCAACATGAAAAGCCCATCCCGTTCCGAGATCGCCACTGAGGCAAACCCCGTCGGAACACCGACTGGTTCAGGCTCCTCGCTTCCGATCGTTGCGATTGTCGGCCGGCCGAACGTCGGCAAGTCCGCGCTCTTCAACTGGCTCGCGGGGAAGCGGATCAGCATCGTCGATCCCACCGCCGGGGTCACGCGCGATCGCGTCTCCACCGTCGTGGAATCGAACGAACGTTACTTCGAAATGATGGACACGGGCGGGATGGGGATCGTCGATAAAGACAACCTCACCGCGGATGTCGAGCAGCAGATTCAGTTCGCAATCGACTCCGCGGCACTCGTGGTGTTCGTCGTCGATATTCGCGATGGCGTCGCGCCGCTCGATGAGGAAGTTGCGTCGCGGTTGCGAACGCTCGGCAAACCCGTCGTCTTCGTCGCGAACAAGGCGGACACCGATAAGCTCGCCACCTACGGCGGCGAGTTCCCGCGTCTGGGTTACGGCGACCCCATTCTCGTGAGTGCGGAGCAGAAACTCGGGAAGGAAGAGCTGTTCGCCGAGATCGTGAAGAAGTTGCCGCCGGACAGGGGCGAGCTTCCGCCCGGCGACCCGGCTCTGAAGATCGCGATCGTCGGCCGGCGCAACGTCGGGAAGAGCACGTTCATCAACAGCCTCGCCGAGTCCAACCGCGTGATCGTGTCCGAGGTGCCCGGCACCACGCGCGATAGCATCGACGTCCGCTTCGAGCGCGACGGCAAGAGCTTCGTGGCCATCGACACCGCTGGCGTTCGCAAGAAGGCGACCCTGGAAAACGACGTCGAGTACTACAGTTCGCACCGGGCCGAGCGGTCGATTCGCCGGGCCGATGTGGTGCTGCACTTCTTCGACGCCCGCCACCGCGTCGGCCGCGTCGATAAGCAACTCGCCGGCTACATTCTCGAACACAACAAGCCCGCCGTCTTCGTCATCAACAAGTGGGATCTGGTGAAGGAGGTGATGGACACCGAGAAGATGGGGAAGTACGTCCGCACCATGTTCTCGATGTTGGAACACGTGCCGATTGCGTTCGTGACCGCGAAGAAGGGGAAGAACGTACTGCGGCTGCTGCAGCTTGCGATTCAACTGCACAAGCAGGCCGGCACGCGAGTGGGTACCGGCGACCTCAACCGCGCGATTCGCGATGCGGTCGAGAAGAACTCCCCGACGATGAACAACAGCAAGCAGCCGAAGATTTTCTACGCCACCCAGATCGGCACCCACCCGCCGACCATCGTGCTGTTCACGAACGGTCCCGAACTGTTCGAAGACACGTACCTGCGCTACCTCACGAAGTCGCTGCGCGATGCGTTCGCGTTCTCGGAGGTCGCGATCAAGTTAGTGCTGCGTGCGAAGGGCGAAGGAAGCTCGCGGTCGGTGCAGGCGGAGGAAGCAGGCGAACTGGCGTCGGCGGAACCGGGCGACGAGATTCCCGTGGTGCGGAAGTTGCCCGTGCGAAAGCAGCCGAAGAAAGTGGTCGAAGAGGTGCCGCCCGCGCCCCGACCGCGCAAGAAGAAGAAGCCTGAGTCCGAGACCTGGGACCTGTGAAACTCGAGCCCGACGCGTAAGCAAGGAATGAATTCCCCCTTCTTACGCGTCGGGCTCCTGGGTCGCACAACCGGAACAACGCGACTGGTGCGATCCACCTTTTCCGTCCGTTCCGGCTCGTCCGTGGTGTACACCTCACGTCGATTCGGTAATCCTGACATATCTCGCGCAGTGTGACGTTCCCCAGGATCGACATCATGAGCAAGTCCGGTCGCAAGCCCGCAGCCGCCAAATCGGTATACGAGCCGTTCGGCGTTCAGACGCCGGCCCCGGTTCACACTCCAGCCACCGGGGACACGAGCGTCGATCAATGGCTCGCGGCCGAGGACTTGTTCCTGTTCAACGAAGGCAGCCACATCCGGCTTTACGAGAAGCTCGGCTCGCACCCCGGCACGCAAGACGGCCTCGCGGGTTTTCACTTCGGCGTCTGGGCACCGAACGCGGATTACGTCAGTGTGGTAGGGGATTTCAACGGCTGGGATCGCGGCCGCAACCAGCTTTTTCCGGTCGGGAACTCCGGCGTCTGGGCCGGGTTCATTCCCGGTGTGAAGCCCGGCTTCTGCTACAAGTACCACCTCGCTTCTCCCGGTGGGTTCACAGCCGAGAAGACCGATCCTTACGCTTTCACCTGCGAGGTGCCGCCGAAGGCCGCCGCCGTCACGTGGGACCTGGCCTATCAGTGGAACGACGCGGACTGGATGGCGAATCGCAAGGGGCACGCGGATCAAGACGCACCGGTCAGCATTTACGAAATTCACCTCGGGTCGTGGATGCGCGCCGCCGATCCGCCCTACCATTCGCTCAGCTACCGCGACGTGGCCCCGAAGCTCGCAGCTTACTGCAAGGACATGGGCTTCACGCACGTCGAGTTCATGCCCATCACCGAGCATCCGTTCTTCGGGTCGTGGGGCTACCAGTGTACCGGTTACTTCGCGGCCACGAGCCGGTTCGGCACGCCGCAAGATTTGATGTACCTCATCGATGTGCTGCACCAGCACGGCATCGGCGTGATCCTCGACTGGGTACCGAGCCACTTCGCGACCGACGATTGGGCGCTGTCGAAGTTCGACGGCACCGCCTGCTACGAACACACCGATCCGAAGCAGGGCTTCCACCCCGATTGGGGCAGTTACATCTTCAACTACAGCCGGCACGAGGTGCGGAGCTTCCTGCTCTCGTCCGCGATGTTCTGGCTGGATAAGTACCACATCGACGGCCTACGCGTGGACGCCGTGGCGTCGATGCTCTACCTCGATTACTCGCGCAAGGACGGCGAGTGGGTGCCGAACCAGTACGGCGGGAAGGAGAACATCGACGCCATCGGGTTCCTCCGCCGCTTCAACGAAGAGGTGTACAAGAACTATCCGGACGTGCAGACCTTCGCGGAGGAATCGACGTCGTGGGGCATGGTGAGCCGGCCCACCTACGCCGGCGGGCTCGGCTTCGGATACAAGTGGGACATGGGCTGGATGCACGACACGCTCCGCTACGCGGCGCTGGACCCGATCCACCGCAAGTACCATCAGAACGCCCTCACGTTCCGGATGCTTTACGCCTACCACGAGAACTTCGTGCTGCCCCTCTCGCACGACGAAGTGGTTCACGGCAAGGGACCGCTGTGGGACAAGTGCGCCGGCGACGAGTGGCAGAAGTTCGCGGGCCTTCGGGCACTCTTCGGCTACATGTGGGCCATGAGCGGCAAGAAACTGCTATTCCAGGGCGGCGAGATCGCCATGCGCCGCGAGTGGAATGTGAACGAAGCCGTCGACTTCCACTTGTTGAAGTTCGCTCCGCACGAAGGCGTGCAGCGCTGGGTCCGCGATTTGAACCACTTCTACATTGCCGAGCCGGCGATGCACGAAATGGACAACCAGCCCGGCGGGTTCGAGTGGATCGATGCGTCCGATGCCGGTTCGAGCGTGCTCAGTTTCGTGCGGCGGGGCAAAACGACGGACGACGTGATTCTGGTGGTGCTGAACTTCACGCCGGTGGTTCGGGACAACTACCGCATTGGGGTGCCGGCCGCGGGTTTCTGGAAGGAAATGCTCAACGGCGACGCGGGATGTTACGGCGGCAGCAACGTCGGGAACAACGGTGGTGCCCACGCCGAGTTCGCGACCATGCACGGCCAACCGTATTCGCTGAGCCTGAACCTGCCGCCCATGGCCGCGATTTTCCTCAAGGGGCGAGGCTGAGTGCTCATGGGGCTTCCGGAGGGGATGCGGTTCTGGTATCCTCCACTGATCGTTCAGGAGTCGATTTCATGCCGGAACTGCTCGAGATGATGGCCGAGAAGTACTCGACTCATGCTGCGGACCTGATCGGAATGGTTCGGGATGAAATGTCGTTCTTGGAACGATCGCCGGACGCTCGACGGCTCAGCATCGAAGTTTCCGCCGCGCGCCATCTGAATCGTCAGGTGGCGTCCTTCGGGGCCATCGTGGTAGAGTGGCGAGCATTCGCCGAAGCCTCACTCAAAAAAGGGATGAACGGGCAGGATTTCCAGGCGATGGCGGGTCTGGGCACGGAATTGGGTCAAATCGGTCTGAATCTCGCCGCCTCCGCGGAACAACTCTGGACTCGGCTCGAACGACTCGATGCCCCGATTGTCGATGTCCGCGATGGTCGCGAATCACTTCTGCAGACGATCGACGCGATCGCGGAGGTGAAGTCCTGGAGCGACCATCTCGCCAAACTCGCAGGCCGACGGATGCCCGACATGGAGGCCGCATCGATCGAAGCCGGGGCCAACGAAATCGCGAAGGGCAACTTCAAAGCGCCGCGACGAATCATCGAAACACTTCGTTCCTCAAAGGGTTGAGGCTTCGATGGCGTTCGCCGTCCACATCGCGGATCCCGTGACCGAGTACATCCGGAATCGCGAACACCTCTCCATTTCGGATCAGATCCGAATCTTTGAAGGCATCGAACAGGAACTCGGCGAACAAGCGGAGCGTTTCCTGGAGCGTAATCCGCATCCCTATTTGCTGGATTGCTACTGGTACGACTTCTGGCTGATGACGGATGCTCACGTCGTGCGAGCCTTCCGATTCGCTTGCAGCGCCGAAGGCCATGTCTACGGCGTCACGGAAGTTTTGTTTGCCGAAGAGCGTCCTGAAGATGCGGAATGAACTCGATGCGCATCTTCGTTTACGAGCACCTCACGGCGATGGGCATCGGTCGCGATTCTGCCGATCCGGTGCATGCAATGTACCGCGAAGGGCTCGCGATGCGCGACGCCCTCGCCGAGGACTTCCGGAAACTCGCTGGGGTCGAGGTCGTCTTCGCCGAGCAAGCGCACGACCTCGCGATCATCATTGCTCCGGAAACCGAAGGCGTACTCCTCGGGCTCGCGAAACAATTCGCCTCCACGACTCTCGGACCGATCCCCGCGGCGATCGCACTCACCTCGGATAAACTCGCGCTGGCGAATCACTGGCGCGAGTACGGCATCCGAACGCCGGCGACGACCGATCGCGAGCCGACGCCGTGCGAAGCGTTCCCGGTGGTCTGGAAGCCGCGCGATGGTTGTGGCTCCACGGCGACTTTCCTGCTGAAGGATGCGTTCGAGGTGGCTCGCGCGAAGGCCTCCGTTGGTAGTTCGATCGCTCCGCGAGCGGCCGCACTCGGAGAGTGCGGACTACCAATGGAGCCCTCCCTTCCCGCGACGCACTCGGGCCCGATGATCCTTCAAGAGTTCGCTCCCGGTTTGGCCGCAAGCATCGCGTTCTTGTGCGGGCCCATCGGAAATGTTCCCCTGATTCCCGCATTCCAGCGTCTTTCCAGCGATGGCCGCTTCAAATATCTCGGGGGTGAGCTGCCGCTTCCGGCGGGTCTGTCCGAGCGTGCCGTGAGGCTCGCCGCACGCGCGATTGCCTGCGTACCGGGTCTGAAAGGTTACGTCGGAGTCGATCTCATTCTCGGCGACGCAGCCGACGGTTCGCAGGACTTCGCCATCGAGATCAACCCACGGCTCACGACGTCTTATGTCGGTTTACGAGCGCTCGCGGAGTTCAACATTGCCGAAGCGATGCTCCGAATTGCTCGAGGTGCGGCACCGCCGGAAATGCGTTGGAAGGCCGTTCGAGTACGCTTCGAGCCGGACGGAATGGTCGCGCCAGTCGATCAGGTTTGACACCGTTCGCGGTGCGTGGGGATTTTTCGTGGGAAAAAGCGCTTCCCTCTTGAAATGGGGCCGTTATACTCCCGATTAGTGGGTGGGGATGGTCCCTGCCGATCAGGAAGCTTCCGAACGATTTTTTTGTGCCAGGCCCGATTGCACCAGCCGATCTGCTCAGTGCTGCAACAGTCGCGTGGAATGGACGGCCGGTGTCGGCGATCGTTCTTTGGTCTTCCGGACCGCATCGAATGCGGCCCGTTCAAGTTTGCTCTCCCGGATCGGCATCGGAGACCGTTCGGGAAGGGGTTCACATGGCTAAGAATTTGTACGTCGGGAACTTGCCGTTCCAGACCACCAACGCCGACCTCGAACAGCTGTTCGGGCAGTACGGTCAGGTGACGAAGGCCCAGATCATTACGGACCGGGAGACCGGCCGGAGTCGCGGGTTCGCATTCGTCGAGATGGGCGACGGAGCGGAAGCCGCGATTCAGGCGCTTCACGACACCGAGTACCAGGGCCGCCGGATGACCGTTAACGAAGCCAAGCCGCGCGAAGAGCGCCCGCGCGGCGGCGGCGGCGGAGGTGGTTACGGCGGTGGAGGTGGTGGCTACGGCGGCGGCGGCGGCGGTGGCCGCAGCGGCGGCGGTGGCGGCTACGGCGGCGGTGGCGGTGGCCGCCCCAGCGGTGGCGGCGGTGGCTACGGCGGCGGTGGCGGCGACCGCTACTAAGCACTTCGATTCGCCAGACAGATAATCCCAAGAACGCGGGTGGCCTCGACCACCCGCGTTTTCATTTCCACTCCCAACGCCGCATGCAGGATACAATGGAGATACGACGATCCCTTGGGAGCGAACGATGCCGCTATACGTCTACGAAGTGATCGCGCCCGATGGTTCCGAAGGCGAGCAGTTCGAGCAACTCCAGTCGATGAGCGAAGCCGCGCTCACGATTCACCCCGAAACGGGCGAGCCTGTACGCCGCGTATTTGGGACGCCGAATGCGCCCCGAGCCTGGACCGATTCGCAGGGCAAAGCGAAGACCAGCGACAAGAACCTCGCCGCGAAGGGCTTTACCAAATACGTGAAGAGTGGCGACGGCACGTACGAAAAGACGGCCGGCAACGGCCCCAAGAATTTGAAGCGGAACTGAAGTCGTTCACAACTCTCGCCCCGCGAGCCAGCCCGTACTCCACGCGCTCTGAAAGTTGTAGCCGCCGATCCAGCCGTCGAGGTCCAGCACTTCCCCCGCGAAGTAGAGGCCCGGCTGTTTCTTGCTCTGCAGGGTGCGCGAGTCCACTTCATCGAGGCTCACGCCGCCGGCCGTCACCTCCGCCTTCTCGAATCCGAGCGTCCCGCGAAGCGGGATCGGGAGCCGCTTCACACTCGCCACCAGTTTCTGCCGGTCGATCTTGCTCAGCGCCGAGGCCTTACGATCGAGGGGCATCCCGCACAGTGCCAGCAACTGATCGCACACTCGCCTCGGTAACCGCTCGGCCAGCACCACCGCGAGTTGCTTCTTCCCGGAAGCCAGCGATTGCGTCTGCAAGAATTCTTCGAACAGTTGTTCGGGGATGGTGGGAAGCAGATCGACTTCGAGAATCAAACTCGATGGTGCCGGGTGGCCGCTGACAGCGCGGCTCACATCGAGTGGCGCGGGGCCGGTGAGCCCGAAGTGCGCGAAGAGCATCGACCCGCGCCGCGAGGTCAAAACATTTAGCCCGCCGTTTACGGCGGGTCCGAGTACCTTCAAGTTCACTTCGAGTGTGATGCCGCGGAGTTCGCCGACCCAAGCGGGCTGCACGGTGAGTGGCACGAGCGACGGGCGCGTGGGCACGATCGTGTGGCCGAACTGCGAAGCCCAGGCGTAGCCGTCCCCCGTGGTACCGCAACCGGGGAACGACTTGCCGCCGGTCGTGATGAGCACGCGTTCGCAAGTCAATTCTCGCTTCGGCGTCGTAAGTTGGAAACCGCCTTCCGGCATCGCTCGAATCGCCGTCATCGGTTCGCTGGTGCTGAGCGTCGCGCCGCTGCGTTGCAGCCTTCGCAAGAGTGCGTCCAGCACGTCGAGCGCGCGATTGCTGACCGGGAAAATCTTGCCCGTCTCCTCGATCTTCGTGGGTACGCCTTCATCGTTGAAGAAGGCGATGGAATCGCGGGGCCCGTGGGCCGCGAGCGCGGAATGCAGGAACTTACCGTTCCGGCCGAACGCCTCGATGATGCCGCGGACGTCGCAATCGTGGGTGATGTTGCAGCGCGTGCCGCCGGACATGAGGATCTTCACGCCGGGCTTCTTGCCTTTTTCCAGCAGCAGCACCCGGCGCCCGCGCTCGGCCGCGTGGATCGCGGCCATCAAGCCCGCCGCACCCGCCCCCACAACGATCGCATCCCACTCCGCCATTGAACTCTCCCAGACTCCGCCACGAAGGCACAACGGTCACACGAAATACCTGCATCTCTTTGCGAAATTTTGTGTCTTTGAGGGAACTCCGAAACCCGGTTTCTGCTTTGGAAACCGGGTTTC
>JAYTUG010000037.1:0-11592 GCA_043744695.1 Gemmataceae bacterium
GGCATGGGCGAAGACGGCCTCAAGATCCTTCAGGAGGTCGGCCAGAAGTACGACATGCCGGTCGTCACCGAAATCATGGACCCGAGGCAAATCGACCTCGTCGTGAAGTACGCGGACATGCTCCAAATCGGAGCCCGCAACATGCAGAACTTCGACTTGCTGAAAGAGTGCGGGAGGACGAGGACACCGGTGCTGATCAAGCGCGGCATGAGCGCGACCGTGAAGGACTTACTCATGTCCGCCGAATACGTACTCTCCGAAGGGAACACTGGAGTCGTGCTGTGCGAGCGCGGCGTGCGGAGCTTCGAAGACAGCACGCGGAACATGCTCGACCTGAGCGCGGTGCCGAACGTGAAGGGCCAGAGCCACCTGCCGATCATCGTGGACCCGAGCCACGCGACGGGCCGTCCCGATTTGATTCCGAGCATGTGCCGGGCGAGCGTGGCGGCGGGTGCCGATGGCGTTCATGTGGAAGTACACAACTGCCCGGAGAAGGCGTTGTCGGACGGGCCTCAGGCGCTGCTGCCGCACCAGTTCCTCGACTTGATGGCCGACCTGCGCCGACTAGCCACTGCCATGAACCGCGAGTTCTGGGCACCCAACGAGAACTGAGTTCGACTCGGGCGACCGCACCGCACCCGGAAGGTGCGGACTACCAACTTCCAATTTCTCAAGTCCCTTCGAACAGGCTCTTCATCACTTCGCCGCGATTGAGTTGCACCGGGCGGTTGAAGCGGTCGTGAACCTCGGTGTGCGGATCGACGCCGAGGATGCTGTAGATCGTGGCCCCGACATCGTCCGGCGAAAAGGCCGGCGTGACGGGGTAGCCGCCAACCTTGTCCGAACGACCGATGATCTTGCCGGGTTGAACGCCAGCACCCGCGAACACCGCACTGAAGCACGCGGCCCAGTGATCGCGGCCGCCCTTCATCACCTTCGGCGTGCGGCCGAAGTCCCCGATCATCACCACGAGCGTCTCGTTCAACAGGCCGCTGCCGCCGAGGTCGTCCAGCAGTGCGGCCATCGCGCTGTCCAACGGCGGCACGTTCTTCTTGAGTGCCGGGAAGATGTCGCCGTGATGGTCCCAGTTTTGGACGCGGCCCATGTTCGCTTGAACGACGGAGACCCCCGCCTCGACGAGTCGTCGGGCCAGGAGTAGAGATTGGCCGAACGCGTGGCGACCGTACTTGTCGCGGGTCGCGGCCGGTTCCTTGTCGATCTCGAACGCCTTCGCCACTTTGCCGGAAGTCAGGATCGACATCGCCTTCTGCTGCTGTTCGGTGAGCCGCTTGCCTTCGAGCGATTCGGCGAGCACGCGCTGCTGGCGGTTCACGCCCTCGAGCAGGGCCATGCGGTCGTTCAACTGTTCGATCTCGAGCCCGGACACGGGAGCCACGTTATCGACTTTAAAGTCGCGACCGTTCGGGTCGCTGCGCAGCTGCCAGGGGTCGTGCTTGGGCCCGAGGAACCCGGCATGCTGGCCCGGCCACACGAGTGGGCCTTCCGCAAGAAACGTCGGCAGGGTCACTCCCGTGGGTACGCCATCGTGACGCGGCTTTAGGAAACTCAGACCGGAGGCGAACACGGGCCAGTCGTCGCGCGAAAGCGGCTTGTCGAAGCGGACGCCCGGCTGCTTAGAACCGGTGATGATGTGGTGCGTGGCGGCGGTGTGGTTGTTGTCCGAGTGAGCCAAGCTGCGAACGACGGCGTACTTGTCCGCGCGGGCCGCCATCTTCGGCAGCAGTTCGCCGACCTGGTAGCCGGGAACCTTCGTGCTAATCGCGCCGTACTGCCCGCGCACTTCCGCCACGGCGTCGGGCTTCGGGTCGAACGTGTCGATGTGGCTCATCGCGCCGGTGAGAAACACGACGATCACGGACTTCGGCGACTGCTTGGAGCCAGGCGATTGCGCGGTTCCGGCGCGGATGGTCGAGGCCAGCCCGAGCCCGGCGAGGCCCGAGAAGCCGACTTGAAGGAGTTCGCGGCGCGACACGCCGACGGGATGCTGAGGTACGGTTATCACGTATCGGCCCCTATGTGGGGAGGCAGGTCTGATTGTGGCGGGAGATCGACAATGTTATTAGAGCATGTTCGCCCGGCGAAGCAAGAGTTCCTGCGAATTCGTCCCGATCCACGTTTGCCCTCTGATAGAATTGCCGTGTTGCCTGAGGAGCAAGAATGAGCGTCACCGTTCAACTCGACGAGAGCAAAGTCTATGTCCCCGATTTCGTTCGCGGGAGCTTGGCGGCATTTCGCAACTGGGCCGTGGACAACGATCTTCCGGAGAAGACCCGCATCGACTTCTACAAAGGTGAGGTTTGGGTCGATATGGGACGCGAACAAATCTTCACCCACGGCCTGCTCAAGACAAGAATTTCGACCGTACTCGACACCATCGTTCATGCCGAAAAGCTCGGCTACTACTGGTGCAACGGCGTGCTCGTGAGTAACATCCAAGCCGACCTTTCCGGCAACCCGGACGGTACGTTCGTCTCGCATGAAGCCCTCGATTCCGGCTGCGTGGCGTTGATCGAGGGAGCCGAAGAAGGCTTCATCGAACTCCTGGGAACTCCCGAGATGGTCCTCGAGGTTGTGAGCGAAAGCTCGGTGAGCAAGGACAACGTGAAACTGCGTGAGGCGTACTGGGAAGCGGGAATTGCAGAGTACTGGATTGCGGATGCTCGCGGCGAACGGCTCGAGTTCCGCATCTTGAAGCGCGGACCGAAGGCCTTTACCGACACGCGGAAGCAAGCCAGCTGGCTCCGATCCACCGTCTTCGGCAAATCCTTCCGCCTCACCCGCGACACCGACCGCAGCGGTAACCCCACCTTTACCCTGGATGTGAAGTAACGAGAAGGATGATCATGACGGCGCAGAGAGGCGAATCCGAGAATCGGCCCGCGAGCGCCGATGAGGTGAACCGCCTCTGGCAGCACGGCATGCACGAAGAACGCCTCTTCCACGATCGCCTCAATTACTTCTCCTTTCTCGAAACCGGACTGCTGACCATCTGTGTCATCATGTACAACAAGGAACCCGCACCGAGCGAATCCTGAAGGAAATGCGCCAGCGACCCGATCCACCCTCAGTAACGCCACCGTAACAACACGCACCCGCCGCGTGAGTTTCACTTCGCGGTTCGCGTCTTTCGGGTATCATCCGGAGTACGCGAACGTACTCGCCCGAACTTCTCCAACGGAGGTAAGTGATGTTGAATCGGAAACTGTTGTGGAGCCTGCCGGTGGCTGGAGCCGTGGCGGCTGGCTTCGGCGTCGATCGCTGGTTGGCAGCCGGTGCCGCCGAAGGCAAGCAAGATCTCAAACCCGCCGTGAACTTGCCGATGACCCGCGTCGTGCTGTTTAACAGCGGCGTCGGCTACTTCTCGCGCAGCGGTGAAGTTGAGGGCGATGCCCGCGTCGATCTCGCCTTCCAAGAAACGGACATCAACGACCTGCTCAAGAGCATGGTGCTCGAGGATTTCAACGGCGGTCGCGTCGCCGCCGTCAGCTACGACAGTCGCGAACCGATCAGCCGTACGCTCTCCAGCTTCGCCATCAACTTGAACAACAACCCCACATACTCCGGCATCCTTCAGCAGGCCCGTGGCGAGCGCATCGAGGTGACGATTCAACCGACGGCTGCAAACCAGCCCGGCAAGTTGGTCGGCAGCATCGTCGGCGTCGAGCATCAGAAGGTCGCGGTGGGCAAGGAAGTCGTCGAAGTCGAAGTGCTGAACATGTGGTGCGCCGAGGGGCTGCGTTCGGTGAAAATCAGCGAGATTCAGCAACTCCGCTTCAGCAATCCCGTTCTCGAAAGCGAGTTTCGCCGGGCGCTCGAGGTACTCGCGCTGAACCACGACAGTCAGAAGAAGGCCGTGAGCTTGCACTTCGCCGGCGACGGTAAACGCAAGGTCCAAGTGGGCTACGTCGTCGAGGCACCCATCTGGAAGACCTCGTACCGTCTCGTGCTCGATGCCGAGAATAAGGGCAAGCCGTATCTGCAGGGCTGGGCGATCGTCGAGAACCCGACCGATGAAGACTGGTCCGGTGTGAAGATGGCCTTGGTTTCGGGTCGGCCGATCAGCTTCAAGATGGACCTGTACAACCCGCTGTTCATCAACCGGCCGACGGTCGAACCGGAACTGTTCGCCAGCCTTCGCCCGCCGACCTACTCGGGCGGGTTCAAGGGTGACGCCCTGGCAATGGGAGAGATGGCGAAAGTATTCGACAAGGTGGCAATGCCGCCGGCTCCGAAAGGCGCAGCGGCCGCAGCTCCCGGTCGCGGTGCAGGGCTCGAGGCCGAACGCATGAGCCTTGCGAGGGGGGAGGCCGACGGCGTCTCGCTCGAAGATCGGCGCAAGCACGCGGCCGACGTGGGCAAAGATCTGGCAGCTCGGCTGGCGACGAACGCCGTCGGCAGTTCCGCCACCGGAGGCCAACTCGGCGACTTCTTCCAGTACGCCATTGACCACCCGGTGTCACTCGCGCGCCAGAAGAGTGCCATGCTCCCCATCGTCGGCAAGGACGTCGAAGGCACCCGCGTTTCGATCTACAACCCGAGCGTGCAGCCGAAGCATCCGCTGCTGGGACTTCGCTTCAAGAATACCTCCGGCTTGCATCTGAGCCAGGGTCCGATCACCGTGTTCGAAGGAAGCACCTATGCCGGCGACACCCGCGTGCTGGACGTTCAACCGAACGAAGAGCGACTCGTGAGCTACGCCATCGACCTCGGCACCGAGGTCGATCCGCAGAACGGCGTCGGCACTTCCAAGATCACCAGTGTGAAGGCCGTTAAGGGCATCGTGACGACCATGACCAAGATCCGCGAAGAGAAGAAGTACCGCATCGCGAACCGGAGCCAGCAGGATCGCGTGCTTTTGATCGAGCACCCGAACCGCACCAACCAGCAGTTCAAGCTCGTCGAAACCGACAAGCCGGTGGAAGACACGAAGGATGTTTATCGGTTCAGCACAAACGTGAAGGCGGGTCAGGAGACGAACTTCAAAGTGACCGAAGAGCGCGACGTGAACACGACCATCGCGTTGAACAACAACCCGGACGGCCAGATTCGCTTCTTCCTCTCGCTGAACGAAGCCTCGCCAGCGCTGAAGGCGAAGCTGACCGAGGCGCTGACCATCAAGGGCGTGTGGGACAACTCGCTCCGCGAGTTGAATCAGATCGTCGCGGACCTCCAACGTCTCAATCTGGATCAGGATCGCATCCGCAAGAACCTGGCGTCCACGCCCAAGGAAGCGGAGGTCTACCAGACCTATCTCAAGAAGCTGAGCGACCAAGAGAAGGAGATCGACGCTCTGACGGCAAAGCAGAAGAAGCTGATGGGCGAGGAGTTCACCGCGAAGAAGAAGTTCGAGGACTACTTGGCCAACCTGTCGGAGTGATTCTCAACGCGACGGTTTAGCCGCGACGCGAAGTCTTCGGAGCGGAGCGCGACATTCCCGGCGATGTCGCGCTCCGCTCCGCGGACTTCGCGTCGCGGCTAAACGGTATCATTTCATGGAGTAAACGATTGCCGAGCCGTTGCCCCCGGCTACGGCCAACCGCTGACCCGAGGGACGGATCGCCATGTCGCGGGCGCTGGCCGGCAACGTCACCACGTGAGAACTCACGAGTTCGTCGGGTTTCCAAAACCAGACGCGCCCGCCGTTGCCGCCGCCCGCCGCGATGATGTAACCCGCCGGGTGGAAGCCCACGCCCCACATCGTGCCCTGAAACGCATCTTTTGGCTTGAGTTGTTTAGACGTGCCGGCCATCCAGTCGAAGAGGACGACGAGCGGATTCCCCACGCCGGCGAAGGCGTTCGACACGTTCGAGATGCCGGCGACGGCGAGGTTCGTGCCGCTGGAGTTGAAGCCCATCGCCCGCGCGCCGCCGATGTCGGCCATGAACGTTGGGTCGTATTTGTGCAACACCTTCACGTCGAGATCGCGCGTACACGTGCCGGTCTTCAGATCCCAGTCCTTCACGATGCCCTTGAGTTCTTGCGAAGCCAGGCGCGTTCCATCCGGATGGAAGGCGACGTTATAGACGTGCGAGGCGTGGCCTTCGAGGGTGCGGATCGGCTTGCCGTCGGCGGCGTTCCAGAGTTTCACGGCGTTGTCGTTGCCGCACGAAGCGAGCGTCTTGCCGTCCGGGCTCACGGCGACGGCCCGCACCCAGCCTTCGTGCGCCTTCACGACGCGGATCGGTTTTGGGGCATCGGCAGCGCCGTCCCACCAGATGATGTTGCCGTGATAATCGGCGGAAATCAGCATAAACGGCGCGGCCTTCGGCGCGGGCAGTGTGACGCTGGCAAATCCCGCGACGGCTTCGAGCGTCGTTTGACGCCGCGACCACGCTTCGATTTCAGTGTTGCCCGGCGTTCCCACGAACGCCATGCCGCGAACCCAACTCGTGTGGCCGACGAATGCGACCTTGGAACCGGTGAGCAGGTCGAAGCGCTGGATGGAGTTGTCTTCGGCGGAGGCGAAAAGGAAGCGTCCGGCGGGGTCGAAGCGGCAGCCGATGAGTGGCCGCGCGTGCTTGAACTCGCACTCCAGTTTCGTGGTGGTCGGGTCAATCATGGATCACCGACAGGTGTGTAGCGGGTTATTCGAACTCGCACAGGAACCGATACGTCGATCCGTGGGGTTGCCCATGATCATCCACCGGGTAATCGAGTCCGAGTTTCGCCATAAAGTCGACGAGTTGCCAATCGCTTCCGTACGCATGTGCATCCGAAGGGTAGGCCCGCTTCGTTTCTGCGGCCTCAATTATTTCATCGTCCCATGGGACAAGATAGTTCGCAATCTTATCCGCCGTCAGTCCTGGAACACGCTTGGCAACTTCGACAGCATTGCCGCGCCAGGTTAGGCGCTCATCCTCATCGAGCTCCGCCCAGTAATCGGGAATGGGATTAAATTGGTCCACAACTTCGCCGCTCTCGAAAAGCACATACATCCACAGATCGCCGTCGTGGATATGCAACGAGAACGTTGGTTTTCTCAATTCACGTGACAGGTATTTCGACACGTCTTCCCAGCCGAGGAAATCGCCCGGGAAGAGTGCTGTTGCACCGCCCAGGCCTTCCGACAAGACAAGACAGCCATTGTCCTCGGTTGTTAATTCTTCCGAGTCCATCGAGCCGCCGCAGGCGTTGGCGTAATTGCGCAGGGCCGTCGCAACTTGATCCTCATTCCCGCCAACAACACCGGACATGGAAAGAAACAGACCCATTGCGGCATCCTCTCATTAGGCCAGGATCTCGTTGATCGCGGCGGCCTTGGGGTCGGCGATCGGCACGGGGCGATCGTTCGGATAGAAGTTCTTCGTCGGGTCCACCCCGACGGCTCGCATGTACGTGTGGAACAGGTGGCTCGAATAAACTTCACGCTCGGTCACGGCGGTGCCGGTCGCGTTCGTCTTGCCGACCACGGCACCCCCCTTGATCCCAGCCCCGGCCAACGCCACGGACCATGCGGCGGACCAATGATCGCGACCATACGCTTGATTGATCTTCGGCGTGCGGCCCATCTCACTCATGACCACGACCAGCGTACTGTCCAACATGCCTCGCTCGGCGAGATCGCTGAGCAGTGCGGCGAACGGCCGGTCGAACTCGCCGAGTTGCTCGATGTGGAAGTCGAAGTTCTCGTGGTGCGTGTCGTAGTTCGAGTGCGACACCTTCACGTAGGTCACGCCGGCTTCGAGCAGGCGGCGGGCGAGCAGAAGATGCCGCCCAAAGTCGTGGCGGCCGTAACGATCCGCGATCTTCGCATCTTCCTTGGTCACGTCGAAGACGTCGGACTGGCGGAAGACGCGTTCGGCCTGTTCGAACGATTCGGTGTAGGCGTCGGTCGAGGCGCTTTTGCGGGACTTCGCGAAGCGGTCGTTGAGCTTCTTGCGGAACTCTTCGCGCTGGCGATCGGCGGGGTCGGTGAGGGCCGCGGGGCGAAGCAAATCGGCGGGCGGTTTGCCGTCGCCGAGCGAGACCGCGCCGAACTTCGGACCGAGGAACGTCGCGTCCGCCTTGCCGAAGCTGCCGTCGCCCTTGGGCAGCACCTGGATGTTGCCGGGCAGGCCGAGCCCACCGCCTCCGAGGACCTTGGCGGAGACGGCTCCGATGTGCGGGTACTCGATGCCCGGCTCCATTTTGCGGCCCGTGAGCATGATCTTTTCGCCGATGCCGTGGTCGGGGCTCTGGCTGTTGAGGCCGCGAACCAGCGCGATGCGGTGCATCAGTTTCGCGGTGTGCGGCAGCAGTTCGCAGATGTGGGTGCCGGGCACGGAGGTCGCGATGGTGGCGAACGGCCCGCCCGTCTCGGTGTTCGGTTTCGGATCCCAGGTTTCGAGTTGGCTCACGCCGCCGGCGAGGAAGATGACCAGCACGCGCTTCTGCGATTTGGCGAGTTCGCGGGCGGCGAGCGGGTTGGCGAACCCTGCGACTCCGAGCGCGGCTGCGGAACCGAGGAAGGTGCGGCGGGAAAGAATGTGGCCGGCGGTGTTGCAGGAGAGCATGGAGAACCTCAATGATTAAATCGAAACTCCGCGGACGCCAGTAGCGACCACACCAATTCGTTCAGTGCCGTGCCCTTCATCGCCTCTGCCACGTCCTTCTTCTCATCGGCCGTTGCCGAGCGCGAATACACACTCTGAAACAGTTCATCGGCCACTGCGTTCGCGTCGGGCATTTTCGCGAGGCGGTCGGTGAGGCTGCCAGTGCGTGGGGCGATCATACCTCGGACCGCGCCGCCGAACTTCAGAAAAAGCGTCTGGTCGAGGTTCGTACTTGCTCCCGTGTCCGGCAGGCCTGGCTGCCCGCCGAACATATTGCGGAAGGCGGGCAGCACCCCGGCGGCGTTCGGTGCCGGGATCGTCATCGCCGCATCGTTCGCAATCGCGCCCGTGGCTTGAGCCGAGGCAAACGCCAGTTGCTCGGCGGAGAGCGGCTTCAAGATCGCCGCGAGATAGCGATCGGCCGGCGGGTCCGATACCCCGCTCGGCAGTTCACTCGACCGCTGATACGCCTGGCTCAACGCAATCTCGCGGAGCAGCCATTTCACGTCGAACTTGTGCGCGGCGAATTCCTTCGTGAGAAGGTCGAGCAGTTCGGGATGCGAAGGCGGGTTGCCGTTGTGGTCGAGGTCGACGGGGTTCACGATGCCGCGACCGAGCATCAGGGCCCAGAGGCGGTTCGCCCCCGCCCGCGCGAAGACTGGATTATCGAAGTTCGTCATGGCCGCGGCGAGTTGCTCGCGCCGGCTGTACGCGGGCACCGGCCGCACGTCCTTCGTCCCCACGACCTTAAATTCTTTCCCCTTCTCCAGCTTCGGTTCGTCGATGGCCTTGCCCGTCATCACTCGCGGCAACGTCGTTTTTTGAAGCTTCGCCTTGTCGAACACACTGACGAAATTCACCTCGCCGTCCGGCTTCTCGGCGAGAACCGCCGTCGGGAGAGTCGCATTCGGGAACAAGTACGACCGGTTGAGGAAGGCCAGGATGCCGTAGAACTCGGACTGCTTGTAGGTCTCAATGAGCGGATGATCGTGGCACTGGGCGCACTGCAAATTGCGGCCCAGGAACACGCGGGCGATGTCCTTGGTCACGAGGTTCGGTTCGAAATCGCGATCGAGGTAAAACTTCGCGGCCGGCCGCGTCTTGGGATCGACGCCGTCGGCGGAAAGGATCTCGCGCGCGAACTGATCGTAGGGCCGATTCTCGGCGAATACCGCCTTCAAATAATCTTCCCACGCGGCGCGAGGCACGCGGTTATCGCGCCGGCGTTCCATCAACACCACGTCGAAGTGCTGCGCCATGCGGCGAGCATAGCCGGGGCTGGCGAGCAGTTTATCGATCAGCTTCTCGCGCTTCTTCGTATCGGCATCCGCGAGAAAGGCTCGCACTTCAATTGATGACGGCAACGTTCCCGCGAGGTCCAAGTAGGCGCGGCGAAGGAACTCGGCCTCGGTGGCGGGCGGCGCGACCTGCTTCTCGTATCCCGCTTGGCCAGCCGCGATCAGTTTGTCGATTTGGACGTGCAGCGGCCCAGCGGCCGATGCCGCGAGTGTTGGAACGAGGGTGAAAATCGCCGCGAGGAAGCGGTGCGAGCGAAACATGGACGGTCCTCGGGGAGGCAGCGAGCGTTCCAGTGCGGGACCACGCATTGGAACATCAACCAGCAGAAGATTGAATCGTCGCCTAGCGCCGGGGGGATGTCAAGCGCGAAAGCATCCGGAATCAGGGTGGCACCGGCTTCCAGCCGGTGCAGTCACTCACACCGGCTGGAAGCCGGTGCCACCCCGGGCTATCGGACATCATGCCAACACCTCTGGGATCACGTGCCCGTGTACATCCGTGAGTCGGCGATTGGTGCCGTCGTGAAGCACGCTCAGCTTCTCGTGGTCGATGCCCATCAGGTGCAAGATGGTGGCATGGATGTCGTAGCAGTAGGCCTTGCCCTCGGCCGCACGCCAGGCCCACGGGTCGCTTTCGCCGTGCGAGGTGCCCGCCTTCACACCGGCTCCGGCGAGCCACGCTACCGAGGTTCCCGCGTTGTGATCGCGGCCCGTCGCCCCTTGCGTGAACGGTTGCCGTCCGAACTCCGTACTCCAGATCAAGAGTGTGTCCGCGAGCATTCCGCGATCGTGCAGGTCTTGCAACAAGGCCGCAGCGGGGCGATCCACCTGGCCCGCGATCGCCGGCAGTTCCTTCACGATGTCCGTGTGATTATCCCAGTTGTTGCTCGGCCCGCCAGCCCCGCTCCAAACTTGCACGAAGCGCACGCCGCGTTCCAATAGTCTGCGCGCGAGCAGGCAGCGTTTTGCGAAGTCTCCGGTGATCGGGTCGTCGATGCCGTAGCGTTTGCGAAGCTCGGACGTTTCCTTCGTGAGGTCGAGTGCTTCGGGTGCGTGCTGTTGCATGCGCGCCGCGAGTTCGTAACTGGCGATGCGGGCATCGAGTCGCGTGTCGCCGGGCCGCGAGTCGGCATGTTTGCGGTTGATGTCGCCGAGCAACATCAACGCATCCGCGTCGGCCTCGGGCGTCACGAAGTTCGCCTTCGCAGACGGGCTCAAATCGGGGATCGGCGGCGTGCCCGAGGCGTTCAAAATCGTGCCCTGATGCAGCACGGGAAGGAAGCCCGACGCAAAGTTGCCCTTCTGATTGTAAGGCAAGCCGCGAACGTCCGGCAACACCACGAACGTCGGCAAATTATCGCTGAGCCGGCCGAGCCCGTACGAGAGCCACGCCCCCATGCACGGGAACCCCGGCAGGATGAACCCGGTGTTCATCATGTAGCTGGCCGGGCCGTGGACGTTCGACTTCGACGGCACCGCCATCAGGAACGCCATGCGATCGACTTGCGTGGCGAGGTGCGGGAACATGCTGCTCACCCATCGGCCGCTTTGCCCGTGTTGTTTGAACGGGAACGGACTCTTCATAAGGTTGCCGGGCGTGCTGGTGACGCCTTCGGGCTTCTCGGCTCCACCGGGGTTGAACGGCTTGCCGTGTCCTTTTTCCAGTTCGGGTTTGAAGTCGAAGGTGTCCTGCTGGCTGACGCCGCCGTTCATGAACAGTTGGATGACGCGCTTGACCTTGG
>JAYTUG010000038.1:0-11575 GCA_043744695.1 Gemmataceae bacterium
GGGTCGAAGGTGTCGAGTTGGGCGGGGCCGCCGGAGAGGTAGAGGATGATGCAGCGTTTCGCCTGGCCGAAGGATTTACTCTGCTTCGCGGTCGAGGCGAGTGCCGGCTTGTTGAGCAGCATCGGCAGCGCGAGGCCACCGAGAGCGAGCCCGCCCACGCGGAGCAGTTCCCGGCGATCGAGTGGCGACGATCCCCACAAATTGAACATGGCGATCTTCCTGGCGAGCCGAAGGGCGTGAGCCCTCGGGTAACTGGCGGAGTTCCGGCGTGCAACCGACTGAAGTAGAGTGTACCATATTTGAAGATGTGTCCGCCAGCCTGAGCCCGCCGAATTTCGACAACAAGTCCCTGGGCAACGCCCGGGCGTTGCCCTGGGACGTCTTTTGTGCGGAAGGAAGCACCATGATCACCGCGGAAGGTTGCCGCAACAGGCGCACGCGGTTCCTCGACCGGCTCCAACCGGCCGGTCCAGTCGTGCTCGCGGACGTGTTTCACCTCCGGTATTTCGCCAACTTCTCCGTCGAAGCGATGAGCCTCGGCGCGGATTTCGGCGGGTTCCTCGTGCTGCATCCGGATGGCCGTTCCCAATTGTTTCACGACAACCGCGTGCCCAAATCCGTCGAGGCGGCACATGTCGATGAACGCACGCCGATCCACTGGTACGACGGCCAGACGCCCGGAGTGGGGCCGCGCGGCATCATTCTGCGGGCGGCACTCGAAGCGGCCGGCGGCCGCATCCACGATTCGCTCGGCGACCCGCTCGCGCCGCAAATCTTCGCCATCAGTTCGGACCTGCGCCGATGGAAAGATCCCGACGAAGTCGCACAGTTGAAGCTGTGCATGAAGGCGACTGACGCGGGGCACGCCTGGGCGCGAGGCCACGTGAGGCCGGGCATGACCGAACTCGAAGTCTATGCCGGCATCGCCTCGGCCGTTAATGCGGCCGTCGGACATTGGGCCGTGGTCTACGGCGACTTCACCGTTTCGCCCGGCAGCCCGAAGCGCGGCGGCCCACCGACCCCCCACGTTCTCGCACCAGGCGAGACGCTGATTCTCGATTACTCGGTGATCTTGCAAGGATACCGCAGCGACTTCACGAACACGCTCGTGGTCGGCGGGAAGCCGACGACCGAGCAGCGGAATCTCCTCGATCTCTGTCTGAAGGCGATGGCCGCGGGCGAACGCGAACTCAAAGCTGGCGCAGCTTGCCAAACGGTGTACGACGCCGTTCGCGGCGCGTTCGAAGCCGCGGGCGTCGCCGATAAGTTCCCCCATCACGCGGGTCACGGCCTCGGCCTCGCGCATCCCGAGGCTCCCTTCCTCGTGCGGCACTCCACGGAATCTTTGCAGGCAGGTGACGTGATCACGCTCGAACCGGGGCTCTACATCGATGGCATCGGCGGGGTTCGCATCGAACACGATTACCTCATCACCGCCAGAGGCTACGAGCGGCTTAGCAACCACGAGATCACGCTGACGTGAGTGACTCAAAACCCGGTTTCTGCTTTGGAAACCGGGTTTTTGGAGCCAGAAACCCGGTTTCGAAGCCAGAAACCGGGTTTCAAATCACTTCTATTTTGCCCAACCCGCACGATCCGCGCCACCGGACGCGGTTCCCGCCTTCGTCAAGCTTGAACAATTCTCGAAACATTCTCGTAACATCTCGGCAACTGGACCCTTGAGGCCGCATATCCCGGCTGGTAGGCTGAAGCCGGTTCTGCACCTCCGGGTCGGAACGCTTCCACGGATTGCACCAGAGGAATGCCATGCGTACCGCAGCCGGTTGGGCGATGATCGGAGTGCTCGGAGCGGGCGTCGTGGCCTTCGGCGCGAAGGAGAAGCGCTTCTTCGGAGCCGTGATCCCGGATGCGGCACCGCACGTGGCAACGGGAACCATCGACCCGGAGATTGCGAAACTCATCGAGGCCCTCGGCTCCGAGAATTACCGCGAACGCGAGAAGGCCGGTCAAACGCTCGAAGCCCGAGGCGACAAGGTGCTCCCGGACCTGCGGCGAGCCTTGACCACCTCCGAGAACCCCGAGATTTCCCGCCGGCTTTCCGTTCTCGTTCGCCGCATGGATTACGATCGGCTCGTGGCGCCGAAGCGCGTGACCTTCACCCTGAAGGACAAGACCGCGAAGGCCGCCTTCGAGGAGATCACGAAACAGACCGGCTACAAAATCGACAACTCGAACGGCGGACAGTTCGGCGGCGTTGGTACGACCGAACCCAAGTTCGACTTCGACTTCGACAAGACGTCCTTCTGGGTGGCCATCGATCAGATCGCGGAAAAAGCTGGGCTCGGCGTCTACGCCGACTACGACGACGAAATCGTCCGCGTGAACTCGCACCAGGATTCGCACAACCCCTACATGAGCTACTCGGGGCCGTTCCGATTCGTCGCCACCGGCATCAACTCCAACCGCAACGTCCAACTCTCGGGCATCAGCAAACGCAGCTTCCAGAACCGCACCTCCGAATCCATCGGGTTCAGCTTCCAGGTTCATTCCGAACCCAAGAACCCGATCCTCGGCACGCTCCCCGCCGAAGTCGTCGCGGCTACCGACGACCGCGGAGGCAACCTCGTCCCGCCCAAGGATCCCAACAACCGTACGAGCTACTACAACCAAAACAGCTACCGCGGCCACAACGCCTACGGCAACCTCGGACTCGTTCGCGGCTCCAAAGACGCGACCACCCTGAAGACGCTCAAAGGCAAGATGGGCATCATCCTGCTGGCCGGGATCGTGCCCGAAATCGTCTTCCCCGAGCCGCTCAAAGTGAAGGCGAAAACCATCGCCGGCCGCAACGTCGAAGTCGTACTCGATTCCTTCACCGAGGTGCAGGGCCAACCCGGCAGCTATACCGCGACGCTCACCATCAAAAAGCTCGGCACCCAGGATCCCAACAACATCGACTACAACTGGAGCAACAGCGTCTGGCAGAAGTTGGAAGTGGTGGACGCGGATGGGAAGAAATATCACACATTCGGTCCGAACGTGAACAACAACAACGGCGTCTCGGTTCAACTGACAATTCCGTTCGGGAAGAGCAATCGCCGGGGTGAGGTGGAGAAACTCGGCCCGCCGGTGAAGTTCATCGTCAACGAATGGCTGCAAGTGACCAACGACGTGACGTTCGAGTTCAAGGACATCCCGCTGCCGTGACAGCCGCTCAAGATTTCCGAAGAATTCCCTTGCACTCCGGCTGCAAGTCTGTTCTACTCGCTTTCTCTCAACCAACCGGACTCCCCGCTTCCCGGAAGGCTTGCATCATGTCGCTCGCAGATCTCGCTCGCCGACTCTATCGCAAAGCCGCACTCGGCGCTGCGCCCCCCCCTGGATTCTGACAACCGTCTTAGCAATCGGGTGAGGCTGGCCGTGGAACGACTCGAACAGCGCGAGAACCCGAGCCTGACGCTTACCGCCGCCGCAACGCCGTCCTCGGCTTACGTGGGCGAAGCGGTCGGCATCATGGGAAGCGTCAGAACCAGCGAACTGATGTACGCCCTGACGAGTACGTTCGTATGGGGCGATCAAGGCATTTCCAGCGAGTCGCACTCCTACTCCTCGTCTCCGACGAATCTCTCCCCAATCGGCCAAACGCACACTTACACCAGCGCCGGCACCTATTACGTCGGTGTGACGTCAACCGCCACCTACGCCGCGGGCGGAACCGACTCCACGACCGGCACGTACACCATCACGATCCTGCCGCCGACTTCTCCTCCTCCACCACCGCCGCCCCCTCCACCACCTCCGCCGCCGCCCGCGATTCCCGTCGTCACGGTGAGCCCGAACGGCAATGCGACCGAGAACGGTTCCTCGGGCGGCTTCCGCTTCACGCGCAACACCACGGCCGGCAGCCTCTCCCTCAGCTTTATGCTCTCCGGAACGGCTTCGTACAGCGACTACACGTACTCGACGATGGTCGCCTTCGCGGACGGCCAATCCACCGCCGATCTGAGCATCACGGCCACCGACGATACCGCATTCGAAGGAACCGAAACGATCGTTTGCACGCTCTGGACCGGGATCAACTACACCGCCGGCTCGCCGAGCGAAGCGACGATCAACCTGTACGACGACGACGTGCCGCACGTCTATGCGAGCCGCCAAAGTTACGACCCGGTGGAAGGCAACGAAGGCCTCTTCCGCTTCACCCGCACGGGCAATAACACGGACGCGCTCGCCGTCACCTTCGCGGTCGGCGGCAAGGCCGAATCGGGCGTCGATTACGTCTCGTTGGGCACGACCATCAGCTTCCCCGCCAACGTGAGCATCGTCGAGCGACCACTCCTCACTTTCAAGGACAACCTCGTTGAACCGGGCGGTGAAAATGTCACCGTCGTGGTGCTCGACGGCGGCACGGTTTACTCGGCGGATTCCAGCAACGTGGCCGACATCACGATTCTCGACGACGCGCCCATCGTGTCGGTCGTCAAGATCGCCGACGCGACCGAAGGCGGTGCCAACGGCCTATTCCGCTTTACGCGCACCGGCGGCGACTTGACGGCCGCACTGGCATTCAACTACTCGGTCGGCGGCACGGCGACGTCGAAGATCGACTACGCGGAGTTGCTGGGTTCCGGCTCATTTCCTGCGAACGTGGACTTCTTGCAAGTCGTCGTGGCAGCGGTCGATGATGAAGCAGTAGAAGATACCGAGACGGTGATCGCGAGTGTCCTGGCCGGTTCGGGGAATAATATTGGGACGGCAGCGGCCGCAACGGTGAACATCGCGGACAACGATGTCGCACCCCTGGGCAAGCTGCGCGAGGTGACATTTTCCGGTGCCGATCTCATTACCATTGTGGCCGATCCGGGCACGCCCACTTACGAATCGCCGCCGCAATGGCTCGACTCCAATAACAACGGGGTTATCGATGCGGAAGGCGACCGCGCTTTGCCGGTCGGCTATCCGCGGAACACCAGTTCCATCGTGTCCGCCAAGTTCGCGACCACGCTCACGAGCTTGCCACCCTCGGGAATTCTGGCACGCGGAATCCACCTCAATACAGCTTATCAACCGTATTACTTCGACATCCTCCCGACGAGCGTGCAGTTAGTCGGAGGCGATCTGGTGCTGCCCCCCACCTTCGTGAGCAACCCATTCCCCGGCAGCGTCAACTACGGAACGCTTTCCATAAACTGGTCCCTATCGAGCGACGGCGGGATGACGTGGAAGCCTGCCGGTGGGAGTTCGAACGAGTTGTATGTCACTCTGGATACTCCTGCCACGACAAGCCCAGTTTACCATACACTTCTTTATATCTCCATACCGCCAGCAGCGGCCATAGCCGCCGTTACTGAGGCGGTCCTCATCAACAAAGCATTTTCGACATTCGAATCCCTAGCGGTAACAGACAAACACATCAAGCCGGCGTTCACCGGTCTGCCGCTGCACTACTACAAGGAGTGGACGACGAAGGTTGATAGTGCAGCGATGCTCCTTCTCGGGCGGGACGGCAATTGTTTTGCATGGGCGCAACTTTTTGCGGATTCTGTGCGAGCAGCGGGTGCCAAGCAAACGCCGATGCAACAGGCGGTAGTTCAACCGGTGGGGGGTGGGGGCAATCCTATCGATCGAGAACGTCTGTTAATTAACAACTGGTACTTCAACCCAGACCTTCCGGGCGGAGGCAATGAAACGCACCCTTTCATGAACATGTCGAAATATCCCGATAACCCGGACGTATTCATGGCGAAGAACGCACAAGGTCAGTGGCAGTACGTGTGGGGACCGCTTCCATGCGCGGACCGTACTGTGGGCTCCGCGGGCCAGAATGTCGCTGACCCGCTCTCGCTATTCATCAATCACTGCATGATCAAGATCAACGGCGTGTATTTCGACCCGAGCTATGGGAAGCAGTATGCAAGCCTACAGGCCTGGGAAGACCAGGCCGTCGCCGGCTTTATCGTGCTCGACGTACCTGAAAAAAGATGGTTGCTCAGGCAAAATCCAACGGGCCCAGGCGTCGCGGCGGATACGGAGGAGAGACTTTTCCCCTACAACGGCGGCCCTCTACCTTACACTCCTCCGTGAACCTGTACATAATGGGGAGAATCATGGCACATCTCTCGATTACGATCTCGGCCGTCGTGCTTGCGATTTTAATCGGCTGCACGCCGTCCATCGCGGCCGAGCCCTTGATTAGGGCCGTTGTGGTGGATGGACAAGCGTATGTGTCGCCGTTGACAAGCCCTGGTGCGGGTGAGCCAAGCTGGACAGAGCCTGGGGGCCATTTCACGCTCCTGGGCCAGAGGCTGGCTCAGGGCGATCCGCCCGTCACAATGCGACACCCAGACATTGTGGAATTACAACCCTTCGCGCAAATCCTGCACCGATGGCAGGTAGACAGGAAGCGGGTTCACTTTCTCACCTACAGTTCAGGGCAAGGCTCCTCCGGTGAACATCCCTATGAGCGCAGTAAACGCATTCGGAGCTACCCACTCGAAATCGTCAAGAGTTTGACCGCGCCTATTTCAACCACACTGAAAGACGATGTCCGCCGAGAAGAGCTTACTCAAAGCCAAACTTGGGAAAATGGCGGTCCTTTTGGCATGAATAAGTTGCTGGGACGGGGTCCGACACAGTGGAACAGCGAGTGGTTCAGCTTCGACTTCCTTCCGGCGACCGACGGCCGGTACGAATGGTACGTGAGCGAACACGATGGCAAGCAAGTCCGCCTCAACCGTTGGGACTCTACGCCGCCCAAGAAGAAGGGAGATAAGACCACATGGGAAGAGGTGGGCGTTTGGACTCCCGCCGCGATGGGTTCCTTTTTCGCGACGGCTTCCGGCCTGGAGCGCAACTTCGTGACCGAGACCGGCCGCGTCTTTGCCGCCCCGCGTGGGGCCAAGGCGGGAACGCCCTTGAAGGAAATCTGGAAGGGGCCGCGGGTCGAGGTTTTGATTCACGACGCGGACAACGCCAAGTGGTACGCCTTCACGAAGGACCAGTACTTCGAAATTATCGATCCGATCGCGCCCAAGGCGCACACCCTCGTGATTCGCCGCGACCAAAGTCTAAAGGAGCCCAACACCACGCGCAGCTGGAGTGCCAATGAAGCCCTCGACCGAGCCGCGAAGTGCGGCCGGGTCATCCGCGGGCTGCCCGAACCGAAAGGTAAGTAGAGCAAGTTCAAGACGCCAAGTGAACCGTCCGCATCGCGAAGGCTCGAGCGGCTCCGCCCCGGCAATCTTGTCGCGGTCGACCATATCCACACTCAATTATCAACCTTGTCTACGGCCTTTCCCAGCCGCGGTTCATATTTTTGCTCCACCCGCGGTTCCACCACAATCGGAGACTCTCCATGGCCACGAAAGAGAACTTCTCGAGTCGACCAAAGCCCTCACGACTTTTGGCTTCGCGATGCTCACGGCCATCGCGAAGCCGCAGGCGGCACCGTTCACTTCCAAGGCGAGTAGTCAGTCGGCTTGAGAAACTCCGAGAGTACGCCGTCCTTCGCTTCGGTCAGCGAACCGCCCGCCTTCTCCTCGCTCGCCTTGCGTGCGGCGAGCCAGTCCGCGTCGAGGCGGAACGCATCGAACGAGGTCTTGGCGGCCTCCGGGCTCTTGTGCGACAGCAAGTAGATCAGCATCGTGTCGGCGTCTTTGTCGCTCGCAATCAGGTGCCAGTAGATGAGGTTCGACATGCCGTGCTTCTCGAACAGCTTGAGCGTGTGATCCTTGAAGCGGGCGTCGAGCCCCGGAAGGTTGCCCTTCGTCGCGGTGTAGGTGCGAAGCTCGAACGCGCGATCGCCCTTCGTATCTACCTTGAGCGCGGGCGAGTAATCGGTAGGCGTCAGGTACTTCGAGACCACCTTCTTCACGAGTCGGCCGTCCTTCTCGGTCTCGGCAAATGCCTTCTTCACTTCCTCGTCCGCGAAGAGCGCCTTCCACGATTTGTCCGCGGCTTCCTTGCTCGGGTAGCTCAGGAAGTAGACCAACTTCTCGTCCTTGTTCTCGCCCACGGGCACGAAGTAGCCGACATTCGCGATGCCGTGCTTCTCGAAGAACTTCATGGTGTGATTCTTGAAGCGGGCGTGCAGGGCGTCGAGCTTGCCGGGGTTCGCATAGTAAACCCGCATTTCGTACACGCGGCCGTCCGGCTTCTTGTCTTCGGCCGTGGTGCTGGAACTCATGGCAAAAATGATACCCAGTGTAAGGGCGGAAACGAGCGGACGCATGGGAAAGTCTCCTGAGGTCGAGGAAGGTTGTGAATCAATCGCGGACGTGTTCCTTGATGGCGGCACGGACGCCTCCGACCGCGCGCCAGTAGGTGCCGATCAGAATCAACCAGCCGAGCAGCGTGGCGGCGGCTTCGTAAAAGATCCAATCCGAGCCGGCTTCGAGCTTCTTCGGCCGACCGATCTCGGGGGCGATTTTCTGCAAGTACACATCCCAGCCGACGAAGTAGATGGCGACCGCGAGCCCGACCATGAGGGAGAACATTCCCACGGTGCGTACGGAGGCGGGGCGGCGAAGCGTGGCCCCGGCCGCGACCAGGGCGAGTAGGAACCAGAACTCGCCGAGCGCTCCGCCGATGCGGGCGGTCCAGAGGCCGTAGTTGCCGATTTCGCGGAAGGCCACGCGTTCGCAAACCACGGACGTGATGTATCCAGCCAGTGCGAGCAGCGTGATGAGCCCACTGAAGGCGAAGAGTCCCTTCGCCCCGCTACTGCGCGGCGCGGCCCCCGCAGTCACGCGGCCGAAGGCGAACGCCAACCCACCGAGCAGCACCGGCACGCCGTAAGCGACGAGATCGAGCAGTTCTTCTTTCGCGAGTTGGATTGCGTTCGGGCCCGGCGCGTTGATCGCGTCGTCGATCTTGATCCAGTCCGCGCCTTCCCCCGCGGGCAGCGGCCCGACGGCTCTTTCGTAGACGATCTTGCCCGCAGGAATGAACGCGATCACGGCGAACCAGAAAAGCGCGAAGTGAACCCAGAAAAGCCCGCCGCGTGCTTTCTTCCAAGCCGCGACATTCTGTTCCTCCGCGGACTTCGTCGCCTTGGTTTTGGCCGGTTTGCCAGGCGAGGGCGGCATGGGCCGAAACTGTGCTGCGGACACTGGCACCGGCGCGAAGGGGAGCGGATCTTCCAAGGGCGTTGGCCGCACGGGTTCGGCCGCGCCCCAGGCATCGGGGCTCGCAGCAGGCACGGGTCCGGATGGGGCCGTTGAGGCATTCGCCATACCGAACGTCAGAGTGCCCATGACTCCACTTGGGGAAGGTGCCGCTTCCGCGGGCGCTCCCCCGTTTGGCAGTTCATCCGAGGTGGGAACCGGAACCGCGGACTGGCAGAACGGGCACTTCACCTTCTTGCCGGACGATTCTTCCCGCGCCCGAAAGCGCTTTCCGCACGACGGGCAGCCCAGTGTAATCGGCATGTCAACTCCTCGAGCCGCCGGAGAATCGAATGGCTTGGTCGGAACGGGACCGCCCGCAAGAACTGTTTTACAAATTGGGCGTGCCGAAGCGCGGCGTTCCCCGCGAAACAATTCCGAGGCGGTTTGAGTAACTAGAACTGAACTTCGGAAAACCTGATGAGAAGCGGTGCGGCCACGGCCGATCCGGGGTTTAATGGGTGAAACGCCGCCAGAGCCTATCGGGGAATGCCATGTTTCGAGCGATTGCGACCTCCGTCCTGTTCACCGGCACCCTCCTATTCGCGCAATTCGTCGGAGCCCAGCCCGATCCCGAGGCCGCATTCAAAGCTGGCGACGTGAACAAAGACGGCAAACTCTCGCAGGACGAATTCCTGAAGCTCGTCGCCAAGAACGGCAAACTCAAAGACAACCCGGACCTCGCCAAGAAAGTCTTCGAGAAGCTCGACACCAACTCCAAGGGGTTCCTCACGCCCGATCAGTTCAAGAAGATCAACGACCTCGGGGGCAAGAAAGCGAAGGCGGAAGAACCCGCGAAGGCACCGGCCAGCGCTTTCAACGATAAACCGACGCCTGAGCAAGTCGCCTTCTTCGAGAAGAAGATTCGCCCGGTGCTCGTGGACAAGTGCTACAAGTGCCACTCGGTCGACTCGGAAAAAGTGAAGGCCGAACTCTACCTCGATTCCCGCGAAGGCGTTCGCAAGGGCGGCGAGGGCGGTGCCGTGATCGTGGCCGGCAACCCGGACAAGAGCCCGCTGATCAAGGCCATCCGCTTCAAGGACGAATCGACTCAGATGCCGCCGAAAGCGAAGCTGCCCGACGAGGTGATCGCGGACTTCGAAGCCTGGGTGAAGATGGGTGCCCCGGACCCTCGCGAATTGGCGAGCGGGGGGCGTAAGCCCCCTGTTCACGAGATCGACATCGAGAAGGGGAAGCAGTTCTGGACCTTCCAGCCTCCGAAGAAGCCTGCGATTCCCGACACGAAAAACGGTTGGGTCCGTTCGCCCATCGACGCCTTCATCGCCGAAGGCCTCAGCAAGAAGGGTCTTACCCCGCTCGGCGACGCGGACAAGCCGACGCTCATTCGCCGGGTGTACTTCGATCTCATTGGCCTGCCGCCGACCCCGGACGAAGTCGAGGCTTACCTCGCGGACAACTCATCGACGGCCTTCGAGACGGTGGTCGATCGGCTGCTCGCCTCGCCGCGCTTCGGCGAACGTTGGGCTCGCCACTGGCTCGACCTCGCCCGCTACGCCGAGACCACTGGCAAAACCGTGAACTTCAACTTCCCGCAAGCCTGGCGCTACCGCGACTACGTCATCGACGCGTTCAATAAGGACAAGCCGTACGACCAGTTCGTCAGGGAGCAACTCGCCGGCGACCTCATGACAACGGACGACCCCAGGCTGAAGGCCGAGCGGCTGATCGCGACCGGGTTCCTTGCCATTGGTCCAAAGGCACTCAACGAACGCAATGGCACGCAGTTCGAACTCGACCTCGCGGACGAACAGATCGAAGTGACGACGCAGGCCTTCCTCGGCATCACGGCAGCGTGTGCCCGTTGCCACGATCACAAGTTCGACCCGATCCCGCAGAAGGATTACTACGCCTTGGCGGGCATCTTCCGCAGTACCGAGACCTGCTACGGCACAGTACGGTTCGTTCAGGCGAATCGACCGACTCCGCTTCTCGCTTTGCCGAAAGGAAGCGTTCCCTCGGCCGTCGAGAAGCTCACGCCTGCCGAACGCACGCGGATCGAAGGGCAGATCAAGGGCTTCCAGGACGGCATGAAGGATTTGAAATCGGACCAGCAGATTCAGCGGCTCTTCGCAAACGGGCAGATCTCGCTGCTGACCGCGAAGCTCGCGGATTACGACAGCGAAGGCAACCCGAAGCTCGAAGCGATGGGCGTGCGCGATAAGCCGACCGGCGGCTTCGGCGGACCCAAGGGTCCGTTCGGTGGAGGCGGCTTCGGCGGAACCCGTTCCATCGCCGACAGCCCCGTCTATGTTCGTGGTGAAGTGGACAAGCCGGGTGCCGTCGTCCCTCGCGGCTTCCTCCAAGTGATGGGTGATTCCACGAAGATTCGTACCGGTGGAAGTGGCCGGCTCGAACTCGCGAATTGGATCGCTTCCAAGAACAACCCGCTGACCGCCCGCGTGGAAGTGAACCGCGTCTGGCAGCATCTC
>JAYTUG010000039.1:0-11565 GCA_043744695.1 Gemmataceae bacterium
GACCCTTGGCGGCATTTTGGGAGCGCCGGGAGACGAACGAGTCCGGACAGCACCGCCACCGGATGGCGGCGTGATTACAAACCATGTACCGCACCCGGCCCACCCGCGCGAACGGGTGGGCCGGAAGTTGGTCGAACCTTCGGCGTCAGTCCGCCGTGTAGACCGCGTTGTCCGGCGAGACGAACCCGAGGCGGTTCGCACGGCGAGCCGTCACGAACGTTCCGGAAGCGTACCCAGGATCGGGCACGCTGTCTTCAAACGCCACGTTCTCGACGTGCCCATCCAGATACGCCACGACGGCAATTCCCGAGGTGTGCCGGAATGCCGTGAAGTTGAACCCGTAGAAGCCGTACGGTTGATCCGCGACTTGATACTGCCCCGACTTACTGCCCGGCCCACGAAGGGCCGTGCTCTCCTGGAGCGTGCCGTCCGGATTCAGGTAAACCGCGTCGCAGAAGGCCAGCGTACGCGACGTGGAGGGAATCGACGCGAAGCGCTTGTTGGCGAGGTCCGCGTTGTAGGCGTACCCGCCTGTGACGCCGCCGTACACGAGCTTCACGGGCGGCGCGATCATCACCGGGCACTTCGTGACGCTGCTGTTCGATTCGTAATACGGGCTGATCGTACCGTAGCGAACATCGACGGAAGCCACGTAGGTCGGGGGCGGGCTGGTGACGAGCCCGAACCAGTATTGCGTGGGGTAGGGAGGATTCCACGAGGCCGCGGTGTAGATCGCGGCGGGCGGCAGCTTCTGGTTCGCGGACTCGTAGTTGTGCAAGGCGAGGTCGAGTTGCTTCAAGTTGTTCGCGCACTTGATGCGGTTCGCGGCATCGCGAACCTTCTGAACGGCGGGGAGCAACAGGCCGATGAGGACCGCGATGATCGCGATCACGACCAGAAGCTCGATTAACGTGAAGGCGGGACGGGAAACACGAAGGCGCACGGGAACCTCCTGCCGGGTCGGGCAGTGGGCCGGTGCCCCAAGCCCCACGTGCGCGGCCGGTGCGCAGGCCCATTGCCGGCGCGAATTCCCGTACCCGCGAACGCTCGGTGCCGGAGCATTACGGCGACTAACGCGACAGGCAGGTCTTCTGGCTTACGGTCGTTCCTCGGTTCGCCTTCCCGCGTTTCCGCAGTGGCATTGAACCGAGACTTCTGACCGATTACAGCGGCGGCCCCGCGCCGGATTCGCACCGGCTTCCCTGTTCGTCTCTACCGCGCTTGCACACGGCGTCGAGAACCTGTCGAGTGAATGAGGTATACGAGCGCGGAGAAGCACGGGCAAGGGTTGCGAAATTCCGAAGAACGAATCCAGAACCGGACTCAGGAAGTGATAGCAGGGCCTCCAACGGGAGCTCGTCAGTTCAGATGAACGAACGATTCATGATCCACCGATTAATCGCGTTTTGACTTCCCCCCAGGTCGAACCGCGCGTCGGATCGGCGGCAATTGCGTCGAGCCGGCGCTGTAAGTCTTCTTTTTGCGCATCGGTCACGGGAATCATCTGGGGTTCGGCAGCGATGCTATCCCAGAGATCGTCGAGCAAGGTCAGACGTTCATCGAAGCTGAGTCGGTCGATGCCGAGTGAAGTCAATGTCGCAGACATCAGTTACTCCTCAATCAATCTGTGCATTGTGCCGGTGTGCGTATTACATTCATTCTATTCGAGGTCGGCAACTCCGATCAACGTCTCGCGATGGCATTCTGATCGCCCAATCCGTTGAACTTGCCCAGGAAGATCAAGAACTGATCGAGCAGGCCCGCGGTCGCGCCCGTGCGGCCCTCGATGGTCACCGCGTTCCGCGCCACGCTGATTCGCCCCGCGAACCCGGCCAACTTCACCTCGGCGGCATCCGAATCGCTCGCCACCGTCACCTTCACGCCCTCCGGCGGATTCTCCTCGATCCGGTCCACGAACTCCGCCACATCCACCGGCTGCGCGAACTCGAAGACCAGCTTGTCGAACGCCGTGCCGAAGACGGCCAGGAAGCCCTCGGATCGCACGAAACTGGGGTCGGCGAGCCGGCTCACTTCGCGCCGCCAGACCACGTCCGTCGGCTCGTCCGGGTTCACGCTTACCGTCACGGTGTACTCGAAATCCGGCGTGCGAATGAACCCGAGCCCGTCGCGCTCCGCGGACACCTCGAGGTCCTTCCGCTTGTATTGGAACTGCTCGCGGATCATGTCGAAGGTCGCATCGAGGTCGGTCTTGATGTCCGGCTGCGCGATGCGGTTGACGAACTTGCGGGCCCAATCGTTGGCGCGTTCGGGCAGCGAGTGCGACTTGCGAAAACCGGCGAGTTCCTTCACCTTACCGGGCGATTCGGAACGGAAGACGACGCGGCGCATGCGAGCGGGGTCGAGCACGTCCGTCGCGGGGCCGAGTACGTCGGCGAGTTCCGCGACGACCGCGCCGGCGTTCGCGCCGCCGAAGAGCAACGGCATCTGATCTTGAGGTGATTCATAGGCGCGGAGCAGCGTTCGCGGCACGGCATCGGCCAGGAACGCATGCAGGCCCGCGGCGGTTAGCGTGCCGTCCTTCGCCACACCCATACGCGTCTTCCCGGTGAAGGCTTCGATGAGGTGGTGCCGCCAGATGCCATGCCGCAGCGTGGCCGATTCGAAGGAGCGTTCGCCGGGTGAAGCTGCGAGCAGACCAGTACACGACTTCGAGTCGCCGAACAGCTTCTGGAGTTCGCCTTCGTTCAGACCGGAGGGTGCGAGTTCGCCAGCGATCGCAAGCGGATCGAGGTCGAGCAGCACGGTGACTTCCGGGCAGCGGGTCTTGTCGATGGCTTCCATCAAATCGAGAAATGGGAGTGAAGTACCGGTGAGGTCCGGGTGAATGGTATCGGCACAGGCGAGGTAGCCGCGACTGCGGTGGGAGAAGGCCCTCGAGACGACGAGCACGAGCAGCGAATCGGGTTTGCCGAGCAACTTCGGAAGGCGAGCGAGGTGCGATTCGATGACGGCCTTGGTGGTGCGGTGCCCGGCGAGCAGCAGGCACTTTTCCGGGTTGTAGCCGGCGGCGGGCAGCGCTCGGAGCAACTCCGCGGCATCGGACGCGGCATAGGCAATGCCCGGCCCCGCCTCGAAAAATGTCTCCACGGCAATGAGTAGCGCAGCGCGATCGGGCACGACTTTTCTCCAGGCCGCTTGCGGCTTCGCGATTGAGAGGGTACCGAAGCCACAAGCGGATTTATATGTACGATGCCTCCATGCGTGCCGTGGACATCATTCGTGCGAAGCGCGATGGCGGCGAACTGTCGCCGGAACAGATCGCGTCGTTCGTTCGCGGTGCGACCACCGGCGAAGGTTGGGTCGACTACCAGCTTTCCGCCCTGCTGATGGCTATCGTTTGCCGCGGGATGAACGCGACGGAGACCGCAGAACTCACGCGAGCCATGACCGACTCCGGCAAGCGGCTCGACCTTTCGGACATCCCCGGCCCCAAGATCGACAAGCACAGCACCGGCGGCGTCGGCGACAAGACTTCGCTCATCCTCGGTCCGCTCGCCGCCGCCTGCGGCGCGATCGTTCCCATGATGTCCGGCCGCGGCCTCGGGCACACCGGCGGCACGCTCGACAAACTCGAAGCGATCCCCGGCTTCCGCGTGAACCTGAGCGAAACCGAGTTCCGCGACGCCCTTCGCAAGGTCGGGCTCGCCATGATCGGCCAGACCCAGGACATCGCTCCCGCCGATAAAAAACTCTACGCCCTCCGCGATGTTACCGCGACGGTCGAAAGCGTGCCGCTGATCACGGCTTCGATCCTGAGCAAGAAACTGGCGGAAGGAATCTCGGGCCTCGTGATGGACGTGAAGTGCGGCCGCGGTGCCTTCATGAAGACCCGCGACGACGCCCGAACGCTCGCGCGATCGCTCAGCAGTGTCGGCACCTCGAACGGCTTGCGGATGTCCACGTTTATCACGGCGATGGATGCCCCGCTCGGCCGCGCGGTCGGCAATTCACTCGAAGTGATCGAATCGATCGAGACTTTGAAGGGGCACGGGCCAAAGGATCTGACGGACCTTTCCGTGAAGCTCGCGGCGCGGATGGTGCTTCTCGCGGAGCTGGTTTCCACCGAGGCGGAAGCCTTGAACAAAGTGCGAACGGCGCTCGATTCCGGGGCCGGCCTCGAAGTGTTCCGCAAGTGCATCGAGCAGCAGGGCGGCGACCCGCGGGTAATCGACGACTACTCGCTGATGCGCTCAGCACCGAACATCTCGCATGTCTTGGCCGATCGTTCCGGCTTTGTGGGCTCGATCGATGCCGAGAAGATCGGAAGCGCGGCGATGATGCTCGGTGCCGGTCGCGCTCGCGCCGAAGAATCCGTCGATCGTACAGTCGGCATCACAGTGTTGAAGAAACCCGGCGAGGTCGTGAACCCCGGCGACGCGATCTTCGGTATCAGCTACCGCGATGGGACCGCGTATTCGGCGGCCGTCGCGATGCTCGCGCAAGCATACACGCTCTCGGATCGAGCGCCCGTCGAGTCGCCCTTGATTCTCGAGGAGATCGGATGAATTCCGAGCTATTGATTGCGGCGGCCACGACGGCCCGCGAGAAGGCCTTTGCTCCCTTCTCGAAGTTCCAAGTGGGTGCGGCCTTGGAAGCGGAAGATGGCACGATCGCGTTCGGTTGCAACGTCGAGAGCGCGAGCTACGGGCTGACGATGTGTGCCGAGCGGGTCGCGATCTTTAAGGGCGTCTCCGAGGGGCATCTTCGGTTTACGCAGGTCGCGATTGTGACCGCTGCCGAGACGCCGACGCCACCGTGTGGGGCGTGCCGGCAACTGCTCTGGGAGTTCGCGCCGGACGCCGAAGTGATTTGTGCGAATCTTGAGGGGAAGATCGCGCGGTACACCGTGCGCGAGTTGATTCCCGCGGCGTTCGATGCGTCATCACTTTGAGGTTCGCCATGTCCGTTCACGTGTCCGCGCATCCGCTGATCCAACACAAGCTCGCCCGGCTGCGTGCGGCCGATACGAAGCCGCCGGAGTTCCGCGACCTCGTCGCTGCGATTTCGCGCGTCCTGTTTTTTGAAGCGACCCGCGACGTGAAGCTCCGCGAAGTGGAAGTGACCACGCCGCTGAGGAAAACGACCTGCCGCGAGATTGAAGAGAAGATCGGCCTCGTGCCGGTGCTGCGGGCCGGGCTCGGCATGGCCGATGCCATGCTGCAAGCCTTGCCCGAGTGTTCCGTCTGGCACCTCGGACTTTACCGCGATCACACCACGCTCAAGCCGGTGACCTACTACAACAAGCTTCCCGCGAAGCCGGACATGGACCTGGCGCTCGTGCTCGACCCGATGCTCGCGACCGGCGGCAGCGCCATCGCGGCCATCGACATTTTGAAGAAAGCCGGCATCGCGCGCGTGGCCTTCGTCGGAATCATCGCGGCACCGGAGGGCCGCGACGCGCTGCGGGCCGCGCACCCCGATGTGCCGATTCACCTGGCGGCACTCGACGAAAAGTTGAACGCGATGGGCTACATCGAGCCGGGCCTCGGCGACGCCGGCGATCGGCAGTTCGGTACGTGCTAAACTCGCGATGTTGACCGCAACTCCTTGGCGGTTCCGAAGGGGAATGGGTTGACCCGATGCCGCCCGCGTCCGACAATTCAGACAGTCCCGGGAGTGGATCATGATTCAGACTGCTGCAACACTCGACGACCTGATGAGATTCGACGGCAAGGCCGAACTCATTTCCGGGAGGATCGTGACATTCATGCCAAGCGGATACTGGCCGGTTGAGGTGGCGACGCGCGTCCTATTCACGCTCCGGAAACATGTCGAGAACGGAGCGGCAGGGGTCGCCATCGCCGATCCCGTCGCATACGGGTTCGCCGAAGAACTACCCTCCGGTCGTCAGTCGTTCAGTCCGGATGTGTCCTACTACACGGGTCCGCTGCCCAAAAAGCACATGGGGTACATCCGCGGCTTCCCGATCTTCGCGGTCGAGGTTCGCAGCGAAAACGACTATGGTCCCGCACAGGATCAGGAGTACGAAGAGAAGCGAGTGGATTACTTTGCCGCGGGCACCGAGATCGTCTGGGACGTCGACCCGGAGGCGGAGACCATCGCGGCCTACCGGGCCGGCGACCCGTCCACGCCGATCGTGTACCGTGTCGGCGATGTGGCCGATGCAGAACCCGTGCTTCCCGGCTGGCGGCTGAACGTGGATGAACTCTTCGCGTGATCGATCCTCTCTTTGGAGCTTACTCATGTCGCGATTGGTGTTCTCGCTGGCGTTCGCGCTCGGCTTCGCGGCTCCCCTTTTAGGGGATGAGAAGCCCAAGCCGAATACGCTGACGCCGAAGGAAGTTGCCGACGGGTGGATTCTTCTGTTCGATGGCGAGACGACGTTCGGATGGCAAACCAAAGGGCAGGTAAAGGTCGAGAACCGAGTCCTCACTGTAGGCGGCGGTGATTTCCGGGCGTTCGCCGTCCTCAACACCGTGTTCCCCCGCGAGTTCGAGCTGGAAGCCGAATGGCGGCAGCAGGGCGGCGGCTGGTACACCTACTCATACACGGGGGAGAACGAGTACACGCACGATCTTCCCGGGGAGTGGACGAAGTTCTCCGTCACCTGCGAGCGGGTCAAGAACCGCTTTCAATTCCGGGAACGGCAGACTAACGCCCGGGGGTTCGAACTCCGGGTGAGGTCTGGCGGCTTCACTGGCGAAATCGAGTTGACCGAGGACGGGGACAAACACGGGAAACTCGTCATCGGGGGACGTATTGGCTCGTCGTCGCCCGACCAGCCTGACCCGTTCCAGTTCGCGCTCAAGGCACCGAAGGGGGGAGCAGCGGAAGTGCGCTCTCTCAAGTTCCGCCCCCTCGGCACCAAGCCCCTCTTTAACGGCAAGAACCTCGACGGTTGGAAGGTCACGCAGACCGATCCGAAGCGAGTTTCCACCAAGTTCGAGGTCACCAAGGAGGGCGAACTCAGCGCCAAGAATGGCCCGGGAGACCTACAGAGCGAGAAGCAGTTCGACGACTTCGTGCTTCAACTCGAATGCAAAACCAACGGGCTCGCGTTGAACAGCGGCATCTTCTTTCGCTGCATGCCGGACGCTTATCAGAACGGCTACGAAGCCCAGATTCAAAACGCCTACCTCGGCGACCGCACCAAGCCGATCGACTACGGCACCGGCGCGATCTATCGCCGCATCGCGGCCCGCAAGGTGGTCAGCAACGATAACGAGTGGTTCACCATGACCGTCGCCGCCCGCGGTGCCCACATTGCGACTTGGGTGAACGGCTACCAAACGGTGGACTGGACCGACGACCGCAAGGCCAACGACAACCCGCGCCAGGGGCTTCGCACCGCGAAAGGGCACCTCTCGATCCAGGGTCACGACCCGACGACGAACTTGCTGTTTCGCAACGTTCGGATCGCGGAGTTGCCCAAGTAGCCGCTTGCGGCTTCGCGATCCCGTTTACAATCACCCATGCGAAGCCGCAAGCGGCAAACCGATATGAAACACCTGCTCGGGCTCGAAGAATTGACTGCCGCGGAGATCGCCCGCATTCTCGATGCCGCGACCGGCTTCCTGGGCGTAGGCGTCGGCGATTCCCCCAAGCGCGACGACCTCAAAGGCAAAGTCGTCGCCAATCTCTTCTACGAACCCTCGACCCGCACGCGCGTGAGCTTCGGCCTCGCGGCGCGAAGGCTCGGGGCCGATACTCTCGACTTCTCGCCGAGCGGATCCAGCACCGCGAAAGGCGAAACGTTCATCGACACGGCGAAGAACATCGAGGCGATGGGAATCGACGCCGTCGTGGTGAGGCATTCTTCGCCCGGCGCACCGCACATGCTGGCGAAGTACCTGCTGCCTCACGTTCGCGTGGTGAACGCCGGCGACGGCGCTCACGAGCACCCGACGCAGGCACTGTTGGACATCTTCAGCATTCGGCAGCGACTCGGCCGGGTGGCCGGGCTTACGGTCGCGCTCGTCGGCGACATCGCCCATAGCCGCGTGGCTCGCAGCAACATTCACGGGCTCGTGAAACTCGGCGCGCACGTGATCGTGTGCGGCCCCACCACGCTGGTGCCGCCGGAAGTCGCGGGTCTTGGAGTCGAGGTGGCGCACGATCTGGATGCGATCCTGCCGCGCTGCGATGTCTTCAACTTGCTGCGCGTCCAGTTCGAACGGCAACGCAGCGGGCTCTTCCCCTCGATTCGCGAATACCGTTTGCTCTTTGGAATGGACGGCGAACGAATGAAGCGAGCGAAGTCGGGCGTACTGCTGCTCGCGCCGGGGCCGATCAATCGCGGCGTGGAGATCACGCCGGACGTGGCCGACGGCCCGAGTTCCGCGATCCTGGATCAAGTGACCAACGGCCTCGCCGTGCGGATGGCTGTGTTGAGTTCGTTGTGTAAGAGTGCGTGAGGCCGAACCTCGTGTAGATCGTAGCGGTCGTTCTCCTCGTAGCGGCAAGTTATAACTTGCCGGGCCATTCCTCCCCCAAACGAAGCTCGCAATGTATTGTCCCGCGTGCGGCCACCAGAACAAACCGGGCAGCGATGGGTGTGCGAATTGCATGCTCTCGCTGACGCACCTCGAGGCCCCGGCGCAAAGCGATCGCGTGGAGTGGAGCCTCTCCACCGAGGCGGTGACCGTGCTGCAGCCGCGCGAGCCCGTCACGGTGTCCGTCTTCGACAACCTCGGAGCGGCGATCCGGATCATGATCGACCGCGGAGTCGGTGCCGTTCTGGTCACGGACGCCGTAGGCCATCTCGCGGGCATCCTCACGGAGCGGGACTATTTGATCAAGGTCGCTGGCCAACCGAGCTACACGGCGCTGGCGGTTGGGGATTTCATGACTCGCGACCCCGAATCGGTTTCGCCGAACGATTCCCTGGCATTCGCCCTCGGAAAGATGGATGCGGGAGGATATCGGCACCTGCCGGTCGTCTTGGACGGCCGTCCGATTGGCGTCATTTCCGTGCGCGATATCCTTCGCCACGTGACTCGTTTGTGCCGGAAAGGCTGAGCTGGACAGTACGTCCCGTTCGATAAAGAGAAAGAATTGTGAAAATGGGGCTTGGCGCTCGAGCCCGCTTCGTGTCAAATAGGCGAGTGAGATTAGGTATTTCGTTGGCAAGCTCCCATGCCACCACTCGCATTCGCAGCGAATGGAAACGAAGACCTGTTCGATCCTCCCTCCCATGCTTCCATCCGCAGCGACAATCGCGGGTGTGGATCCGATTTTGTCCGTCCGATTCGATCGTGTAAGAGCTGTTCGCGGACGGTTCATTTCGGCCTCACACTCCCGAATACGTTCGGAAAGGACTGTTACGTTTCTGGTGGCTTCCTGCCTCCAGACCAGTGCGGGCCCTGACTGACCTAGCGTTCATTCGACCAACCACTCCCTTGGTCGTTTTTTCTTCCGCTCGATGTCTTCATTCCAATCTCAAGGAGGCTTCGTGATGTCTCGTTCTCGACTCGTGCGTGGATTCACGCTGATCGAACTCTTGGTCGTGATCGCGATCATCGCGATCCTGATCGGGCTGCTTCTGCCCGCCGTGCAAAAGGTGCGCGAAGCGGCATCTCGCACGACCTGCCAGAACAACATGAAACAGATCGCCCTGGCTGCGCTGAATTACGAAAGTGCAACCGGAGTGCTTCCTCCGGGGCAGAACAACTCGCACTCCACGATGTACCCCTTCCCCAACGGGTCCACCAACTCTGGCAGCATCGGCAACGGCATGGCGGGAACCCTGATGTACCTGCTGCCTTACGTCGAGCAAGACAATGCCTACAAAACGCTCGGACCTGGCCTCTGGGCTGCTCCGCCCACCACGGTCTATTATGCGGGCTTCAGTGGAATGACGGCGAAGGTGAAGAACTTCATTTGCCCTTCCGACACGCTTCCAGCCGCCCCGGAAAACGATTGTCCCTTTCTCATCTACTACAACGGTGGAATGACGATCTACACGTTTGGTCAAGTCACCAATTATGGGCGATCGAGCTATGCCTCGAATGCGGGCTACCTCGGCAATCTCCCCGGCTGGCCCTACCCAGGTCCTTATGGGGTCAACTCGAAGACTAAGATCACGGACATTGCCGACGGGACCAGTAACACCTTGGGATTCGGCGAGTATACCTGCAGTAACGGAACCCCCAACGGTCGTCTACTGAGTCCGCTGTGGGCGAACGTGAATCTGCCAACCGCCTGGGGTCTGAGCGCGAATTCACAGTGGTACCGGTACGGTAGCCGACATTCTGCCGGCAATATCAACTTCGCACTGTGCGACGGCTCGGTCCGCACCCTCTCGATTTCGATCACCCCGTCGACCTTTACCTATGCGTCGGGTATGAACGATGGCGTCGTGTCGAACTTGAACTAAGCCGATTCTCGAACGGTGCAATATACCAATTCGATCGAATTGTCATATTGCACCGGACTCTCGTCGACGTTTCACACCTGAGGGTTCGTTGCGATGAAGTGCGTATCTCGGATTCTTTGTCTAGCTTTCATCCTCGCCTCCGCGGGCTGCGGCGACTCCGCCAAACCAACGCTGGGCGATGCGCAAAAAATCGACCCAGGCAGCATTAAACAGCATGGGGGAGACGGGAAGTCATTTACCGCTCCGCCTCCGCCTCCGCCCCCGCCCCTGCCCGGCAAAGAGTAGGTTTCCACGGCCCGCCCCCGATCTTGGGACGGGCTCTTTTTACGAACGGACCGCCCCGCCGTTCACCCGGATGGTCTGCCCTGTGATAAACCCGGCCGCGGAACTGGAAAGCCAGACTGCGCCCGTCGCCACATCTTCGGGCAGGCCCCAAACGCCCAGCGGCGTTTCTCGACGCACTCGCTCCTGCCAAAACTCCGAGGCCGTCTCGCCCCAGGCCGTGCGGATCCAGCCCGGCGCGATGCAGTTCACCCGCACCTCGGGAGCCAGGCTCAACGCCAAGCTTCGCGTGAAGCCCATCACGGCACTCTTCACGGCTCCGAACAACTGCCCGCTATCGCCTTCCAGGCCGGTCTCGGCCTGATCCCAACCGATGGTAATGATCGAACCGCGACCGCGCTCCTTCATGCGAGCGCCGAGGTTGCGAGCCAACCGCATGGTCGCCTTCAAATCCACGGCCAGCAGCGCTTCCAACTTTTCGTCGAAGGACCACTTCGCGGCGTCGCCCGTGAGAGTGTCCGCCCCAGCATTGAGAACGAGAACGTCGAGCCCGTCGAACATTTCCCAGGCTTGGGAGGCGAGCCGATCGCACTGCACCGGGTCGCTGAGATCGGCCGCAATGCATCGACCGCCAAGCGGCCGCCTTCCGTGCGCGATGACGTCGGCACCCTGCTCGGTGAACGCCTCGGCAATCGCGCGGCCAATCCCGGAGGTCGAGCCCGTCACCAGCGATCGCAGGCCGGCGAGTTGTCCCGGTGCAGCCCGAAGCGGTTGAGTTGCCCGACGGATGCCATCGCGATTCACACCCGCGAGCAGTTCGCACACCGTCTTCTTGAGAATAGGATGCACGGCGTCCGGCGCGATGTGTTCCAGCGGAACCAGCACGAAGGCCCTTTCGTGCATCCGCGGATGTGGTACGACCAGTT
>JAYTUG010000040.1:0-11541 GCA_043744695.1 Gemmataceae bacterium
CTTGAGGGCGGCCATCACGCGGGCCGTGCCGACCCACGAGGTCATGTGAACGTCGTGGCCGCAGGCGTGCATGACGCCGTTTTCAACGCCGAGGCGATCCTTCATCCGAACCTTGCTGGCATAAGGAACGCCGGTCTGCTCCGCGATTGGCAGGGCGTCGATGTCGGTTCGGAAGAGGACCACGGGGCCGGGGCCGTTCTTCAAGACGCAGACGACGCCGGTACCGCCGACCTTCTCGGTGACCTCAAATCCGTGTTTCTTCAGTTCCTCAGCAAGGCGGGCGGCGGTCTTCACTTCCAGCAGCGAGAGCTCGGGGTTCGCGTGGAGGTGCTGATAAAGTCCGACGAGATCCTTGGCTTCGCCGTCGAGCTTCGCGTCGACCTCCGCGAGTCGATCCTTCACCCATTCTGGGGTTCGGGCCGGAAGTACCGGCTTTGGCTTATCAGCTCGCGCGGCCGAGGGCCGTTTCTCGTCGCCAGTCACGAGTCGTCCGGAACTGGAAACGGCGAAAGCGGTTAGGAGGATCGCAAGGGCGGCCATGCGTTGAGATGCCATGGGAAACTTCTCCAAGTGTGTGGGTTTGTGCAAGGAACGGGATGGGAAGGATGGGAAAGCGAGAAAAATGGCCATTTTCCCGCCCGGCGAGTTACGGGTCGAGGCATATAGTGAAGTAAGACGTTCATTCGTTAGGGTCCGTTGTGGCTTCACCGCCCCTCTTCCCGCGAATATCCCATCCATTTCGGAGGACAGACACCCATGCCTTCCAAAGGCTTGACAGTACAAGAACGCAAGTCGATTTTCCTGGCGTTAGTTTCAGCCCAGGATGTAGGCGGCGTGACCGTACTGGAATCGAAGAAGCAGATCGCGACCGAGTTCCACATTACCAAGGAACAGCTCGACCTCATCGAAAAAGAAGGAGTCGACAAGGACTGGCCACCGCTCGACGAGTGATCGTACCGCGATCGACCTCGAAATGCAAAGAATGCGGGCGGCTTCGGCCGCCCGCATTCGTTTTCCGCGAACTCCCAGGGTCTATAGCCGAGCTCGTAATTTTCAAACGATCTGCTTCAACTCGGCGAGCAACTGGTCGATCTCGGCATCCGAACCCACCGAGAAACGCAGACCATCGTAGCCGTCGTAGTTCATGTAGCGAATCAGAATCTTGCGCCGTCTCAGTTCCTCAGCGATCGGCTTCAACGGTCGATCCGTACGCCGGCACCAGACGAAGTTCGCCTGGCTCGGCGTCACCTCGAACCCGAGCTTTGCCAACTCGACGCCCATGCGGGTTCGGGTCGCGATGATCTTCGCTTTGATCTCGCGGAAATACTCCTGATCCTCAATAGCGGCGGTTGCGGCAGCGAGGCTCAGCACGTCGCAGTTGTACGAATCCTTCACCTTGTTCAGTTCTCGAATGATGGCCGGGTCGGCAATCGCGAACCCGAACCGAATGCCAGCCAGCGAGTACGACTTACTGAGCGTCCGCGTGGTGATGAGGTTGGGAATGCGCCCCCCAGTTGCCACGGGTGGGCTTTCTCGGAAGTCCCCATACGCCTCGTCCAGCACCAGTGCGTTCACCTGTTCGGCCAACTGCGCGATGCTTGATTCGTCGACCACTGAGCCGCTCGGTGAATTCGGATTGGGAAGGAACGCCAAGTCCGCGCGCGGCCAGGGGAAGCGGAGTTGCCAATCTTCGGTGAAGGGAATCGCTTCAAACCGCGCCCCCTGAATCTCGGCGAGGCTCTTGTAAAGGATGTAACTCGGCGTGGGGCTCGCGATGAGCCCGCCTTCAGGAACGAAGGCTCGCGTGAGGATGGTGAGCAGGTCGTCGGAACCGTTGCCGATGAGGATGGAGTCCGGGTCGATACTGAGAACGCGGCCTGCGGCTTGGCGGAAGGTGTCGCCCAAGGGTTGCGGATACTTGCGGAGGCTGTTGCCGGTGAGTGCGGCGCGGATCGTTTCGAAGACGCGCGGGCTCGGCGGGTACGGGTTCTCGTTCGTGTTGAGCTTGATGATGGCCGGGTCGTTCAGCTGTTCGCCGGGAACGTACCCCTGCATGGCCCGAATGTTATCGCGAATGGTGAGCATGTTCATGAGGTAGAGATTTCACGTTGGCACCGCCGTGCGGGCAACACCCGCGCGAAGCGCGGCGAGGAGTCCCACCACCTGCTCACGGCGGATCGTGGGGAATTGCTCCAAGAAGCCTGCCACTGTGTAGCCTGCCTCGAGATGATCGAAAAATGTTCGGACTGCGACCCGAGTTCCGGCAAAGCATGGTTCTCCGTGCATCACCCGCGGGTTCGTCGAAATGATCGTTTCCATGAGACAATCCTACACGATAAACGCACTCACTTCTTCACTCCGGCAACCACTGGAACCTGCTTCTCGGGTTTGGGCTTGGGTCGGGCGGCCGGGCCGTTGTCGTTCGCCCGCATCTCGACGCTCGCTGCATGGCCGGTGAGCCCTTCCTTGTTTGCCAGGAAGACCACGTCTTCGGCAATTTCCTTCAGCCCGTTGCGGGTGAATCGCAGTACGCTGGTCCGCTTGCGGAAGTCGTTGGCGTTGAGGCCGCTGCTGAAGCGAGACGTGCCTCCTGTGGGCAACACGTGCGACGGACCGGCCGCGTAGTCGCCGACGGCCACCGGCGTGAACGGCCCGAGGAACACGGCACCCACGTTGTCGATCTCGTCCAGGAAGCCGTCCGGGTCGCGGGTCTGAATGTGGAGGTGTTCCGGGGCCAACGTGTTCACGCAGTCGATGGCCGATTGCTTGTCGGGAGCGAGGATGAGCGCGCCGTAGCGTTCGAGGCTTTCGCGGGCCATGTCGCCACGCGAGAGTTTGGCCAATCGCTTTTCGAGGGACGCCTGCATCTCTTCGATCAACGGCTCGTACCAAGTCACGAGAATGGCGGCACCGGGAGCGTGTTCGGCCTGGGCGATGAGGTCTAGGGCCACATAGTCCGGATGCGCGGAATCGTCCGCGGCCACGATGATCTCGCTGGGCCCGGCCAGGCAGTCGATTGCGACCGTTCCGTAAACGTAGCGCTTGGCCAGGACGACCGGCTGGTTCCCGGGTCCGACGATCATGTCCACGGCTTCGAGGCCCTCCACGCCGTAGGCCATCGCGGCGATGGCCTGGGCACCGCCGACGCGGTAGACTTCCTTGATGCCGAGTTCGTAGCAGGTTGCCAGCATCTCTTGGTTGTAAGCGCCGGTGTCCTTGGGTGGCAGGCAGACGATGATGTTCTCGCAGCCCGCCGCCTGAGCCGGACAAATTGTCATGAGCAAGGTGGAAGGATAGGCTGCGGCACCGCCCGGGCAGTACACGCCGACGCGCCGCATCGGACGGTAGCGGAGGTGCAGTTCGTGCTTGCCGGAAACCCGCATCTCCGCATCGCGGTGCATGAGCCCGAACTGGAACTGCATCACGTTGTAGCGGATCTGGCGCAGCACTTCGAGGAAGTCGCCATCCACGTTTTTATGTGCCTCCGCGAGTTCGGACGGCTTCACGCGGAAGGCGTCCGGCTTCATCTTCACCTTGTCGAAGGCCTCGGTGTATTGCAGAACGGCGGGAAGCCCTTTCGCCTTAACATCTTCGCAGATGTGCTGCACGGCGGCGGCCGGGGTGAGGGGTTGCCCAAAAACCGATGTGTAGAGTTTCTTGCTGGCGGGCGAGATCGAATAGGCATCCGCTTGGAACTGATCGCGGAGCTTTTTGATCTGGGCCGCGGCACCGGAGGCCGAGAGATCGATTCGCCGCAGCTTGAGGCTTGGCATCGGATTACCTCACGAGTGTCGTAACGGGATTCGGAGTCGGTAAGCCGACCGCACGGACACCGCAATAATCACTCGGAAACAGTGCAAACGGAAGGGATTTGGGAACAGCGTCGCTAGTGTTATACGGAAAGCGTGTAATTGTTACAAGGAACGGTGATCATGCGACTGTTTGAAGTCGGCCTAAGCTATTCCATTTATGAGGGTTGTGACGGATGTCTGAATCGAGAGGTACTTTTGAAGCCGTCTGGCGAGGAGACGCGATCTGAGCAATCGATTCTGGCGCAAAACCACTATCACAAGCTGCTTCCGTCCGCCGAAGTACTTACCCGACCCGCAGCACCGCGACGGCCCCAGACCCGGCCCCCACCGCCAAGCTCTTCTCGTCCGGCGACCATCCGATCGCGGTCGCTTCCGCACCTTGGAACTGAAACTCGCCGACCTTCGGTGCCTTCTTGTTGGCCGGCTGCCACAGCAGCACGCGGCCATCCTCACTCGCCGAGGCGAGCAGATAACCGCGAGCTTGGTAGGCGAGGGCCGTCAGGTTTTCGTCGTGCCCTTCGAGCATCTGCGGCTTCGTTCCTTCCGGCCCTTGTGGCCCGCCGCAATTCCAGAGGCACGGCATCGGCCCGCCGCCGGTCGCCAGATAACGGCTGGTAAAGTCCCAGGCGAGTTCGCGGACCTTCGTGGGGTAACCGTACATCTGGAGGTCCGCACCGGTGTCGGTGTACCAGAAGTGGACGGTCGAATCTTGGTTGCCGTGGGCGAGTACCTTGCCGTCTGGGCTCCAAGCCATGGCAAGGGGCGAACCCTTCCAGCCGAAGGTGCGAACGAGTTCGCCGGTGCCCGGGTCGAAGATGTTGGCTGCGGCGTAAGCGAGAACCGCGAGGTGATTGGTGCCGGGCCGCCAGGCCAGATCGGTGACGGTTCCTGCCTGGAGAGGCAGTTCGCGAATCAGCGTGCCGGTTGCGTCCCAGACGCGGACTTTCTTCCCGGCACTCGCGGCTAGCCACGTTCCCGTTGCGTTCCACTTCACATGCTCGACCCAGGCCGAACCACTTTCGAGGGCCACGACTTCGGTGCCGTCGTTCCAAAGCCGCACTTTGCCGTCTTGACCGGCGGAGGCCAGCATCGCGCCGTTTGGTTGCCAAGCGATCGCCGCAGTGCCGAAGCCGTGACCCTTCAACTCGTGAACGGCCTTCCCGTGGTTCGACTCGAAGATCGCGATCGGGCCGCTCACGGCTGCGGCCGCGAGGTGCTTGCCGTCCGGAGACCACGCGACTCCAATCGTGTGGTCCGGTAGCTGCGCTTGCCACATGAGTCGGAGGGAATTCAAACGGGCCATGCGTGCGAACTCCGAAGCAGCGTCTCGAGGTACGGCGTCACGTTCCAGAACCGCTTCATCTCGCGATACTCGTTCACGAATGCTGGTTCGCCGACCGGTAGCCCGGCAATGGCGCGGATCATGAGGTTCCGCGCCGTGTGTTCCGGGCTTACGAACTCCACGACCTCGGTGCGATAACCCATGATTCGCAGGACGAGCGCGCGGAACGCATCGGTGACGAGGTCCGCCGTGCGCTGTTGGAGGATGCCGTGGCGCAAGATCGGGCGAAGCATTGTGGCCGGGCCCTCCGAACGGATGGTATCGTTCAGGTGATGGTGGCAGCACGGCACGCTCAGTAGGAGCTTCGCACCGCTGAGTATCGTCTGAGCGATGGCATCGTCGGTCGCGGTGTCGCAAGCGTGCAGCGCCAAGACGATGTCGGGCTTCGCGTCGAGCGAACCGATCCGTCCACACGCGAAGTTCAACCCGACCGTTCCGAGCTTCTCCGCGCGTTCGGTACTCTTGCGAATCAGTTCATCGTTCACATCGACGCCGATGATTCGAGCCGGGATCGCGAGGACGTCGTTGAGGTAGTGGTGGGCGGCGAGCGTGAGGTAACTCGAGCCGCAGCCGCAATCGAGGATCTCCAGGGGCCGACCGAGCGAGCGCAACCCGGCGTCATCCAGTGTGTGCGTCAGGTGTTTGAGGAACTCGTTGATCTGCGCGAACTTGGCCCGCATCGTCGGACGCACGCGGCCATCCGCCGTCGCGATGCCCATCACGTGCAGCAATTTGTCGGCCCGGCCTTCGGGCAGCGGCACGTCCTTCACCCGATTGTGTGGCTCCGCGAGTGCCGCGCGTTCCTTCGTCTGCTTTCGCCCGACGAAGACCTTCCCCTTTTTCGTGGTGCGGATGTCGATCTCTTCGCGGGCCGTTTCCAGGTGAATGCCCGCGTAGCCGAGTAGGAGTAGTTCCGCGAGCGGTGCCTCGGCCTCGGGCCGCGTGAAGTTCTTGGCGAAGTCTTTCTTGCCGTCGAAGTAGGAGAATTGGAGGTGCGGTTGGCCGCGAAGCTCGATGGGCCGGAGCACGACCCGCACCCATTCCGTGGGCGTGCCGCGAATCGCGCCACCGAACGTCGCACGGCGGAAGTCGGGGCCGAGCACCGTATCGGTGAGGAGTTGCGGGAGGGAAGCTGGGGTCATTCGCTTATGTTAGTGGAACGCTCAGAGCCGCTTGCTGAACATCACGAGCCCGTCGCCGTCGGCGTAGTAGTCGGGGATGTGGGCCGCGACCGCGTAGCCGCGCTTCTTGTAGAAGCCGCGCGTCGGTTCGTAGCGATCCTGCGACGACGTTTCGATCAGCAGCAGTCGGCCTTCGTGTTCGCAAATGTCGGCTTCCACCGCGCAGCGCCACGAGTTCCAGCGGCTTGAAGAACTCGGTCTCGGCCGTGAGTTCCACCAGCGAATTCGTGTCGGACGGCTCAATCGAACGGAGCATTGCGAGCTTCCAGGCGGTATGATCGGCACGTCAGTCATCTTACCGCGCAGCCCACAGGTTCACCCATGCGACGACTCATAATCGCGGCTCTGTTCGCGCTGACTCTTCCGAATGTGTCGCGTGCGGCTTTTGAAGCCGGGGCCGCGAAGGTCGACATCACACCGCCGATCGGCTACCCGATGTGGGGCTACGCCGCGCGTCGCGACAAGCCCTCCACGGGCGTTCGCGACCCGCTGCACGCTCGTGCCCTCGTCTTGAAAACCGGCGAATCGAAGATCGCGCTCGTGAGCCTCGACCTCGGCCGGGCCCCGACTCGCGACTCGATGAAACGCATCCGCGAGAAGTTGAAAGCCGACGGCTTCGCCGAACTGTTCCTCGTCGCCTCGCACACGCACCACGGCCCGGTGATCGAAACCGAAAACTGGCCCAAGGACGGCAAGCCCTATGTGAAGGAACTCGAAGAGAAGCTCGTCGCCACGATCCAGAAGGCGGATGCGGCCTGCAAGCCGGCGCGATATGGAGTGAACTCCACCGAGGTGAACCTGAACCGCAATCGGCAATCGAAGCGGAAAGACGCTCCGGTCGATCGCGAACTCGCGGTGCTCCGCGTCGAGGATCTCGCCGGCAAACCGATCGCCCATGCCGTCAACTTCGCGGCCCATCCCACGATGCTTCCCTCGAACCTGAACGAGTTCTCGGCGGACTTTCCCGGCGCGATGGCGAAGCGCGTCGAGGGGGAAACCGGGGTGCCGTGCCTCTTCCTACAAGGAGCCGCCGGCGACATGTCGCCCAACCCGCCCGAGGGAATAAAAGGTCCGGACGAGTTTGGCCGCAAACTCGGTGACAGCGTGTTGTCACTCGCCTCGGAAACCAAGATGACGGGCAAGGGCACGACCCTCTCCGCGAAGCGCGAGGAGTTCAAGTTCCCGATCACGATCGACGTGAACAATCTGATCGTGCGGGCGGCCCTTGAACAGGCCTTCTTCCCCGACCTGATCGCATTCTTTCAGAAGGAATATACCGACGGCGTGCGGCCGACTCTTTCCACGGCAATGCTCGACAAATCGCTCGGTTTCGTCGGCGTCTCGGGCGAGTTCTTCTCGGAACATGCCTTGAGTTTGAAGCGTCGGGCCCGCGTGCCGCACCTCTTCGTGCTCGGCTACTGCAACGACTACCAGCAGTATTTCCCGACGATCCAGGCCGTGAGTGAAGGCGGCTACGGGACGGGCCTGCCGGTGTCGGTGGCGGAACTCGGGGCTGGGGAGAAGGTGATCGATCGGGCGCTGATTCACCTGTACCAACTTCGAGGGCTGGTGCCGTAGCTCACTTCTTCGCGGCGGACAGAAGCTCGTCCATCTTTTCGGGGTGCTTGTGCGTGTAGTTCGCGATGCCCGTGAAGAAGTAGAGCAACTGATCGGCACCCTGCTCCGCGAGTTTCGGGGCCGTCGGGCCGAGGAGTTTCAGCACGACGCTCGCGGCCTTGCTATCCGTTTGCAAGTAGACGTGAGCCACCGGATTAATCGTGGCCGTGCCGTCTGCGGCAAACTTCTTCGGATGGTGCATCACGACCACGGCCTTCACGGGGATCGTCGGCGTGACGGGCGAACACTTCACCTTGCCGGTCGCAAACCAGACGAGCCCATCGGGGAAGCGGCCGACGTTTTGCCAGACCAGTTCGCTGCCCTCGCCGTCGGCCCACGTGAAGACGCCCTTCCCGGCATCCGCGATCTCCACGCAGTTCACCTTGAGCCGCGGCCAGGCGAGCGAGACGCGATCCGGATGTTCGAGCAACCATTCGTAGACGGCGGGCGTGCAGACGAGATCGGGGGAGGTGCCGCGAGTGGTGATCGTGGGCTTCTTCACCACGGCGAGGACCGCTTCCCGATGTCGGGCTTCGACCACCTCCGCGAGCACGATGCGAGCGGGCATCGGCTCGGCAGGCCTCGCAGGCATCGCAGGCATCGCAGGCTTTTGAGCGGCTGCAACACCGCCGACGGCGAGCGCAATTCCCAGCGTGGTAATCAGCACGCGACCGATCATGAGCGCCTCGTCCGTGGCGAATGCGACCGTGCGGGTGGTCTCATGTGTAATGATCGTTCGGAACGGCCCGGCAAGATGAGGAATTTTGGGCCTCGGCGGGGAAGCCGGGCTTCGGGTGGGCAATGGGAGGCGCGACTCGTTTCGCGAAACTGCCCGCTTCGCCAATACTGCCAGGGTTTCCGCTGAGGTGTTGTCTCGGTCGCGTTTCGGCCATACTTTAGCACCTAATCTCCGGGGACTCGCCGGAGACCGTGTTCCCCTGGATGCGAGAAGCCATCGCCATGCCGACGACTGACCCCTCTCTCCGCGGCCGGGCAGCGGGCCTGTTTCCGCGTGTCCTCCTGTCGTGTCTGATGCTCGCGGGCCTAGCCGCGCCAGTCTTCGCGGCCGACGACAATAAAGGCGACAAGCCCCATGCTGGCGGCGAAGCCAACCTCAAGCTTCCCGACCTCAACACGGTCAAGTTTCTCGGTGCCGCCGATGGGAGCACCGGAATCGGCGGCAAAGACCTGCTCTATTCCGGGCTCGTCGTCTGCGTCATCGGCCTTGCCTTCGGCCTCATGATGTACTCGCAACTCAAGAATATGGCCGTTCACAAGACCATGCTCGAGGTCTCGGAACTGATCTACGAAACGTGCAAAACCTACCTGCTCACGCAGGGCAAGTTCCTGATCATGCTGTGGCTCTTCATCGGGGCCATCATCGCCTTGTACTTCGGCAAGCTGGCCGTGTCGCAAGACGCCAACGGGCAAATGCAGCACGGATTTCCGCCGGAGAAGGTGGCGATCATTCTGTTCTTCAGCGTGGTCGGAATCCTCGGCAGCTATGGCGTGGCGTGGTTCGGCATCCGCGTGAACACTTTCGCCAATAGTCGCACCGCGTTCGCCAGCCTCACCGGCAAGGCGTACCCGTGCTACATGATCCCGCTCAAGGCCGGCATCTCGATCGGCATGCTGCTCATCTCAGTCGAATTGCTGCTGATGCTCATCATCCTGCTGTTCGTGCCGGGCGATTACGCCGGGCCGTGCTTCATCGGCTTTGCCATCGGTGAATCGCTCGGAGCGGCGGCCCTTCGCGTGGCCGGCGGCATCTTCACCAAAATTGCCGACATCGGGGCCGACCTCATGAAGATCGTCTTCAAGATCAAGGAAGACGACGCCCGCAACCCCGGCGTGATTGCCGACTGCACTGGCGACAACGCCGGCGACTCGGTCGGGCCATCCGCCGACGGCTTCGAAACCTACGGCGTCACCGGCGTGGCCCTGATCTCGTTCATCCTGCTCGCCGTTACCGATCGCACGGTTCAGGTTCAACTGCTCGTCTGGATCTTCATGATGCGCGTCATGATGGTGATCGCCTCGGGTGCCTCGTACTACATCAACGAGGCGCGCTCGAAGGCCAAATACTCCGAGATGAAAGACTTCAACTACGAAGTCCCGCTGACTCTGCTCGTCTGGCTCACCTCGATCGTATCCGTCGTTCTCACTTACATCGTGTCGTACCTCTTGATCCCGAATCTGGGGGGCGACACCACGCTCTGGTGGAAGCTTTCGACGATCATCACGTGCGGCACACTCGCCGGGGCGATCATCCCGGAACTGGTAAAAATCTTCACCAGCACGCATTCGGCCCACGTTCAGGAAGTGGTCACGTCTTCGAAGCAGGGCGGGGCGTCGCTGAACATTCTGAGCGGCCTCGTCGCCGGTAATTTCAGTGCATACTGGCTCGGCATGACGATTCTCGGGCTCATGGGCATCGCCTACGCGTTCAGCACCATGATCCCGCCCAAGAGCTTCGGCTCCGCGGAAGGGCTCATGCTCGCCCCTGCCGTGTTCGCCTTCGGCCTCGTGGCCTTCGGCTTCCTCGGCATGGGACCCGTCACCATTGCCGTGGATAGCTACGGCCCGGTGACGGACAACGCGCAGAGCGTGTACGAACTATCGCAGATCGAAGAGGTTCCAGCGATCAAGGAGGAGATCAAGCGCGACTTCGGTTTCGATGCCGACTTCCACACGGCCAAGGACAATCTCGAGAAGAACGACGGAGCGGGGAACACGTTCAAGGCGACCGCGAAGCCCGTACTCATCGGCACGGCGGTGGTCGGGGCCACGACCATGATCTTCGCCATCATCGTGTCGCTCACCAACGGGCTCGATCCGAAGCTCGTCACGAACCTTTCGATCCTGCACCCGCCGTTCCTGTTGGGTTTGGTCGCTGGCGGGGCCGTGATTTATTGGTTCACCGGAGCCAGCATCCAAGCCGTGACCACCGGTGCTTACCGGGCCGTCGAGTTCATCAAGGCCAACATCCGCCTCGACGATTCGGTGAAGAAAGCCTCCACCGAAGACTCGAAGAAGGTGGTCGGAATCTGCACGCAGTACGCCCAGCAAGGCATGTTCAACATCTTCCTCGTCGTGTTCTTCGCCACGCTCGGGTTCTCGTTCCTGGATGAATACTTCTTCATCGGATACCTGATCTCGATCGCGCTCTTCGGGCTGTACCAGGCGATCTTCATGGCGAACGCGGGCGGAGCCTGGGATAACGCGAAGAAGATCGTCGAGACCGAACTGAAGGCGAAGGGCACGCCGTTGCACGACGCCACCGTGGTCGGCGACACCGTCGGCGATCCGTTCAAGGACACCTCCAGCGTGGCCCTCAACCCGATCATCAAGTTCACGACGCTGTTCGGCTTGCTCGCGGTGGAATTGGCCGTCTCGCTGTCGAAGAGCAAGGAGGAAGGCGGCGAAGCAATGGGCGACCTGCGCGCCGCTCTGTCGATCGCGTTCCTGGTGATCTCCGCGTTCTTCGTCTACCGCTCCTTCTACGGAATGCGGATCAAGGAAGGCGCCGCGTAGTAGGTTGAGTTATCGTTTAGCCGCGACGCGTAGACTTCGGAGCGGAGCGCGCTCC
>JAYTUG010000041.1:0-2940 GCA_043744695.1 Gemmataceae bacterium
ACGTGGCTCCGTCCATGACCTGATGCTAGCGACTCGGGCCGCGTTCAGCTGCGCCAGTTTCGCAACGCGGGACGGAGTGGGGGCGCTAAACAAGTACGCTTCGTGCCACAACATTGTCCATCTTCCTTTCTCCGACGTTGCCGAGAAAGCATTGCTGTCTCGAGGTTCCGGCACGCCCTTGCGTTCCACCAACGGCAACGCCCGATACGTTCGGCGGGCGTTCCGTGGCGGGGTCGGCGGCCTGCCGCTGGAGGGCCTGCGCCAGCATCCGCTCGGTGAGAACTTCTCGGATGGCGACGAGGAGGGCTTCCATCTCGGTGAGCTTGGTGCCGCAGACCGGCCCGCGGGGTTCCCAGATGCGGTCGACCAGATGTTTGGCGACGCCGCTGCTCACAAACTCGTGATGAAAGCCGAACCCGCGCGGAATACGATTGCCCTCGTAAACCCGTTCGACTCTCTCCGGACTCACTCATGCCCATTTCGAGTCGCGCCGCGCTTCCCTCCGGGCCGTGGGTTGGCTTCGCGGGCGTCGTTCTCCTCTTCTCGCTGCTCATCGGAAGCCAGGGCGGGCTCGGCACCTTCTGGAGCGTCGGCAACCTCGAAGTACTGTTCCACGAAGGCACTATTCCCGCAATCGTCGGCCTGGGCATGCTCCTCGTTCTCATCAGTGGCGGCATCGATCTCTCGGTGGGAGCCGTGGTCGCACTCGTCACGGTGGTGACGATGAAGGTCTACTCGGGGCTCTTTGAGCATTGGGGGCCGAGCCCGTTGGCGAGCCTCGGTGCCGTAGCGGCGGGTGTGGCGACCGGCGGCGTGTGCGGGCTGGCGAACGGCCTGCTCATTACGAAGTTGAAGTTGCCCCCGTTCGTCGCGACGCTCGGAATGTTCGGCATCGCCCGCGGCGTCGCAATCTGGCTCGCCGATCGCACCACGCTGGCGTTCCCGCCCGGCAGCACGCCGACCTGGGTAGAAAGCCTCGCCAAGACTTCGTTCGCCAATCCCGGCCTTTGGTCGCTCGTGCTTCTAGGCATTTTCACGGCCGTACTGCTTCGCCAAACCGTGCTGGGCCGTCACATTTATGCCGTCGGTTCGAACGAAGCGACGGCTCGCCTTTGCGGCGTGAACGTTCCCCGCACGAAAATGATGGTCTACACGCTCTCGGGTCTGCTCACTGGTTTGGCCGGGATCGCGATGTTCGCCCACAGCAACTCGGGCAACCCGACGCTGGGCGAACAGCTCGAACTCAACGTCATTACGGCCGTGGTGATCGGCGGGGCAAGCCTGAGCGGCGGGAAGGGAACCGTGACCGGCGCGATGCTGGGCGTCGCGATCATCGGGCTGATCAATAACGGGGTGAGCTTGTTCAACGTGCCGGTGGAAATGCAGTACATTCTGATCGGCGTGCTGCTGCTGGCGAACGTGGCCCTGAACCAATGGCGTCGCAGTCGGTGAATGTGTCGGGCTGCTGTTGCGATGATGCAGCCCGACAATTTTGATTACTTCTTCTCGAGCATCTTCACGAACTTCTCGGGATTCTCCATGAACGCATCTCGGCAACCCGAGCAGCACACGAAGTACTGTTTGCCCTGATACGAGACGGCGATCGAAGCGGCCCCGCCGGTGACGATGCACTCGGGCTTCTTGGTTCCCCCCGCGAGCGATTCGCCGTCCTTGTTGCCCGTCATCTGGAAGGCGCTGGAGAAAAGCCCCTTGCCGCCTTCTTGCTTCTCGACCTTGAACGAGAAGCGAATGCCGTCGGCCAGGGTGTTCATCGTGATGCGAGTGACGTCGCCGGTCTTGGCGTTCTTACTTTCGAGCTTGAGCCCGCCGCTCTTGAGCAGATCGCCTTCAAATGCGTGTTCGCTTTTATCGGTGGCAACGAGCGCGAGTACGTACTTCTTCTTGTCTACGGAATAGGTCAGTTCACCCTTCGAGTAATACTTGCCCTTGCCCTCGGCAAACGCCACCTTGATCGTGGGTTGGTCGGCTTTGAACTTCCACGACCAATCGATCTTCTCTTTCCAGGCCTCGGTCTTCACGCCGACCTTCTGGATGCCCTCGACGTTCCAAATTCCCATGAAGTCTTGAACTTCTTGAAGGGCTTTCTTGGCTTTGGCCGTTTCGCCGGCGGTGGGCTTGGGCGTGTCGGCAGCACCGGAGAGGCCGATGGCCGCGAGGAGTGCGAACGCGAGCCCTGTGAACCTTCGAAACATGACGATCCCCATGGAATGTGAAAGCGGTGAGAGTCCAGTTTGGATTGGACGCCTGAAACGCTTGGCGGGTTCCCGGCTTTCAGATTAACGTAGGATTCGGCCGGATGCACGTCAGGTTTGCGATTACGGCATGCCTGGATCGATCCCGTCGCGAGTCAGGAACAGCGGATCCATGCGATCGAAGTCGCGATCCGTGGAAATTAAGCGAGCCCTACCTGGCTTACCGGAGCCGCCTGGCGCCTCTACATCGCCCTGCGAATGGAGGTCGCGGGGCTGGACTACTTGCTCGTGGGTTTGGTGCTGCTGCCCATCGCGGTGTTCGTGAGCTTGGCAAAATCGGGCGGGTTGCGACGTGGGAGATAGCATGCCGCACGCGGCTCCCGTACAATCGCGAAGCCGCGAGCGGCAATCTTCACTCACGAATCGGTTCCATGAAACACCTTGTTTCCCTCGCCCTCGTGCTTTTCGTTACTCCGCTCTTCGCGGCGGAGCCCGGTTGGAAGGCGGGTTTCGCCAAAGTGAAGATCACGCCGGACAAGCCGATGTGGATGTCCGGCTACTCGTCGCGGACCGGCCCCGCCGAAGGCACCGAGATCGACCTCTGGGCCAAGGCCGCGGCATTCCAAACCGCCGACGGCAAGAAGTTCGCACTCGTCGCGCTCGACCTCGTCGGCATCGACCGCGACACCTCGCAAGCCATCTGCAAGAAGATCATGGCGAAGCACCA
>JAYTUG010000042.1:0-11457 GCA_043744695.1 Gemmataceae bacterium
GGGTACGGGCCCAACCCGCGCGAGTGCATCGACCTCGTGATGGATGCCAAGCTCGTGTTGCTGGGCAACCACGACCAAGGTGCGATGTTCGATCCGGACGGCTTCAACCAGCCGGCCGAGCGAGCGATTTTCTGGACGCGCAACCAACTCGAATCGACTACCGAGCCGCGCCCGCTTCGCGAAAAGCGTTGGGAGTTTCTCGCCGAACGGCCCCGCAGCCACCGCGAGAACGGCCACCTCTTCGTTCACGGATCCGCCCGCAACCCGCTCAACGAGTACGTCTTCCCCGAAGACGTGTACAACCAGCGCAAGATGGAGCGCATCTTCGCCCTGGTTGAAAAGTACTGCTTCCAGGGTCACACGCACGTGCCGGGCATCTTCACCGAGAGCATGCAGTTCCTCAGCCCCGAGGAAGTCGAGTTCGCGTACAAGCTGGACGGCCGCAAGACGCTGTGCAACGTCGGCAGCGTGGGCCAACCCCGCGACGGCAACTGGCGCGCCTGCTACATCGTCCTCGATGACGACGTGATCAAGTTCCGCCGCGTCGAATACGACGTGGAGACCACCATCAAAAAGATCTACGACACGCCGGACCTCGAGAATTTCCTCGGCGACCGCCTCCGCGAAGGCCGCTAACATTTAGCCGCCGGCTTGCCGGCGGTCCGTTTAATTGCCCGATTCCCGCCGGCAAGCCGGCGGCTTAATTAAGAATGAACCACTTCATCGATCTCTTCGCGACCGTTTCGAGCCGCGTTCAGCCACCCGTCTGCATCGCCCTCGGCCCGCCTTGGCCGATCGCGAATCTCGCCAAGCAACTCGGCGACGTTCCCATTACCGTCTTCCAGATGGACTTGTTTCAGTCCGGCCGCACCCGCGAGTGTCTGGCTGAACTCGAAGTGACGGCCGACGTCGTGGTCGGGTCCGACCTCTGGGATCTGGAAGCGAAGTTCGGGACCGTCCTGTTCCCGGCCGCGGCGCACGCCGATCGCGAACTCAAGATCGACATGATCGAGCAGGCCTACCACATTCTCAAGCCCGGCGGCCTACTCATCTCGCTCTCCGAATACGAGCGCGATAATCAGTTCGCGAAGTGGCAGAAGAAGCAGTTCGGCAAGTGCGGCGAATCGCCGGCGAGCAAAAATGGCATGGCGTTCTGGAGCACGAAGACCGACGAAGGAACGCGGCGGCGGCACGAAGTGAAGTACCACGCGAAGCTCGCGGACGGCCCGGCGATGGAGTTCGTCTCACGGCCCGGAACTTTCAGCTACGGCCGGTTCGACGTCGGCTCCCGCGCGATGATCGATGTGGTCGAGGTGAACGAAGGCGATGCGATCCTCGACCTCGGTTGCGGCAACGGCGCGGTCGGCTGCCTGCTCGCCACCAAGGCCGGCCCCAAGGGCACCGTGACCTTCATCGACAGCAACCTGCGGGCGATGGCGATGGCCGAGCTAAACGCGAAGGCCAACGGCGTGGCGAACCCGATCTTCGTCGCGGCCACGCGGCTCGAAGGACTCCAGAACCGCACCTTCGACGTGATCGTGGCCAACCCACCGTACTACGCGAAGTCCGACATTACGAAGCTCTTCGTGAAGGGTGCAAAGAACTTGTTGAAGCCCGGCGGCCGCTACTACATCGTGACGAAGATGCCGACGGCCGTGGTGCCCATGATCTTCGAGACGTTCGGCGACTGCTCCGTGATCGAGAACCGCGGCTACTCGGTCGTGATGGCCGGCGCGTAGCTGCCCCTCGCCACTTCCGACGACCCGACTCAATTCTTCCTTAACTGGCCAGTGCGACCGTTCGCCCCACACTCTTCCATCGCCCTGCCACCCAGATTTAGGCGAACTCGCTCGCGCCGGTCGGCCACTGCTCCCGCGGTTCCCACCCGAGGATACGAGCCGACTCGCTGAGATCGTACCGCAGTTGATGCGTGAATCGGCTCGTCGCATACAGCACGCTGTACGGCGGCAGCGAGCCCACCTCCACCGTCGCGGTAAAAAATCGCCCGGCGTCGCCAGGGCTGATGAACACGTCCTGAAACAGTTCGCCACCCGCGATCTCGTTCACCTGGCCCACGTCGCGCGGGCACCACCCGAGCCGAATCGCCAGCACCTCGATACCGTGTTCCTTGGCATAAACCTGGCCGAGCGCTTCGAGAAAGACCTTCGTGCAGGCATACAGGTAGCGAGGCTTCGGCAGCATGTCTGTCGTCACTGGAGTGTTCTCGGCACGCAGGTGCCCATCGATCACTTGGCCGCTGCTCGTGAGAACGACCCGCGGAATGCCCAAGGTGCGGGCCGCTTCCATCACGTGATAGGGCGCGATGATGTTGTTCGGCACCAGTTCGCTCAGGAAGTTATCGCCGTCGTTGGGTGCCAATCCACGCGGGAACTGAACGTCGTCCGGCGTAGCGGCGAGGTGAATGATGCTGTTCGCGCCAGTCGCGGCCTTGCGAAAAGCCGCGACATCGGCCAACCCCGCAACCACCGATTGTTCCGGAGGAATGCCGGGCGTCGGCCGCACGTCGAAACCGACGACGGAGTGTCCGCGGGCGTGCAATTCCTCGACCACAGCCCGGCCCACTCGGCCCGCGGACCCCGTGACCACGACGCGAAGTTTCTGGCTCATGCGATCAGTTTATGGCAGCGATCCGACGCCGCGATTGAATTCTCTCAAGCCATTCGCTTGAACATGCCTTGCGCACCGGCGAGTTTGAAGATCGCGGCCACCTTGTCGAAAGCCGGATCCTTCGCATTCTTGCCGAGGAGCGTGAGCTTCACGTTGGGGGCGAGCAGGCCGAGCGCCTCGGGAATATCCAGTACGCGCTGCACGTTCAGGAAGTGCGGGCCGTCGCGGTGTGAAGTGGGAGCATCGCCGATCGCGACGTCGACGACCTTCTCGGGCGCGAAGAGTGCGGCATACGCCGCGATGATCCCGGCCGGGCCGCGACCGAGAAGACGGACCTTCGCGGGTTGGCCGTTCAGCACGGCGATGAGATCGCGAACCCGGCCACTGTCCACGGTTTGGCCCAGTAGAACCAGCGAGCGTTCGACCGTGTTCGGCGGGCTCTTCCGCGTCCACTTCGCGTCCCCCATCCCTCGCGTGCTGAGGCCCACGAGCACTTTCTCGTCGACGCCGTTCTTCATCCAGAACCCAGCCTCCATGATCGGATCGTCGCCGTCCTCGAGTACGATCAGGGCCGTGTGCTTCCCTTCGCTACTCGTGGCGAGTGTGAGGGTACTCACCGTCAACTCGCCTTCGGTTTTCGCGGTCGCCCTCGCTCCCGGTCGATCCTCGATCTCCAACTTCAGCGGCGGCACCTTCTCAGGAATTGCCCGGAAGACTCGCTCGCGCAGTTGCTTCACCAGCCCCGCTTTCCAGGCCGCGAAATCTTTCGCTTCGGGAAGTTTCACCACCGCCTTCGGCACGAACGTCTCGTCGGCTTTGTCGTTGATCGAGTCCTTGGGCAAGTCCTTGTCCTCCGGGAAGACGCGGAGATCCTTGCCCTCGATCGGCGGGAACTCGATGTCCTTCGCCGCGACATCGACGCCCTTCAAATGTTTGTTGAAGAAGCTGAAGATCGCGATGCGCAGGTCGGGCCGATAATCGTGGCCGCCCTTCGACACGTATTCCTCGACCAGATCCTTCGCGCCGAGCATCTCGTAGCACTGCCGCAACTTCGCGATGATCCGGCGATTGCCGTCCATCGGGAAGATCGGATCGTTGTCGCTGTTCGCGAAGAGCAGCGGCTTCGGGGCGAACAAGGCGAGGATGGTCGTCCATTCCCACTGGTAGGTGTTGTGGACGAACATGCAGTCGCAGTGGCCGTTGATCACGCGGTTGGAGATGTAGCTTTCGAGATCGCTCATTCCGGAGACGGGCACGGCGACCTTCACGCGGTCGTCGGCGGCCGCAATCCAGACGGTGGTCGCTCCACCGCCCGAGATCCCGGTGACGCCGATCTTGTTGGGATCGATGTAAGGGAAGGCGTTCTCCACAAGAAAATCGATGGCTCGGATTGCGTTCCAGCACTCGATTCCGGCGGGTGTATAGCCGCGGCTGTGCCACCAGAAGCGATCGAGGTTGTAGGTGCCGTGATGCTTTCCGGGGAGTTCGCCGAGTTGCAGCGTATCGAGAATGAGGCAGACATAGCCATTTTTGGCGAACCACACACCGTGATCGCTAAACGCGGTTTTGTTGCCGTCGCGGCCCTTGTTCGAGTGACCACATAGGTAAAGAACTGCGGGAAACTTCTGCCGGAGGTTGGGATGATTGGGATAGTACAAATTGCCGGTGACATAGAGACCAGGGAGGCTCTGGAAGTGAACCCTCTTGCTAGCGAAGGTCCCGCTTATGTACGTGCCGGTGATGGTGCCCTTCAGGTCGGTCTTCTCGGGGGGCGGCCAGAGCCCGGCCATGTCGAGGAATTGCTGTTTGAGAAGCGGCCGCTTCGCGAGCCATTCGGCTTTCGACTTCGCGCCGTCCATGAAGTTCTTGCCGATGCGCTCGACTTCCGCAGCGAGATATTTGTGAACGATGGAGTCCGGCGTGGTGGCGTCGGGGATCGGCGCGCACATCGCGGCCGCAGAGGCTTGCAGCATTTCACGGCGATTCATGGGGAACTCACCTGTATTCGCGGAGCGCTCCGCTCCGAGGACTCCGCGTCGCGGCTAATCGGTCAGGCGCTGAACTATTCCGCGACGATGCGTAAATCGGCGCGCTTGCCTTCGTACGTCTCATCAAACGCCAACACCGCGGGGTCGGGCGGCACGCCCTCCGCGGCACAGGCCTGAGTGTACACCGCCGGCCACCAGTTCTCGTGCTGCGTCAACCCCTTGTCCTTCACCGTCGCCCAGTTGCTGAGTACCTTCGACCAGGCCGCGTCGCCATATTCCAGTGCCTTCTGCAAGCTCGCGAACTCGGGCACGTACCACACCCGGCCGATCTGCGAATGGAGCACCTCGTCCGCCCAGTCGAAGTCCTGGATGGTCGCGATGAGCGGCAGGCCACTGGCCTGGCCGGTCTCGAACTCAAAGCGCTTGCCGGTCTTCGGCATCAGGCCTTGCTCGATGAAGTAGAGCACGCCGTGCCGCTCCATCGGCGTGCATTCGGTGTTGAGCCGGTACGACCAATTGTAGCTGATCTTCACTTGCGTCCAATCCACGCCGAGGGCGACGAAGCCGACTTCGCCCATCATGGCGTGTCGGGCCTCGTCCCAAAGTTGTCGGGACATATCGCGGTAGTAGCCCCACGGCTTGCCGGGCGTCTGGGAGATGATCGACGCCATCATTTCGGGAACGTCGATTTCGCGGAGGCGCTTGTAGAGCATCATGAGGGCCTTGGCCCGGGCGGGGAACGCGTCGTTGTACAGGAACGACTCGGCGTTCACTCCCTGGTTCCACGGATCGGTGAAGCGTTCGTCGCGCTGCGGGACGGGATCGTAGACGTAGGGCGTTTTGGAGTAGCGGCGTGGGAGTTTGGGCGCAAGCCCACCCGTGGCAACGGGTGGGCTTTGCGGGGTTCCATCAATCCCGGTGGCCGCATCAAGCAGGGCACCGATCTCGGCCGAAAAGCGCATCTCTTCGTAGGTGATGCCTTGCGGCGTCGCCGACTTTCGGAGCGCGTACACAACCCGGCCGCCCCAGTCGGACATCTCCTCCAGTTCGAGAATGGCGAACCGGAGAACACGTCGACTCGGAGCGTCGGTGAGCGGATTTGTATCCACGGAGTACGATTCGCTCGCGCCGAGCACTTCCGGGATGGCGATGTCGTAAAGTCCGGTGAAGAGTTCCAGTGTCGTCGGCGCAGCCAGTATCTCATCGAAGAACAACTCCAGTGCTGGGTGCGGCACGTCCTGCAGGCCCAGTGGCGGTTCGCGCATTTCGCCGATCCGCGTTCGCAGCGCCGTGGCGTGTTCCGCGCACAGATACGCATGGTGTGCGAAGCCGGTCTTCAACTCGTAGATCGGTTCAGACGTGATGCGGGCCGTCAGGATCTGATGCAGTCGCTTGAAGCAATAGTGGAAGCGCTTCAACCGGCGAACGCACTCCTCGACCGCGAGCCCCGGCTTCGCGGCTTCCTCGACCGTACACAGCCCGGCGAGTTGCGGCAGGCCCTTGTACGACGTGTAATTTTCCAGCGGCTTCGGACTCGCCATAACCCTGCTCCATTACACGGGCGGAAACACCTCATCGAACGGCACTTCCCACTGGCCCAGACCCACGCTCACCGTCACCGTTTGCTTCTTGACATCGACCCGCACGACTTTGCCCGAGCGGTCGAAACGCGACACCAGCACCACGTCGTTTGCCTTCAGGCTCGTGCGCATTTCTTGAAGCTCGGCTAGGTCCTTGACCTCGCGATCGAATGCCGCATTCTTGCGCTCGAATTCTTGCTTCTCGACCGATGCGGCATGTTGTGCGGCCAGCGCCTGCTCGCGTGCTTTCTCGGCCTCTTCGCGAAGTTCCTGCAAGCGGGCCAGGTCGCCGGTCTTTCCCTTGCGGCGCTTCAAGTAGCGGCGGGCTCGCTTCAGCAGTTCGCGAGGCAACTTCAAACGCTTCGCGATCTTCAAGGCGTTGCTCATGCCGAACTGCCCGATGAGCAGCCGGTACGTCGGCCGCATTGTCTCGATATCGAACTCGACCGCGCCGTTCTCGGCGCGGTCGTTGTTGAAGGCATAGGTCTTTAAGTCGCCGAGGTGGGTGGTCACGATCGCGCGACAACCGACGGAATCGAGTTGATCCAGAATCGCCCGGCCCAGCGCCGCCCCTTCGGTCGGGTCCGTTCCCGCCCCGAGTTCATCGAGCAGCACGAGGCTCTCCCCGTTCGCGACTTTGAAGATCGAAGCGATTCGCGAGATGTGCGAACTGAAGGTGCTGAGCGATTGTTCGAGGCTTTGTTCGTCGCCGATGTCCGCGAGGATGTGCTGGAAAATGGGCACTTGGCTGCCTTCGCTTGCGGGGATGTGCATGCCGCACTGAGCCATGAGACAGAGCAGCCCGGTGGTTTTGATCGTGACGGTTTTGCCGCCCGTGTTCGGTCCGGTGATGACGAGTAAGTTGAAGCCGATGCCGAGCCGCACGTCGATGGGAACGACCGATCGCGGCACGGGTTCGTTGCGAAACAGAACTTCGAGCAGCGGATGCCGGGCGCCTCGGAGCCAGAGTCGGCCCTCGTTGTTGAGGTCCGGCGGCCACATGTTGTAGTCGCGGCCGAAGCGGGCCTTCGCGGTAATCAGGTCCAACTTCGCAATCACGTCGAGGGCGTAGGAGAGCGGCCGGGCGACGCGACCGACTTCACCGCTGAGCCGCCGCAGCACGCGCTTGATTTCGCGGTCTTCCTCGGCCTTGAGCGTCTCGCGCTCGGCACTCAGGTGCGCGATGCTGGCCGGTTCCACGAAGATCGTTTCGCCGGTGCCGCTGACGCGATGCACGACGCCGGGCACCTTGTGCCGGTGGTTCGTCATGACGGGAAGCACGTGGTGTTCGCCGCTCACGGTGGCGTTCGGGTAGCTCAGGATTTCGCGCAACTTCGGATCGCGGAGCAGCCGCTTGAGTTCGGACTTCACCCTCTCGTCGAGGTCGAAAAGCTTTTGGCGAACGGCGGCGAGATCGCGGCTGGCCATGTCGAGGACGTGACCCCGGCCATCGATGCAGCCGCTGATGGTCTTGCCGACGATGCCGAGGTCTTCGATGCCCGAGAGGAGTTCGATGAGGCCGGTGAGGCGTTCGGCAAGCTTCATGCGAAAGCGATACATCGCGCCGGTGCAGGTGAGCGATTCGCCGACTTCGAGGAGCTGTTCCGCGGAGAGCATGGTGCCAATGGCGGCGCGGCGAGCGAGAAGTCTGACATCGTGTAGGCCGGCGAACGGTGGAGCTTGGCCGAGTCCGAGCGAAGTGGACATTTCCGTGACGAGCGAAAGCTCGGCGCGAATGCCTTCGAGATCGGTACTCGGTTCGATTTGGCGAGCGAGTTCCCGGCCGAGCGACGACGCGGCGTACCCCGCGAGCAATTCCCGAACCTCGTCGAACTGAAGTAACTCGAGCGTGTGAGCATCCATGAGAAGATTGTACGTAAGCGTCGTCCGCGCGCTCCGCGTGAGGTGCGACCTCACGCGGAGCGAGAGGACGACACTCACTTCGTCGGCTGGCGGGCCCAGACTTCCAGGAAGTAGCCGCTCTTCTCGGGTGCGGCGAAGGTCGTAGGCTTGGCCTTCTCGGCGGGTCCGTAGCAAAGCTTGAGTTGGTTGCCGGCGAGTTCGTAGATGCCGTGGCGCTTCTGGCCCTTCAGCGCACCCGCGGCGAATTCGAACGAAATCGACTTCGGACTCGTGCTCGAATCGAGGGCCACATTCATGAGCGCGAGCTTGATCGCTTCCTTCCCGGCGTCCTTGTAGTACAGGTGGAATTCGGACTGATCGAAGACGACCGTGACTTTCTTCATCTCTTCCGCGGACATCTGCGGCTTGGATTCGAACTCGATTTGCAGAGGCTTCCAGTAGCCTTGAATCGTGCCGAGGTCGCCCGGCGGCGCGCTCGGAAGCGGGTTGACCCCGAAGGCCAACGCGATTCCCGAGATTAGACCAACGACCGCGATCGCACCGAACCGGAGCATGGGTTCGCCCTCCGGAGAATGGGTTCCAGGAGTGCGGGCTATGCCGGGGGAAGTGAGTGGAGTCAAGGCCGACTGATGAATGGGGTTCGAGTCACTCGGCCTCGGCCTCGTCTCCGGGCGTCAACTCGTAGACCTTCTCGATGAGTTGCTTCATGGTCACGGGGTAAATCATGACGGCCCCGTTGCGGTGCTCGCGGGCCTGTCGGGCAAGCGACTTCTGATCTTCGCCCACGATCAAGATCGCTCCGACATCCAGCCCCGAACTATCCGCTTCTCGGAGCACGCGGTTGTACGCCAGCATGGCGTCTTCACCGATGGTCCGAGCGTCCACGATCAGCGAGTGGTACGGCTGCTCCTGGAATCGTTTGAGAGCCATCGCAGGATCGATGGTGATGAGCACGCGGTATCCGTGGGCTTTGAACTTCTCGCGAAACGCATCCTTCAACTTCTCGCTGGTCTCGACCACGAAGAGCGTTTTGGGGCCGGTGGCGGCACGGGCTTTCACTTCCATGATGGCCTTGCCGCCCAGGTCGGCGCGGCACATGCGGATGGCTTCGAGCAGTTCCGTCGGGTTCTGATAGCGCGACTTCGGCTCGTAGGCGATCATCTTCGAAAGCAGCTTTTGGAGGCCGCCGGGCAGTCCGAGTTCGGGGCCGGCTTTCGCCAGCGTGTCTTCCACGTCTTGGTAGCGGCGGGCGCTCATCCGCGCTTGCCGATCCTTGGTGACCGGCATCAGCGGTAGGCCGGTCACCATTTCGTAGAGCACGGTGCCGAGGAAGTAGATGTCGCTGCGGACGTCTCCCGGCTTGACGTTGGTGGCTTTTTCCAGCCCCGCGTAATCGACGGTGCGATCGACGGCGACATCATCGTCCCGATCCGTTTGACGTTGGAGGTGAACCGAGCCGCCCGCCGTGATCTCGGCCAATCCGAAGTCCACGAGCTTCACCACGCCCTGAGCGGAAATGAGAATGTTCGTCGGCTTGATGTCGCGGTGGGTGAGGTTCTTCATTGCCGCGCCTTGAAGGCCCGCGGCGCAGTCTTCCATGATTCGGAGCGTTTCGTCGATGTCGATCTTTTTGCGAATGTTGATCAGGTCGCGGAGGTTACCGCCCTCGATGAACTCCATCACGAGGAACCACTGGCCGGTCTTGGCGTCCTGATTCACGGCGAGCACCGACACGATGTTCGGGTGGCGGATGGCGATGCCGAGTTTGCCTTCGCGCTGGAAGAGTTCGACCTTCTGCTTGTCCATCGTCCACTTGTTGCGGAGCACTTTGACGGCGACGATCTGGCCGGTGCGAGGATCGTCGCCGCGATAGACGCGGCCGAAACTGCCCGACGCGACCTTATACAGAAGCCGGTAACCGCCGAGGACGTAGCCGTCCGTGTCGCCCTTGAGCAGCTTGTTGCCTTGCCACGGCGTGAGGAACCCCTTGCGTTCCAGGAGCCTCACCATGCTCTCGGCGGGCGCTTTTTTATCGTCCAGTTCGAGTAGGCAGTCCTGCACCTGGGCTTCGGACGAGAGTCCGAGCTTCTGAACGAGTTGACCGATCCCGGAGGCATCGAGGTTGACGGACATAGCCGGAGGTGTTCGGGGTGAACGCGGATTGTGGAATCAATTCACTTACTCTAGCAGGGGGAATGGGTCGGTTCAATCGACACTTGACCCGCGGTTGACACGGTTCGGGCCGCACTGCTACACTCCCGCCCCTACAACCGATTCGGAGGGCGTTCGGCCGTGCGATTCTCGGTCGAAGTGTACCAATCGCTGATTCGGGGCGAACGACGTGGGCCGTGGGCTTGGCTCGGGCGAGCCGGGTTGAAACTGGCCAGCGGGCCATACCGGCTCGGCGTTGGGTGGCGGAATCGAGCCTTCGACCGTGGCAAACGAACGATTCATCGGGCCGGCGTGCCCGTGGTGAGCATCGGAAACCTGAGCCTCGGAGGCACCGGCAAGACGCCCTGCGTCGAGTATGTGGCCCGCTTCTATCGCGAACTCGGCGTGCAGGTCGCGATCCTGAGCCGCGGATACGGGGCGAACGCAGGGCCGAACGACGAGGCACTCGTTCTCGAAGAAAACTTGCCCGATGTCCCGCACCTTCAAGGGGCGGATCGGGCCAGCCTGGCGACAACGGCCGTGGAGGAACTCGAAGCCGAATTATTGGTTCTGGACGATGGCTTCCAGCATCGGCGACTGCACCGCGATCTGGACATCCTGTTGATCGACGCGACCTGCCCGCCGCACCGCGACTTCCTGTTCCCACGGGGAACGCTCCGCGAGCCGGCGAGCAGTTTGAAACGGGCGAGTGCGATCTTGCTCACGCGCTGCGATCAGGTGAACGCTGCCGAGGTGGATACGATTCGCGCTTGGATCGCGAGCCGATTCCCGAACGTGCCGGTGGCGACGACCGAACATCGGGCGACGACTGCTCTCGCCCCGCGTCAGGCAGTCGCTGCGTTTTGTGGAATCGGGAACCCGACCGCGTTTCGGCGAACGCTCGAAGACCTCGGCGCGAACGTGATCGCCTTCCGGACCTTCCCCGATCACCACGCTTACACTCGGGAAGACGTGGACGACCTGCGAACCTGGGCGAGCGGCCTGCCAGGTGGAACGGAGATCGCGACGACGCAGAAGGACTGGGTGAAGTTGCGGCTCGACGACCTCGCCGGCCGCCCGCTGCGAACCATCCGCATCGCGATGTCCTTCCGCGAAGGCGAAGCTGAGTTCAACGAAGTGCTGCGACGCGGTCTACCCCGTACCTTTGGAGACTCGCAAAATACGTAGACGACTCGGACCCTCTCCCCGTTGGGGAGAGGGTGGTTTGCGAACTGCGAATGCAGTTC
>JAYTUG010000043.1:0-11449 GCA_043744695.1 Gemmataceae bacterium
AGCGTGTCCTCTTCGGAGCCGATCAACACCGAGACGATGGGCACGCGGCCACCCAAAACGGCGAGGCCCAACGACGCCGCACCCTCGGTGAGGTGACGGACGTTCGCGTCCAGGCGAGCGCGAATGGAGTCGTATTCGGGCGAACTCAGGATATCGACCACGGTGCAGACGCCTTCGAGGTACGCGGGCGGAACCGGGCCACCGAAGATCAGCGAGTTGGATCGCAGCTTGAGTACGTCGCATGCGGCGGCAGTACACGCCACGAACCCGCCGAAGCACGAGAACGCTTTCGAGAGCGAACCGACGACGAGGGTGTTGTCGTAATTGCCGAGCGCTTCGAGTACGGTGCCGCGGCCCTGCTCGCCGAGCACGCCGGTGCCGTGGGCGTCGTCCACGTAGAGGATGGCGTCGTTCTCCAAGGCGATCTGCTGGAACTCTTGTAGCGGAGGCAGTTCGCCGCTCATACTGTAGACGCCGTCCACCGCGATGACGGCGTGGCGGTAAGGTCGCATATCCGCGAGCAGGCGGGCGAGGTCGTTGGGGTCGTTGTGGGCGAACTTCGCCGTGCGGACGCCGCGAGCTTTCGCGAGTTTGGTTCCCTCGTCGATCGAGTTGTGAGCCATCTGATCCGAGACGATCACATCGTGCCGCGTGACCAGACCCGGCAGCGCGCCGGTGTTCGCCAGCGTGACGGACGGGTAAATCAGAGCCGACTCGGTTCCCATCCACTCGGCGATTTTTCGTTCGGCGACCACGTTGGGGCGCACGCTGGAGAAGGCGCGCGAACTGCCGTTGTGCGAGCCCCAATCGCGGACGCCTCGCTCGATGGACGCCTGCACGCGCGAATCCTGATCGAGGCCTAAGAAGCTATCCGAACCGAAGTTCGTAACCCACGACCCCGCGATCTTGAATGTGCGGTCTGGGCGCACCTCTTCGACCGTTTGATCCTTCATGAGTAGGTCGGGATAGTTCTCGAAGAGCCGCTGGAAAAAGCGGGTCATCCCCGTTCGGGAGAGAGCGGCAATCATGCGATCGAGCGGCAACGACATGGAGGCCTCACGAAGAGCGGCGACCGATTTTGCAAGGCCGGCGAACGGGGGACGCGCGACTTCCCCAATCCACCGAGGCGGCTGTCATTCTGTATCGGCCACGCGGTGCAAGAAATTTGGCCGGTTTGCACCGATCGCGACGACCGGCACTTCTTACAGGTAGAACTCGGGTGCCCAGCCCCCTTGCGCGACGCATCCTCCCAGACGCGCGGGAAAGGACGTGATATATTCGGAATGTTCCTCCAGTTTTTCTCGATGCTGGCCGACGACTCCACGAGCGCGATTGCCCGACATGCACATCTTGTTCGTCCATCAGAATTTTCCGGCCCAGTTCGGGCCGTTCGCGTTTCGGCTCGCGGAAACGCCGGGTTATCGGTGTACGTTCGTTTCGCAGAAGCGCGACGACGTCTACCGCGGCGTGCGCTGCCTCAAGTACGGGACGCGAGGCGGTGCCACGAACGCCACACACGTTTGCAGTCGGACCTTTGAGAACGGAGTCTGGCACACCGCGGGGGTTCACGAGGCGCTCGCCGCCGCACCGGACATCCGCCCCGATCTGATCGTCGGCCACAGCGGCTTCGGCTCCACGCTCTTCCTTCGCGATCTCTATCCCGGCGTGCCGATCGTCAACCTCTTCGAGTATTACTACCGCGTCTCCGGCGCGGACATGGACTTCCGTCCAGACTTCCCGCCGCAGCCGATGGACCGCCTCCGCGCTCGCACCCGCAACGCCATGATCCTCCTCGATCTCGACAACTGCGACCTCGGCTACTGCCCCACGGAATGGCAACTCTCTCGGTTTCCCACTGAGTACCGCTCGAAGTTGCGGACGCTCTTCGACGGCGTGGATACCGAACTTTGGAAGCCCGATGCGACTGCGCAGAAAATCATCGGAAACCGCATCCTTCCACCGGGAATGAAGCTCGTGACTTACGTTTCCCGCGGCATGGAATCGATGCGCGGGTTCGACCTGTTCATGAAAATCGCGAAGCGAATCTGCGATCGGCGGTCGGATGTCGTCTTCGCCGTGGTCGGATCCGATCGCGTTTGCTACGGCGGCGACGAACGAGTCACAGGCGGGAAGACCTTTAAGGAATGGGTGCTCGCGCATGACGAGTACGACCTATCGCGTTTCGTCTTTACGGGTACCATGCCCGAGCCGGAGTTGGCGCGGTTGTTGGCCGCTTCGGACTTGCACATCTACCTCACGGTGCCGTTCGTTCTTTCGTGGTCCATGGTGAACGCCATGTCTTGCGGGGCCGTGGTGCTCGCCTCGGACACGGCACCGGTCCGCGATCTCATCGTGGATGGGAAGACGGGGCTGCTCGCGCCGTTCTTCGATGTCGAAGGATTTGCGGAGCGGGCGAATCGAGTATTGAACGATCCGTCTGGGCACGCTCCCCTCGGCCGCGCGGCCGCCGACCTCGTTCGCGAGAAGTTCAGCCTCGACGCCTCGTTGCCGAAATTCCTCAGCCTCTGTAACGAAGCGATGAGCAAACCCGTGGTGTATGCGTTCAGCGAGGGGAAGTGACACTATATAGCCGCCAGCTTGCCGGCGGTCTTGTTGTAACGTGCGGACCGCCGGCAAGCCGGCGGCTTTCTCACGCCGACTCTTCGAGTTCTTCCTGCAACTCGCACCAGCGCTCCTCGGCGGGTGCGAGTTGATCCGTGAGGGCCGCAATCTCGTTGTGGAGCCGAAGGGCCTCCTTCGCGTTGCTCGTTTCGAGCAACTTCGCGTTCAATTCGCGCTTCTGCTCGTCGAGTTGCGCGATCGTCTTCTCCAGCGTCTTCATTTCCTTGCGAACGATCTTCTCGCTGCGGGCCGGTGCGCGATGCGCCTTCCCAGGTTTCGCGATCTCGTCCGGCAACTTCACGCGCCCCGTTCCCACCGCTCGCTCGCCCGCCTCGATCTCCTTGTTCACCCGGTATAAGTAGTCTTCGTACTGCCCCAGATAGTTGACGACCTTGCCCTCGCGGACCTCCACGATGCACGTGGCCACGCGCTTCGTAAAGTGCCGATCGTGGCTCGTGAAGATCACGGTGCCCTGATACTCGACCAGCGCATCGACGAGCGATTCCACGGTATCGACGTCCAGGTGATTACCCGGTTCGTCCAAGATCAGGATGTTGTAATCGCTGAGCAAGAGGCCCGCGAGGCAGAGGCGGGCGCGTTCGCCACCGGAGAGCACCGAGATCAGTTTCTCGACGTGCGAACCGCGGAAGAGCAGCGCCCCCGCGACTTGCAGAATCTCCTGCTCCTTGCGGCCTTTGCCCTTGCTCCGTAGGTATTCGAGCACGGTGTGCGTCTCGGGCAGGGTCGTGTAAACGTGCTGGGCGTAGACGCCGATCTTGCAGCCGTGGCCCCACTTCACGTCGCCCGCGATCGGCTTGAGCGAGTCCACGATGGTGCGGAGGAACGTGGTCTTGCCCTGGCCGTTGTCGCCGACGATTGCGGCCCGCGAACCGTGATCGATTTCGAGGTGAATGTCCGCAGCGATCTGGCGTTCCGGGTAACCGATGGCGAGGTCGCGGCAGCGCAGCGCGGGGCCGTTGCGGCGCTCCACCTTTGGTGCTTTGATGTTTGCCGTCGGCTCGTCGTGGACGATCTCGACCATCTCCAGTTTTTCGAGTGCCTTGGCCTTGGATTGCGCCAGTGCCGCGGTGCTGGCCCGCGCCTTGTTCCGTGCGATGAAGTCTTCCAGGTGCTTCCGCTTGGCGAGGATCGACGCGTTCGAGCGCTCCTCGTGCATCCGCTTTTCTTTTTCAAATTCGAGGTAAGCATCGACCTTGCCGGGGAACGCGGTGAGTTTGCCGCGCGAGAGCCCGAGCGTGTGCGTGCAGGTCGCGCCGAGGAAGGCCCGGTCGTGGGAAACGATCAGGCACGCGGCGCGGAAGTCGCGCAGGAAGTGTTCGAGCAGAATCTGCGTTCGCAAGTCGAGGAAGTTCGTCGGTTCGTCCAACATGAGCAAGTTGGGCTCGTGCAGGAGCAGTGCCGCGAGCTTGAGCCGCGTCTGCCAGCCGCCGGAGAGTTTGGCCACGGGGCCATCGAGGTACGAGCCCTTGATTTCGAACTGCCCAGCCACTTCGCCGCACTTCCAATCCGGCTGCTCGCTATCGCGCATCAGGAATTCGAGCGCGGTCTCGCCGGGCAAGAACGGATCGTGTTGGCGGAGGTAACCGAGCCGCAGGCTGGGATGGCGGAACACTTCGCCGCTATCGAGTTCTTCCTCGCCGAGCAAGATGCGCAGCAGGGTACTCTTGCCGGCCCCGTTGCGGCCGACGAAGCCGATCTTCGTGTTGTCGCTGATCGTGGTTTCGGCATCTTCCAGAAGAACCTGATCGCCGTAACTCTTGTGCGCCTTCGTGATCTGAAACAAACTGGCCATCGGGACCAAATCCTCGAGAGAGGGTGCGTGGTGGGCGTCGCGTCGGGAGAAGCAATCATTGTACGGCTGACGCTCGGAAGGGGAACGCGGTAAATGTGAAGGGTCCGCGAGGAATCGGCTTCGCCGATGGTTCGGCTTGGGTCGAGGTGCTGGAAACCCGAGCGTTGGTCCCTAATCATGTTTGCGTGGGCCGGAAGCGCCGGCTCGGACAATTTTCACACGAGGAGTTCCATCATGCCGGCCTTGGTTCAAAAAGAAGCGCCCGACTTCACAGCGATGGCGGTGATCGACGAAGAGTTCAAGGAAGTGAAGCTTTCGAGCTACCGCGGGAAGTACGTGGTGCTGTTCTTCTACCCGCTCGATTTCACGTTCGTCTGCCCGACGGAAATCATCGCGTTCAGCGACCGCATTAAGGATTTCCACAGCCGTGGAGCCGAGGTGTTGGGCGTGTCGATCGATAGCCAGTTCTCGCATCTGGCGTGGATACAGAGTCCCCGCGAGAAGGGCGGCCTCGGCGGGCTCGATTACCCGCTCGTCGCGGATCTTTCCAAGAAGATCAGCAGCGATTACGGCGTGCTTCTGGATGCGGGCATCGCGCTCCGCGGCACCTTCATCATCGATCAGAAGGGGATCGTGCGAGCCGCCACGATTCACGACCTGCCGCTGGGCCGAAGCATCGACGAGACCTTGCGCGTTCTCGACGCCCTGCAGCATTTCGAGAAGCACGGCGAAGTCTGCCCCGCCGGTTGGACGAAGGGTGCCGCCACCATCAAGCCGACGGTCAAGGACTCAAAAGAGTACTTCGAGAAGACGGGGAAGAAGTAAGATGCAAGAAGCCCACGGACGGCGTCCGTGGGCTCTTGTGTTGTCCGGTGTGGCTCGCAAATCAATCTTTGGTCTTGTTCTTGTTTCCGCCGAAACCGCCGAAGCCGCCTTGACGGAGCTTCGCGGTGTCGAACGGAGCGCCGACCATTTCCTTCCATTTCGCCTTCTGCTCGGCCGTCAGAACTTCATCGACGTCCGCCATCGCGGCCTTCGTGAGCTTCTCGCGTTTCTTCTGATTCTCGGCGGACTTTTCCTTGTCGCCCTTGCCGCCGCCGAAACCGAGTTCCTTCGAGTCCTTCGCGTACTCTTCCATCACGCCTTTGATCTTGGAAGCCTGACCGTCGGCGATGCTCAGATCCTTGGCGATCTTCTCATCGCTGAAGGCCCGCATGCCCTTCACCTGGAGATCGATCTGGGCGAGACGCTTTTTCTGATCGGAAGTCAGCGTTTCCTCGACGACCTTCTTGATCTCGTCGTTGAGCTTCTCGGCGTCCTTCTGGCCTCCTTCGCGAAGTTCCTTCATCTTCTCTTTGTCCCCGCCGGCCTCCTTGTAGGCTTCCATGTTCTTCTTGAACGCTGCGGTCTGCTTCTCGGTCACGCCCTTGAACTTCTCTTTCTGGGCGTCCGTGACCTTCAATTCTTCCTGAAGATCCTTGTTGCTCAGCACGGCATTGGTCGTGTTGGCCTGGCCGAAGCCGCCCTGGCGGGGCTGTTGAGCCTCGACGACGAGCACCGCGCTCACGACGAACAGCGCGACCATGACCCAGCGCGAGATGCGCATGTGGAACCCTCTGCGAGTGAAACGGATGTGAGGTGGCCCAACGGCAACGCTAGTTGGGTGGCACCATGCTTCCAGCCGGTGCTCACAGACATCGTTGCGATCGGGTGGTGAAAGCGCGATGAGAAATCCCGCGAAGCGGGAAAATCCGCTCGAATGGTTCAACGAGGGCGTCGCATGTACCTGCGGAGAATGTCGCTGGCGGCGCTGGAGGTATCTTCCCGCGAAACAATGGCCTTTTTCTCGGGAGGCTTGGGACTGCCTTCCGCGATGAGTTCCTCGGGAACGGGAACATCGACCACGGTGCTGCCGCCCGGAATCTCGCCATCGTCGAGCCCCAGCAGCATGGCCGCGAGTCGATCGTGGTCCGATTCATCGTCGGTCGCGGCGACTTTTTTCGCGGCGGCTTTTTGTTGCAGCGCGGAGGCTTCTTTCGAACCGGGCTGAGGCGTGGGAGATTGAAGGGAGCTGGGTGTGGGGGTGGCGTTTTTGGCGGCTGGGGAAGGACGGGAGGCCATGGCTTTGACAGCGGCGAGTGCCGCCGCGCTCTCCGCATTCATATCCGGCAAAGGAGTGCCGTCTTCCGTCGGGATGCTATCCTCGATGCGAACCGTGAAGTCGAGCGGCCCGATCTTCAACGAATCGTTGTCGTTCAACTGGCGTTCGTCGCCCTGGACTACCGCTTCGTTCAAGGTGGTACCATTGGTGCTGCCGAAATCCTGAAGGTAAACCTTTCCATCGCGGAGGAGGACTGCGCAGTGCTGCTTGCTGACGGCCTGACTGGCCGGTCGCAACTGGCACTGCGGATCGCGACCGACCAGGAATTGCGACCCGATAATCGGGACGACTTTCCCTTGGTGTACGCCAGAAGCGACAATCAGACTGACCTTCATAGGAGATGCCCGCCTTTGCGTGGATCGTCCCTGGAGAGAATATCTCTTCGGGATCACCTGCCGCCCCGGACCGATCGAACCGCACCAGAAGCACGAGAGTTGAGAAGAAATCCGTCGAACCCGAGTCGCCACGACCGCGTAGAACAGACGGTGCTGCACGAGCAGACCGATTGCATAGCTTTGACCTTGCGTCGTCTGCGGGCGAGTCTCCGCTGACGACTATTTTCTCATCATATCCGCAGGGCGCTCTCCGATGCAACTGGTGAAACGAACAAAACGTCGGGCGTCGCGGGTTTCCGAGCTCATGCTCGTTTGCTGCGCGGGCCTACTGCTAATGGGCGCGGTGGGTTGCTCCGGCACCCCCAGCCAGACTGCATCGGTAACTCCCCGCTCGCTCGACGGCACTTCACTCAGGTTCAGCTGCTCCGACGATCGCCTCCGATCACTCCTCGAACCGATGATTCGCGTCTGGTCTCACCGGACCGGCGCTCAGGTCGTGCTGACGAAGGACCGCATGACGGCGACCGACGCCTCGGATTTGGGCGTGATTCCTTTCGCCGAACTCGGATCGCTTGCGAACCGCGGCGACCTCGCACCGATCCCGGCCGCGCTCCGCGAACCGGGACATGCGTATCAATGGTCCTCGGTTTTGAGCGTGTATCGGGGCGAAGCGCATGCCGGCTGGGGTGCCCAAGTGTTTGGGCTCCCGATTGCCGCCGACGGGCACCTGTTGATTTATCGGGCCGATCGGTTCGCGGACCCGCAGACGAAAGAGGAATTTCGGAAGCGAGTGGGCCGTCCGCTCGCGGTTCCGGCGACCTGGGAGGAGTATGCCGACGTGGCTGCCTACTTCGCGGAACAAGACAAACGACCCAGCCTCCCGTGCCTCGTCGCGGATACCGAGCGACTCGAGGATCACTTCATGCGAATCGCAGCCTGTTACGATCGGCCCGCTCGGATTGGTGAAGGCGAGGAGAATTCCGAGACGCTGGCATTCCAATTTCGACTCGATACGGGCAAAGCCCGTTTGGGGGAGAAAGGCTTCGGTGCGGCCGGTCGCTGGCTGGCCAGTCTGAAAGTACGCGGATGTGCCTCGGACCTTGGCTCGGCGGATCCCGCCGAGGCCCTCGTGGCCGATCGCGCCGTGATGGCCGTGCTTGCCATGCCCGATCTCGCTCGGCTCAAACGCGATGGTACCACCCACTCGCGATACGGGATTGCTCCACTTCCCGGCACGGCGGCTACCGTGAATCCCATCACCGGGGCACTCGCGCCCACGAAGCCGAACTACGTTCCCTACTTCTCGGGTGGCTGGCTCGGAGTGGTTCGCAGGACCGGTCGGAATCCAGATGCGGCGTTCGCACTGCTGGTGGAACTCGGCGGGCCCGCGCGGAGCCAAGAGGTCGTTTCCGCCGGTGGGTTCGGGCCGCTGCGCGATACGCACCTCGAAGCGGACCACTTGCTGATGTGGCTCGGATACGGTTTCGATGAAGCTCGCTCCAAAGCTTTGCAAGAGGCGTTGCGCTCGTACGTGGGCAAGTCCGTGAGGAACCCCACGTCGGGATTGCGAACTCCGGATCGCGAGAGTCTGAGTCGCGGGCTGCGGACGGAGTTGCTGAAGATCGCAGGCGGATCGGTGAAGCCGGAGGAAGGGTTAAAGCGCGTGGCGGAAGAGTGGGACCGCGGGAGTGCGGAGGCGCCCCGGGAGAAACTCCTGGAATGGCGCCGCCGCGCTGCGGGATTGAATTGAGGAGCGGTTCGCGGTGCAGATCGACTCCGCATCGCGAACCGTTCCGCATCAGCTTCCCGTTGCAGGTGGCTTAATCGCGGACCCGACGTAGCTGAACGTCGAATTCGTGTTCGCGCCGAGGGTCGTGATCGCGGCGATGCACACCACCACGATCAACGCCAGCATGACGGCATACTCGACCGCCGTGGGGCCGTCTTCCTTCTTGAGGAACTTGACGACCAGGTCGGCGGCCCGTCGGGACAATCGCTTCATGACAAAATCCTCACGGTGTGGACGGGATGGTCTGGGCAAACTGAAGGCCCGACGCAGCCTAGACTGATTCTTCCGGTGGAGCAAAGTTTTGCCGTGCCCGCAAACTGGGAAGGTCGAGAGTTTCCATCCCGTTCTTCGATCTAAAGCGATTGTGATGGAGGAAGCGATTTCGCTCGCGCAGCTCAGAATCGTCACATGCGGCGCAAACGGTCCGGCTCGGTCGCGTTGAACCGATTGCGCGGATTGTGATGCGGAGCATTGAAACGGTGGCTGCGGTTCGGCAGTCAAGGCTTGAGGTGGGGCCGAAGCAGAAGCGGGCCGATCTCTTTCAACAACTCGTCGAAGATCTCCCGGTCGGTCATTCCGCGGTCCATCATCGTCCCGAGTCGATCGCGTCGACTGTTCGGCATGCCGCAGCCGTTCGGGTTGCAACTCGACAGCGTATAGAAGTGCCCGGTGCAGATGTCGGGGCTCACGCCGCAGGTGCAATAGGTGCTGGCGAGGAACCAGTCGATCCGCTCGGCTTTCGACCGCGGCCGGCCGATGTCGGGCGGATAGACGCTCGCCTCGATCGACTCCGCTGGTGGTGCCATCTTGACCGGGAGACGCTGCCCGATTTTCAGTTCCGACGATTCGAGTTCGCCGACCACGAGACGAAGCACGGTACGTTCCCGCCAGGGCGCGACGGCCTTCACCACGGCCTTGATTGGCGGGTCGGCCTGAAGGTGGACCGTGTCGCCGACGTTGAGTGAACGGCCCCACCGCATCGCTTCGTGGTCGAGTGTGAGTTCCAACTCGCCGCTGAACACGTGGTGGAATGTGAGCGTGCCGGGCAAGCCCTCTTCGGCCCACCGCTTCCGAAGCCAGGCCTTCTGAACGACCTGCTTCGCCGCGATCTCAGCCGGAGTGAAATTCGGCTTCTCGGCCGTCTTCCCGCGGAGGCTGCCGTGCATGTCGAACTCGCTGGCCTCGTCGGCGAGCATGACCACCGAGACCGGCTTCTTCTTGCGGTCGAGTTTGAGCCAGACCCAGACGCGATCTCCGGGCTTAAATTGTTCGAGCCGTCCCCACCATCCGCCGACCTTCACCTCGGCATCCGGTTCGAGCGGCCAGGTCTTCGCGTCCTTCTCGCCATCGAGTAGCAGCGTCACGGTGTGGGCCTTCGCGTCGATTCCCTTCAGAGTGGCGAACGGCTTCGGCAACAAGCGCAGGAACTCGGACGTGCCGGCCAGTTCCTTCACCGATTTGTTGGCCTCGGCCGGGGTTGGCGGTGCGGGCTGCTTCACTTCGTAAAGCGAGCCGTCCGGGTACTCGGCCGCCCAGGCGAACCACTTCACTTGCACACTGTCGACCCATTCGAGGGTGAAGCCCTTGAGCGTGCCTTCCACGCACCGGCCGGCCACGTCCCAGAACGACTTCGTCTCCGCATCCTGGAACCGCCCAGCCGATTCCTTCGGGGCCAGGCCGAGCGTGAGTTTGCGGGCGGGTACCACCGTCTGGCCGTCCGTCGTCGGAACGCCTTCGTCGAGCTTCGATTGGCCGGAAGCATCGGGTTCCGGGGCCTTAAACTTTCGCGGCTGTACGGCGAGTGGCCGGTAGGCCGAGGCGGTCCGCGTCTTCGGTTCCCACAGGATGACGACCGGTTCGCCACCGATGTCTTCCGCGATGAGGCTGCTCTTCTCCAGCATCGCGATGGGGTACGCCCGGGCGACTTTCCCGGTCCACACCCCGAGGACTTCTTCACCCGGTTTGAGTCGCGGGTCTGGCTTGGCGCGGGACTTCACCGAATCCGGATTCTCTCCCGAGGGCAGTTCCACCGGCAGATACTTGTCGAACATGTAGTACGCGACGGCGTTCGGATACTTCTCCAGCGACCATCCCCAGTCGCTCACGATCGTCGGAGCCGGCTTCAATCGCACGCCCTTCTTCGGCCCCTCGAACGCCACGCCCGACAGGCAAGAATAGAGCGTGCCGTCCTTGTGCTTCATCACCATCACGCCGTTCCGCCATCCGTGAAATCGGAACTCGTAGGACGGTGCAAAGCCGCGGGAGTATCCGGCGTCCGGGTCGTACACGAACACGCCGTAGCTGTCCGAGATCACGCGATACGGGTTGAGGAAGAAGCGGATGGGAATGGTGCCGCCATCCGAGTAGCCGCGCGTCCACGAGAGCACTCGGTCGCGGGGTTTCAGTTCCACGGCTCGGCGTTTGGCTTCGTCCTTGCAGTGCGAACAGGCCGGGTTTACAAGCGTTTTGAAAGCATTGGGTTTCGCTACCAGCGGCGCGCCTTCCGGCGGTTCCCCGCCCAAACACAGGCACGCCGTCATGGCCAGAATCAAGACCGTCAGCGTAACTACTCGCATTGGAGAGCCCTCCTCGTGTACGGCCGTTACGAGAAACATTGTATTCCACGCTCGACACGATGGCGGATTGCACCCTGGACCCTTCTCGAGGGTGTGCCTCCCGAAGTAGGCAGTTCATTTATGGAACGAAAGCACGATCGATCTCTTCACCTC
>JAYTUG010000044.1:0-11416 GCA_043744695.1 Gemmataceae bacterium
CAGCAGAGTGGAGTAGGCGGGGTCGAGCGTTTCGCTCAGCGTTTTGACCATCTCGAAGTTGTTGCCGTGGGTGTCCCAGCCGTCGAGGGTGACTTCGACGAACGAGACGCCGCGCTCGAGTAGCCGGCGAGCGAGCAGGCACCCCTGGCCGAACCGATTTCGGCCGTAAGCGTCGCGGAGCTTGGCGGGCTCTTCATCCAGTCGGAAGCCGCCGCGAGCTTCGGTGTCGATCATCTTCTGAGCCTTGCGGTAGCTGGCGGCGTGGGCCTTGGTCGCCGCGCCGCCATTGCGATTCTCGAAGTCTCCCTGGAGATCGGCGAGCAGTTGGCGGCGCACGTCCTGGTCGGAGGGCGCGATCGGCTTGTCCGGCTTCAAATAGTCGATGGTGAGGTTAGCTCGAGCATTGGGGTTGTCGCTGATTCCCGAGACGGCCATCGGCGCAAATTGCGGGCCGAGGAAACCAGCCCCGACGCTGCCACCCTGGCCGCCCGGCGAAATCGTGATGTAGCTCGGCAGGTCGTGCTCCGGATCGCCGAGCGCCTTGGCGAGCATCGACCCGAGCGCGGGATAAGCCACCGCCTCGGTTGGCAACTGACCCGTATGAAGTAGTTGCGTGGCCCGCTGATGCTCGCCTTCCTTCGTGGTCATGCTGCGGATGATGCCGAGTTCCTTCGCGGCCGCAGCGAGCTTGGGTAGATGTTCGCTGAATCGCAAGCCGGGAACCGCGGTAGCGGTTTCCTTCGACGGCCCGCCGTTCTTGTGGCCGGGCTTGAGATCCCAGGTGTCGGTCTGGCTCGGGCCGCCGGACATCCAGAGGACGATGCACGCCTTCGCGGGCTTCTTGCCGGCGGCGGCGGCCAGCCGGGGCAGCCACGGACAAACTGCGGATCCGAAAGCGCTCGCAACGCACATTCGCTCGAAGTCACGTCGACTGAATTCGCGTGCTGCCATGGGAACCTCACTGAGTAAAACCGGGTTTCTGCTTTGGAAACCGGGTTTTTTGCCAGAAGAAACCCGGTTTCCAAAGCAGAAACCGGGTTTCAAACCATCAGGGGCAAAGGACGAACTCGGGACTGTTGAGCATCGCCCAGAAGATGTTCGCATACGCCTGCCGCCGAGCCTCGGGTGCATCGCTGGCGCGGACCACCTTGAGTAAGCGCTCGCGCTCGTCCGCTCGGGGCAATCGGCTGTAGGCGGCGAGGAACAGGGTGTCGAGCTTCTCGGATTCCTTAAGGAACGGTGCATCGACAACGGCGCGAAGGGTCATGCTGTCTTCGAGCGTCGTCGCTTGGGTCATGATGGTGCCGTTCATGAGCAAGAGCGCCTGGGGAATGCCGGCTTTGTAGTCGGTGGGCGTCGCGCCACGACCCTCCTCGAGCCGGGCCTTGAGGTTCTGCCCTTCGGACGTGTACTTGGGGCTGAGGGTGCGTCCCTTCTTCAAGCCCAGGGCCTGATCGAGGGAGGCAAACACTTGGTCCGGCGAAAGAGTTCGCACCGGCCGCTGCGCCGAGCCGGGTACGACGCTCGCAGCGCTCGTCCGCTGATAAGCCTTACTGAGGCAGATGCCCTCGACCAACCAGCGGAAGTCGAAGCCGCTTGCGGCGAACTTGGCGGCGAGTTTGTCCAGAATCAGCTTCCGCTCTTCCACTTCGAGCGTGTCGAGGTCGTCGATTGTCGAAACCAGCCCCGCGCCGCACAAGTCTTGCCAGACCCGGTTGACGACGTTGGCGGCGAAGTAGCGATTCGCCGGAGTCGCGAGCCAGTCGGCCAGCACGAAGCGCGGCGAGCGGCCTTCAACGAACTGCGGTGCCGGCCCATCGAGGAACTTCGCCACGTATTCCGTCTTCCCATCCATCGGCGTGATCGTGGTCGCGGCACCGTCGCTCACTCGACCTGCGACCGTGCCGGAGCCAGCGAAGAAAGCCGCGAGGCCCCAGAAGTCTTCCCGCGTCCACGCCGCCAAGGGGTGGTTGTGGCACTGGGCGCAGCCGAGGCGTACGCCGAGCAGGCCTCTGCCCACGGATTCGGCGACCCGTTCCGGAGTATTCCCGACGGCGGAGTAGAAGCCCGCGGGGCCGGTCGCGTTGGCATCTCCCGTGGCGGTGAGGACGGCCCGAGCTAGCTTGTCGAACGGGGTGTTCTTCCGAAACTCGGTTTGCAGCCACGCTTCGAGCGGCCCGCGGGTGTTCCCAACCGGTGCCAGCGTGCGCGCCCACAACCGCGCGGACTGTTCGGCAAACCGCTGGTCGAGCAAGGTCCGGATCAACAGTTCCCGCTTGCTGGCACTGGTCGACTCCAGGAAGTCGCGGGCCTCGGCAACGCTCGGGAGCGTGCCGGTCAGTTCGAGATAGGCGCGGCGAAGGAAGACTTCGTCGCTCGCCACGTCGCGGATCGGGAGGCCCTTCGCACGCCAGGACGATTGCAGGCGAGCATCGATCCAGGCGGCCAGTTCCGCGGGGCTCTCCTTGGGGTTCGCTCCGCCCAGTCCGATCGAAAGAATGATCGAGCCCAGCATGCCGTGCCTCCGCCCGTTCCGGGGTAGGATCGCCGCACGGTGCCCATAAGTAGGAGGGCACCACGCGACTGAAGAGATGATAAAGACAAATTGACTTCAATTGCAAGAGCGATATTTCCAGATTGTCGAAAATCGATGAAACGTCCCGGTTGGAGACGGCTCTCGGTAAGAGTCCATCGAGATGTATGCTTGCGATGTCGTGGCCACCGCTCTCATCGACGATCGGATTGCATTGTCGGCCGCCGTGGATCGAATCGACGAAATCACTCGGAGTCGTCGGGCTTTCGCAGAGGTGCTCGTCGCCATTCACCCGCAGGCTCGTACGCACCGAGAACGACTGGCTCGGTTTACGATCGGAAAAGTCCGTTCGATCTTGGACGACCAGCCCTCGCCTCGGATCGAGGTACTCGAACGCTTGGAAGCCGAGTATCAGAAGATGGTCGCTTCTCGCTGAGGGACGCGACGTTCCTGGAATGGCTTTCGCGGTTCACTCTCCGCCGTTTTCGCTCGCTTCGTGCGTCTCCAGTTTGAACGGCTGCCAGACGTGCGGCCGCGCCAGCGGTTCGATGTGTAGCACCTCTTCGCCCTTCTGAAACACCCGCGCCGAACCGCTGGACTGGCTCACCGCGAACGCGATTGCGTTCGTCTGCTTGCTGATTCCCGCAGCCGCCATGTGCCGGCTTCCGAAGCCCTTGCGCAAGGTGACGCCGTCGGCCCGCGCTCCGAGATGCAGGCAAGCCGCCTCCGCGATGCCGTCGCGGCCGATCAGGATGGCCCCGTCCAGTTTCGCAATCTCCTTGATCTGCTCGCGGACGTCGCGGTTGCGGATGTCGCGCTCGGCGCGGGTGTAGCCGCGGAACGGATTGAAGTTCTGGAACCGCGAGAGTCCGAGCACTTTTCGCGTGTCGCCGACGACCAGGATCGTTCCGATCGGTTGCCCCTCACGGCCTTCGCGGCCGATCTCCGTGGCCAGGTCCACCACGGCCCGCAGCACGTCGAGGGGAACCGAGCTACCGAGCACGCGGAGGTCTTGCGAGGTCATCCGTTCGAGGTGTTCGCCGAGGTGAATGATGCTCAAGCTATCGACGGGTTCCGGGGCGTCTTCGATCGTCGCGATGCCGTTGTAGAGCGCGACCACGTGAGCGCCCGGCATGAGCAGTTCGTCCGTCACGGCTTTCAAGAGCGCATCGTTCATGCGCTCCTGAATGGGATGCGGTTCCGGGTCGAGGTCGATGACAGTCCAGTCCGGATGTTCTTTCAGCGGTCGGGTAAGGGCGGGGTTTTGAGCCGCAACGAAGAGGCGGCACCCGCCGAGAAGCGTGGCGACTTCGTCCCAGTCGAGTGGCATCTCGGGAAGCACGAGTACGGCGTCGGCCGGAAGGCCTTTCACGAGGTCTCGGGCCGCTTGCAACAGCGCGACGGTTTGGCTCGGTAGGCTCATGGCAAACGGGCATCCTGCGCGAACGAGACGGGATGCCGACACTCTAGATTGGATCGCACGTTCAGCCAACGAAGAAACGCGAGGAATTTTCGGGTTCGCTTCGATCACGGCCCCGGACGCGGAATCTCGAAGCCGTGGGGCACGTTGCGAAACCAGTCGCGATAGCTGGTCAGGTCGGTGTCGGTCGGGTGCTTCGAGGCCTGTCGCGGGTACTGGATGGTGAAGAAGATGTCCTTCTCGCCGGCGAGTCGCTTCTCGTAAGCGATGAGTTGCTCGGCCTGGGCCTGCGAGGCAATTTCCTGTCGATTCGGAGCGTAGTAGACGAGGCGACCGTTGCCCGGATCGATCTCCAGAACGCGAACCACGAGCCGTTCGCCGCGCTCCTTCTGGTAGCGATCGAGGCGTTTCACGGCTTCGTCGCGATCCTTCGAAGCGGCGAGCAATCGCTTCTGCAGTTCCACGACGTCGCTGGGCAACTCGATGGGTGATGCTTTCTTCTCGATCTTGTCGTCGTCGTTCTTGGCTGGGGAACTGACGAACGGCATGAGCAGGAAGATGCAGAAGAGCAGAATGAGCACGTCGATGAGCGGGATGAAGAATCGCGTGACGGAACGTTTCGGGAGCGTGATCACGACTTCGCTCCCGTTTCGGCGGGCTTGGCATCCGGTTGTGCGTAGCCGCCGAGCGAACGGATCAGGTCGCGACCGACGGCGACGATCCACGTCGGCAGAATGTTGATGAGCGCCATGAAGAGGCCGCTGCCGGTGGCGGTGATCGCTGGAGCGTACTTCTTGATGATGTCTTGCGGCGTAGGCTGCGATCCGGGCGTGATCGAACTGAAGGTTTGCAGGATGGCCGCGACGGTGCCGATGAGCCCGAGCAGCGGGAACCATTCGGCTCCCTGTGCGAGGTGCGTGAGCCAGCGATCCGAGCGTTCGTCGAAGTTGGAGATGGCCGGCTGCCAGCGGAGTGCTTTCCAGGCGAAGAACGTCTGCGCGGCGAAGAGCGAGAAGCCGAGCGCGAGTATGACCCAATCGATGCCGGATTCTTGGAGGCGAGCGAGGTAATCGCGGCGGGCGTCGGCCGGGATCGAGGCAAACACCAAGCCTGCACCCAACGCCGGAATCAGGCAGAAGGCGATGGGCAGAACGTGATGAATCCAGAGGCGACGCACGGTTATTCCCACCAGGTTGAACAATCGCAAAACCGCAAGCGGCTACTTCGATTCACTGAGCCACTCGGGCATGGGTTGCAGTTTACCCGCGGCATCGACGCACGCCAGGGTCGTCGACCCTTCGGCCAATAAGGCCCCTTCGCGGAACACCTCGTACTTATGCTCCAACCGGATCGGGCTCGTCCGCGTGACCGTCGTTCGGATCGTCAGCACGTCGTCGTAGTGAGCCGGAAGTCTGTACTTCACTTCGAGCTTCGAAATCACGAGGTAGAAGCCCTCGTCTTCGATGTCTTTGTACGAGCGACCCTGAGCGCGGAGCAACTCCGTTCGCGCCTGCTCGAAGTAGACCAGGTAATTCGCATGGTGCAAGAGCCCCATGCGGTCGGTCTCCGCGTAGCGAACGCGAATCTGGATTTCGCCTGACAGCATGACGGCTCGCTACTTGATGAACCCAACGCGACCGATCGGGAAGAAGACGAAGACGGCTTTGCCGAGCATGAGCCGTTCGGGCACCGTGCCCCAGGTTCGGCTATCGGAACTTTGGGCGCTGTTATCGCCCATGCACATGGTGTGGCCGGGCTGCACGTAATAGAGGAAGGTGCCGCCCAAGCCGTGCGTGTAGAAGATGTCGCGTTGCAGTTTGATCGCGCGCACGGTAGTTGCCCCCTTCGCGCCAATACTCGCCGGCGCGTCCACGTCGTTCTCTTGCCACCAGGGATTGGGGCCGGTCGGCACCGTCATGCCCGGCAGGTAATCCGCATCGGTTCCGAAGTCGAGGTGCTTGCCATCGACCCAGACGTGCAGGCGGCAATCGACGTTCGCAAAGCGGAGCTTGAAGGTGCCCGAGCCTTTGACACTACAGGGCCGACTACCGAACTCCTTGGCACCCGGGCCAGTCGAAGTCAGCTTCACGGACCCACCGGCGAAGGTGGCCTGGAATCGGCACAGGCCCTTCGAAAGTTCGAGCACGACCTCGGAATCGTCTCCCAAAACCGCTTCGCATTCCAAGATCAGGTCGCCGACCCATTCCCGTTCCGACTCGGTCGCCCGCGTTTGTGTCGGCTTGCCAGTGTCGCGGTATCGGCCGACCTCGGAGTTGTACCCGAGCACGTTGTCGATCGGTTGCGGCTTCTCGTCGCGTGCCGTCTCCGGGTGGAGCCAGGGATAAATGAGATGGCGGTAGCGAACCCAGTCCAGCTCGCTGCCGGAATGCGTGAAATCCTTCGGCAAGGCCGCGTTGTCGCCGTTCCAGTGCTTCTCGGATCCGGGAACCGCGTACCAACGGGGCTGGGCCTTCCCCGCGAGTTCCATCGGCTGCTTGTCGTTGTCCCACACGTTGCGGCGATCCGCGTCCAGGTGATCCACGCCCTTACGGATGATCTCGAACCCACCTTGCCCGGCGGGAAATCCGGCGGCTTTCGATTTCTCGAACAGTTCGAGCGCCTTCTGATTGTTGGGGTACATGTAGCGCGGCCGCCACAGTTCGAGTGGATCGGTCGGGCGCTCGTAAAGTGGGAAGCCGTCCGGTCCCGTTGCGTCTTCGGGGTACTCCAGCGACCGCGTGACGTAGAGGTCGCCATTGTGAATGGCGATGGTCTCGCGGCCGAAGCCCATCGCGCGCTTGATGTAGTTCTGCGCGACCTGCCGTTCTTGCGGAGCTTGGGGATATTTGAAGACGACGACGTCGCCGCGCTCGGGTTCCTTCAGATGGAAGATCGGCTTGAGTACCAGGACGCGATCGCCGGTGCGGTTATCCGGCGACTTCACCTTGCCCTCTGTGCCGGGCTCTGGAGGGAATCGAACGGGAAAGCGGCAGTTCGGGCATGTCGCACCGATCATTACTACAGGCCGGCGCGGGCCAGCCGGGTTGTTGTCGTCTGCCCCATTCTCCACTTCGTCGTGCGAGTTTACCGGGAACTCGTGACCGCACTTCGGGCAAACCACGAGCTTCTGATAACCGTAAAGCGTCTCGGCCATCGACCCGGTGGGGATGACGAACGCCTCGGTCACGAACAACTTCAGGAGCAGCACGAGCACGACGACGAAGACGATCGTCTCGATCGATTCGCGGGTGCGATCCGGGCTTGGTGCCGGCCTCTTCTTTTCGGCGGATGCATCGGCGTTGGCAATGGCGGACATGGAGTCCTCTTGGAACCGGGCGCTCGGCACCGGAGGGTATTCGCACGAACCGGACGAACATTAGATTAGGGATTTCGGACGAATGGCGAACGGTGCCGCTCGCAGCTTCGCGATTCGGGCGAAGCCGCAAGCCAGAGCGAAGTGCTACTTGACGCTGCCGGTGATCGAGATTGCTTTCTCGGTGCTGAGCGGGCGATCGCCGAGCGAGTCGGCCGTGAGCTTCGCCTTGAACCAAGCTTGAGCGCTCTGCTTGGCCTCGTAGGTGATCGTGAAGATCGCCTCGCCGTAAGCAGGAATCGTGGACGGGCCGTAAAGCATCTTGCTGCCCGAAGGGCGGATGTCCGGCGTGCTTTGCTTCAAACTCACTTCGGCCGGCAACTCGACTTCCACCCGCACGTTGCGGGCTTCCTCGCCGCCCGTGTTCCTCACCCGAATCGTGAACGTGCCCTGCCGGCCCACGGCGAGAGCTACCGGTTCCGGCTCGGTTTCCCAAGAAAGCGACGCGAGCCCCTGGAACAAAGTCGCGACTTCATCCGCCGAGCGCACCTTGCGTGCGTCGGTCGCGCTGGCCACGACCACGCGTCGCCCCGTCGTGTTCGCCTTGAGCCCATATCGGAAGGCGCGAGCCTCGCCCGGTTCGAGCCTCGGCACGGTCCACACCACCGAATCGCGGTAGACCTGCCCGCCCTCGGTCTTCATCGTCGGCTTGCAATCCGCGGGGATCGAGCCGGTGACTTGCACGTTGGTGCTGGGAAGCGTACCGACGTTGCGAACGGTCACCTCGTATCGTGCGGCTTCACCGGCACCCACCACGCCGGTCGGCCCCACGATCTTCGTACTCAACCCCGGCGTGTGAACCACGGTTCGGGCCTCCGCCTTCTCCATGATCCCCTTCTCCGCCGACACATTCGTGGTCGTGAAGGCATCGGCCGCGACGCGTGGCGTGATGCGGTATTCGATGACCTTCCGCTGCCCCGGCATGAGCGTGCCGACCTGCCATTCCCACTGATTCTCTTCTTGCTTGGTGCGCGTCGCGCCGGTGGTGACGGCCTCGACCTCAGCGGATCGCTCCACGTTCTCCACCACGCGAACCTTCTCCGCCGGCACCTTGCCCGTGTTCTCAACCAGCACGCGAACGGTGAACGCTTCACCGCGAACGGTTTCCTTCGGGGCGTTCTTGGTCACCTTCACGATGGGGCGGTTCAACTTCGTGGTCACCGCTTCGCCGTGTTCGAACCGGACGTAGGCGAGGTTCTTGACTTCCTTCGCGTCCGGCTTCGGCTTGAGCAGCAGTTCGATGGTCTTTTTTTCGCCGGGCTTCAGCGTGCCGAACGACCACACGACCTGCTTCTCACTGGAAGCCTTCGTGTCGGGTTGCGGGTCGGCCTTGGTCACCTGGAGAACGCCCTCGGGAATCGGGTTGCGGACGGTGACTTGGTGAGCATCGGCTTGCGAGGTATTTTGAACGGTGATGATGTATTTGAGATCGTCGCCCGGCGCGGAATCGGCAGGAACGCGAACTTGAATCCGGACGAGGGGCGACGGCGGATCGGCCACGACGCGCGGCGCACTCGCCGAAACGGGCGGAAGCGATGCCGGCTGCGAGAACTGTGCTTGTTCGATGTTCGGGTCTTCGATGGGCGTAATCAGCGGGGCAGTCGGCTCGCTGGGCTCGGTTCCGGAATCTTGCGACTTCGCCGAGAGTGCCCAGCCCGCGAACACCGCCGCGAGGACCCCGCCCGCGAGTGTCATTTTTCGCCCGAATTGAGCAGCACGCATGAGCTTTCCTCCGTCGCCCGGTTGCCCGAGGTTCCCAAGTCGCGGCGCGGATATAGCGTCTCTTGCGAAACTGCGGAAGACGAGTTGCAGCCGGAATTTGAACCACCGAGGCACAGCGCGGCTGAGCCGCCGTCAGGAGTCTTGAAAGTCAGTGCCCCAAGAACAGAAAGGAAGTTACCACACCTCAATCTGAACCCGGGGCACCGATGGAAACTTTCTTACAGCGTTTTGCCGCCGTCGTCTGGGGTTCGCTGTCGGGATTCGACCGGCTGTCATCGAGGGCCGGATGCCGCAGTTGTACTCCCCCGACGGGATGAACTGCTCAAACGCTGGAAACCCAAGCCCAGCTTGAAAGGAACCGGATTCGCGGATTTGCTCCGACTCGGGTAAGGTAGTCGGTCGCGGATCAATTTCCCACCCAAGTAAGAGCTGCATACCCGTGAACGCCGCCCGTACCGATTTCGCCTGACGGTGCTACAATAGAAGTGATATGCTAGATTGAAGTTCGAGCCACCCGCCGAGGTGAACCCTCCCCAAGCCGAATCCGGGATTTCTGAACGAACCCGGGCTTCGTGCTTCCCGCTCCCTTCGACCCTCCACGCGGAGATCGAAGTCGCTCCGCAAGGAGTCGCGTCATGCCGGAACGCAACGCCGGTTCGAGGATACGCTACCCACGTGGGCAGCAGAAACCCGCCAGGAGACCCCTCATGTCGGAACCCATCGCCACTCCCCGCATCACACTTCGCGCGCTGCCGCTGCCCGCCAAACTGGTCGTCACGTGCTTTCTGATGGCCGTCGGGCTGGGCTATTCGTCCGCGATGGTGCAATTGCACATGCAGGACTCGCGGAGCGGCAAGCCGATGCCGACGGTCGCGGATGTGGTGGCGAAGTTCACCGGCAAGCGCTGGCACGAATCCGCTCTGCCTCGGCAAGTGAGCCAACTCGAGAAGCTCATCGTGGGGCCGGTCGAAGGCGTCCCCTTCAACGGGATCGGGAGCATGGCTCCGGTGTTCTTCCACAAAGACGCCGGCAACTACACCCGGCTTACGAAGGGTGCCTCGCCTCAGTTGAAGGCGAAGATCGACGCCGAGCGCGAAGGCGAGCGCATTGCCTTGCAAATCTGGATCAACCTGCCGGCCGAGAAACGGCAGCAGTTCTACGACTCGGACCGGCTGATTATCGATCCGGCGGAGAAGGCACCCAAATCCATCACAGCGAAGTATGCTGGCAACCAGAACAAGATCGCCGACGGCATTCGAGTGAAGACTCTCTTGCACGACCGCTGCGTCCGCTGCCACGGCCCCGAAGGCGCGCAGGCTCAGTTCCCACTGGAAACGCTCGCTCAGCTCGAGGGATACATGGAGGTTCCGGCCGGTGTGACCGTGCCCGAGGGCGGCGGCTGGGTGAAGGTCGAAGAGCCGATCAGCCTGGAGAAGTTGACGCAATCGACCCACGCCCACATGCTCAGCTTCGCCATGCTATTCTCGCTGACCGGACTGGTATTCGCGTTCACGGGCTACCCGGCGGCGATCCGGTGCGTCTTCGGCCCGCTTGCCCTGGTGGCCGTAACCGCCGACGTGTGCCTCTGGTGGCTGGCCCGGCAGTGCGACCAATGGGGTCCGTACTTCGCCATGGGCGTGCTCGGCACCGGCGGAACCGTCGCCCTTGCACTCGGCATCCAAATCGTCTTCAGCCTCTTCAACCTTTACGGCAAGGTGGGCAAGGTCGTGCTGCTCGCGATGTTCGCCGGCGCAGCCGCGTGCGGTGGCTTGGTCTTTGTGAACCAGATCGCGCCGGGGCTGGAGAAGAAGGCCGCAGCCATTCAAGCGGCGCAGCAGCCGAAGCCCGACGCGATCGTCCCTGGCCCCGACAAGACGCCGCCGAAGGACGTGCAACCCAAGGACTTGCCGCCGACCTCGCGGCTCGAACGACTCCTCTCCGGCGAATTCAACCCGATGAAAAACTTCAACGGGAACGCCAACGGCGGCATGGTCCGCGCCTTGTTCGACAAGGACGAGGAGTTCGCCAAGGCTACTCCAGCCGTGCGAGCGGAACTGACCGAGAAGCGAAAAAGCGAACAGGCTTTAATCTTATTCTGGGTGCAGGCCGAACCCGAGAAGCGGAAAGTGGCGTACGAAACCGACAAGTTCCCCTTGCCGATGGCTCTGAAAGGCCGGCCATTCACGCAGGAATTCAAGGTGGACGACCAAACGGTGCGGATCAAGTCGCTGATCGACGCGCGATGTGTCCGCTGCCACGGTCCGGAGAAGAAGCAGGAAGACTACCCTCTCACCAAGTACTCCGAATTCGAAGAGTACTTCAAGCCCGACGCGAAGGAATGATTTCTGGGTAGTCCGCACTCTCCGAG
>JAYTUG010000045.1:0-11412 GCA_043744695.1 Gemmataceae bacterium
CACCCGAAGTCGAAGTTGCATTCGCAACTTCGACTTCGACCTCTCCCCCTTCAAAGCAAGGGGGAGAGGTGAAGAAGTCGCCGGTCCAAACGAGAAGGAATGCGTTTGCCTGATGCCCGAGACACAACTCGCAATTCATCTCTCGCGCTCAAGCCCACTCGGCCTTCACGCGAAGCGTTTCGCCTGCGGAGTAGTCCATCGGGATGGCGTCGCCGTTCAAAGTGAGCGGTTGCGTCGGGCTGCCCATGCCATCGACGAGAGACGCCTGCACGGGATCGCGGGCGAAGCGGAATTCCGCCGAGCCGCCGAAGCCCGCGGTTTCGAGGAACTGACCCGCCACGGCCCGGTTCATCCCGTCGCTCGCATCGCACGGCCGCAGGCTGGTCAGGATCAAACTCGGCATATCGAGGTGCGCCAGCCAGTTGCTCGCGCCCGCTGCCGGCGGTCCCTTCTCGGTCAGGAGTACGGGCGTCGGCGAGACCCAGCCCACCGCCGTTTGCATGGGCAGTTCGCGATCCAGTGACAGCAGAACTTCGAAGGTGCGGTTCTGTTCGCCTTCGGGCACGAGGATGACATCCGCCATGCGAGCGCCGTTGCGTTGGAGGAAGGGCAAGCCGCCCGTGAACAGGAACGAGCGCTCGGCACCGAAGCGGATTTCGAGATAATCGGGCGAGACGGGCCGCGTGTAGCCGGTCTGGGTGTTCTGGCCGTTGACGCCTCGGAAGAGGACGCCGCGTTCGTCGCGCCAGCCGAAGCGGGCCCCGTAGTAGCCGTGCCAGGGATAGCCGCTCGGCTCGTGCTTCACGTCGAGTTCGATTCGCATTTCGAGAACGGGCCGGCCCATCCAGACGCGGAAGCGTTGGCGGAACGTGGCCAGCACTTCGTCCTGGGCGTTGAGGAGTTCGCCTTCACTGGTGATCTCACCGAGTGCCGCGCCGCTGTGCGTAACCTTGATGGACTTCACCTTCGCGGTGCTGCCGGGGTTGTAGACGAGTTGCTGGCCGAAGCGCGTGATGCGGGTGCGGAGGTCGCGGAAGCTGCGCAACCCGCCGGTGATGGAATCGACGTCGGCTTCAAAGAACTCGTTGCGGAGAGTCAGGCCATCCGCTGTCTTCACGCGAGGCTTGGGCGCTGAGCCACCTGGCACACCCTGCGGTAGCCAGACGTAGCCGAGCGGCGGAACCTCGACCACGAGCCGGGCAACACCCTCGCTGAACTCGGAATACTTCACGGGATCGGCCAGGGAAATGGGACCGCGCGCGCCTTCAATTTCGAGTGCGGCCCGGCGAGCGAAACTGCACGAGTTAAAGACCATGATGCCCGGTTGTCCCTCGGCGGATCGCGCTTGAAGCCGATCCGCAAGCCGCCTCGCGATGGCGGCTTCGTGTTGACTCAGCGAGTTGGCGAGTTCGTCGGTCGGCCCCGGCGGGAACTCGACGCCGCGCAGTTCGACCTCCGTTTCAAGGTCCGCGAGCGCGTTCGAACTGTCAGCATCTTCGGGGCCGGGGTTGGGCGTGAGGCTGCGATGGAGTGCGGCGAGCGTGAACGCCGAGTCGAGCTTCCGCCGCAATCGCAGGTGCCGGGGGAAGGCACTGACCGGATCGGGGCGGTGGCCGTTGGTCACGCGGTCGTCGAGGTAGTCGGCGAAGAAGTCGTCCGCCTGCTGGCTTCCGATGTAGTCGCCGGTGACGGCGTCGGTGAAGTAGCGGCCGAGGCCGATCCAGTTGCCGAGAACCGGGGCGAGGTCCGCGAGGGCGAGCAGGTCGCGGTAAACGGAGAACGGCGGCGAGCCTTTGTGAATGAGCGCGATCGTCGGCGCGGCATCTTGCGAGATCGCCTCGCGCAAATGGTAGACGAGGTTGAAGAAAGTGTGCGGGTCGTGAGCCGGCAGGGGCGTTCGCGTGAATGCATCCACGGCCTTGCCGTCCGGCCCCGGCCAGTTGGCAGCGGTGCCGCGCAGCGTCGGGATCGTGGCGCTATCGAAGCTCACGAGTACCGCGTGCTTAAAGCCCACGTGCTGAAGCCACGACGGCAACTGCGGATGGAACGCGCTCTTCTGCCGGGCGTAAACCGCAGTCTCGACGCCGAAGAGATCCTTCACGGTTTGCCGGGCCTTGCGCAGGTTCCAGAGTTGCGATTCGAACGGCAGTAAGGCATCGTCGCGTTCGCGGTACGAGCCGCAGCAGAGATCGACGCTCGCCGGCAGATCGGGGATGATCTTGGCCTTCAACTCCGCGAATCGCTCGGGTGCCTGCTCGCGGAGTTTCTCCAAGGTTTCACCCGAGGCGAGCAGCGTGAGCGGGATGCCCTTGGCCAGCGACTCGGGCCACGGCGCGTTCAACTCCTTGGGTTGCACGAGCACCCAGTCGAGCCAGTAGATGGAACTGCAGGAGAGTTGCTCGCGCGCGACCTGAAGCTTCTCCGCGGCGGCCTTCAAGTGAAGTTGGTAGTCCGCGTTTTGGGTCGCCGCTTCGACGGCCGCGGTTACGTCGGACCAGAAGCCGGAGGCGTCGAGGAGCTTCTCGTGGTCCATCGCTTCGAACAGAGAATCGACGAGCAAGTAACCCAACCCCAATCCAGCGAAGAGCCGCACGATCTCTTCGGGTGCATCCAAGAGCGGGCTGGCGGCGTCTTTTTCGCGCAGTGCCGTCTTGAGGAACTCGACGCTCTCGGAGCGATCCGTGGACGAAGGATAGCGAACCGCGCCGGCGGCGAGCACGCGCTCCGCCCAGTCGTCGGGCTGATACAAGTGCGGCCCTTGCGGCACGCAGTAGACGAAGCCCGCGCCCGGCATGTCGTGGTCGTAGGTGTTCGAAGTTTGAGGTGCCTGCCCGGCCAAGGAGAGAGCGGCCGGGTGCCACAGCGAAAGGTAGCCGTTCAGCCACGAAGCCGCTTCGTCGCCCGACAGTTGAAGCGGGTACGTGGTCGGCATCCGATAAGGCGAGAGGAGGTGAAGCTGGCGGTCGCTCATGGTGCGTTCGGCTTTCGGCGTTTCGACGGTACGCTCAGTGGTTTTTGGATATAGTACGGAAACCGAACAGTTCTCCCGCGAGGCCGGCCGTGGCAAGGAAGAAAGCCCCAATCGCACCTCCGCTGCCTCCCGGCGAGCGGGTTCAACAGCACCTCCACGTTCGCGAATTCTCGGCGGCTCTTGCACTGGCCCAGGAACTTTACGCCAGCACGTCCAGTGCCGAGAATCTCGCCCTACTCAAGCAGGCGATCGTTGCGGCGGCGGCTCACTTCGCCGAACACAATTCGGCAACGGACTTCAACCGCGCGATGGAAGTCGCCGATCGGATCGACTCGCACGAGCCGGCGTGGGTCGCGGAGCGGGCGTGCCTGCTGGCGCGAGGCGGGCGGCTCGCAGACGCACTCCTGCGGGCCGACGACGACGCACGGCCACACGTACTCGGTCATGCCTCCGATCGCGCACTTCGAGTTCAGGTGAAGGACTTCCTTCCAGACGATCTGCACGCCGGCTTCGACGCCGTGCTACTGGCTTTCCGCCACTACGAAACTGGGAAAGACGATGTCGTTCGGTCGGCATTGGAACCGATCGGGCTGCGCTCGCCCTTCTTGGAGTGGAAGGTCCTCCTTCGCGGGTTGCTGGCTCATGCGGCCAACGATGATGCTCGAGCCGCCGAGAACTTCGCACGCCTCGATTCGACGCGGCTCCCGTTCCGCCTCGCGGCCCCTTATCGCGGCATCGTCGATTCGAACTGGAAGGCCACACAGACGCTGGCGCTCGCCACCGAAGCTCGCAAACATTACGAGAAGCTGAACGCATCGCATCTAGTGGCGCAACTCCGCGACATCGCCCGGCACCTCGGCCGCGACAAGGCTCTGTCACCGGTCTTCCGAATCGCCGAGCCGCTCGTTCAAAACTTGAAGGCCGAGCAGCCTCAGATCCTCGCACGGCTCGGGAACTGCCTCTATCACGCGATCCTACAACAGGGCCAGCCGGAAGATCTGGCTCGCTACCGCAAGCTCTTCGGCAACCCGACGGACGACCCGAATTTCTACAAGCTCCAAGCCCTCATCGGCGAGCAGGGCGAAAACCACGAGATGGCACATGCGTTTTGGAAGAAGTTCGACGACTGGCTGGCCGGGAGTCCGCCGGGCTGGCCGGCGGCGATTCTCGCGCGAGCCCGCGCCACGGTCTGGCTGCAGATGGGGGACAACGCCGAGCGCGTCGCGGAACTCCTGGGGGATGGTGGCGAGGATCTTTTCGATCTGCTCCCCGGGAAGTTCCGAGCGAAGAAGCCGAAGCCGCTCCAGCCTTCGTCGCTGGATTGTTTTCGCAAGGCGGCCCAGCTGGCCCCCGACTGGTCCCGCCCGGCCCGCGATCTGTTCCGGGCACTCGAAGCCGCCGAGAAGCCCGACGAAGCGGTCGCCGCGGCGCGGCAGTTCCTCCAACATCAACCGAACGACCTCCAGGCCCTCATCGCCCTCGGTTCGCTCCTCTTGGCGCAGGGTCAGGCAGCCGAGGCATCGGACTTATTCCTCCGTGCCGGTTCGCTCAATCCGCTCGATCAAGTCGTTCGCGTGAAGTGTTCGGTGGCCGTCTCGGCGCGGGCTCGCCGGGCACTCATGGATGGGAACGCCGCGGAAGTCGAAGTGATTTACGAACGTCATCGGGCACTTCTGGAAGAAGAACTGTTCGCGGCCACGGATGCGTTGCGGTCCGTCGCGTTCTTAAAGTTGAAGAAGCCCGAGTCGAGCGCTCCGCTCCGCGAGCGGGCGCTGGGTGCGCCGGGTCACCGACTTTCCGCGGCTTATCGCATCATGGTCGATTCGCAACTTGCGAAGCTGAAACCGGCCGAGAAGAAGCTCGCGGACGCCCATTATGCCGCCGAACTTCAGAAGCAACATCCCACGCCCGGCGAAGTGGCGCGTTTGATTTCCTGCTACGAGAACTACGGCCTCGAGCACGTCGACTACCGGGGCCGGAAGACGCACAAGACGAAGATTCTGGACCTAGCACTCCGCACGTTCGCGGCCACGGCTCTCGAGATCGACTTCGAGATGCTGGCGAATTCGCTCTTCTGGGAAAAGGCCTGGAAGCACCTCAAACGCTATGCCGATCACTGCATCGGCCGGTTCCCGAAGAACCCGCACTTCCTGCTCATGCGTTCGGAGATGGGGCTCGCCACCCGCGAACGCGAATACTACACGGAGCAACGTCTTCTCCGTGCGAAGCAACTCGCCGAGGCGTCGTCGGAACCGCGACATCGAGCGATCGTCGTGCGAATCGATGAGTTGCTCAAGCAGGTGGCCATGCCCGCGCTCGACGAGATGTTCAGTTCCTTCTTCGGGAGGGGTTAACGATGCCGGACCCGTACACTGTTCTCGGCGTGCCGCCCGATGCGGACGATGGCGCGATTCGACAACGCTATCTGAGCCTGGCCCGCGAGTTCGCTCCGGAGCAGCATCCAGTGCAATTTGCGGCCGTGCGGGCGGCTTACGAGAAGATCAAGGATCTGGATGGTCGCACCCGCTATCGGCTGTTCGAAGCGGGTAAGGAAGACACGATCGAATCCATTATCGAGGAAGCGGCATGTCGGACGCGGCGGAAACGGGCGGGCCTGAAACTGATCTTGGCCACGGTGATTCCCCCGCCCTGACACCCACCGCGATCGACGCCATTCTCGCCGACTTCCGCGTCTGGCTCGCGGATTTGGCGCAGCACGATCCGCAACCCGCACAGTCGCTGGAGTCGGTCGATCTGTTCGCGCTCGTCGGCCAGTTCACGGCCCTGCGGCACGAAGTGAACATGCAGACGCGGGCGGCGCGAACCGCCGTCGAACAGAACGCCGAAATTCTCAAGCTGCTTGCGACGGCCCAGCAACCCGAGAGCAGCGACGCCCTCCGCCCCTTTGCTAAAGCCATCATCGACATTGCGGATGCCCTGACCCTCTCGCACCGCCAGATGGAAAAATTCCGCGAGAACGTCGAACCCCTCTTCGAGGAACTGAGTCCGCCGGCACCGGGATTCCTCGCGCGATTGTTCGGGTCGCGGCCCAGGGAAGTTTCCCAACCCGTCCAGGACAAACTGCGCCAGCAAGTCGCGGCAGCCGCCGATGGGTATGCGATGAGCCTCCGACGCGTCGAAAAGCTGCTGCCGGAACTGGACCTCGAGCCTTTAGACTGTCTCGGTGAGGCCTTCGATCCAGAGACGATGGAGGCCGTCGAGGTGGTCGGCGATTCGGGCGAACCTTCGGGCACGGTGATCGACGAAGTGCGCCCCGGCTACCTCTGTCGCGGCAAAGTCTTCCGCTTCGCGCAAGTCAAAGTGGCGAGGTGATGTCGCCGGGAAGAGTCGTCACCGAATGATGTCCTTCACCACGGTGCCGTAAACGTCCGTCAGGCGGAAGTCGCGGCCGGAGTAGCGGTAGGTCAGCTTCTCGTGGTCGATGCCCATGAGGTGCAGGATCGTGGCGTGCAGATCGTGAACGTGAACTTTGTTCTCCATCGCGGCGAAGCCGAACTCGTCCGATTGGCCGTAGGTCATGCCGCCCTTCACGCCGCCGCCGGCCAGCCAGACGCAGAAGCCGTGATTGTTGTGGTCGCGGCCGCTCGCGCCTTCGCTCGTCGGCGTGCGGCCGAACTCGCCGCCCCACAGAACCAGCGTTTCATCCAGCAGGCCCCTCGCCTTCAAGTCCTTCAAAAGTGCGGCAATCGCCTTGTCGCTGTCCTTGGCTTTCGCGCGGTGGCCCTTCTCGAGGTCGCCGTGATCGTCCCACGGTTGACCGCTGCCGTAGAAGACCTGCACCATGCGAACGCCGCGTTCCACGAGCCGCCGGGCCGCGAGGCAGGCATCGGGAAAGTAACCGCGACCATAACTGTCGCGAACCTTCACCGGCTCCTTCGACACGTCGAACGCCTCGGTCGCTTCCGTCTGCATGCGGAAGGCCATCTCGAGCGACTGAATGCGCGAATCGAGTTGGTCGTCGCCGTTGCGGGTGTCGAGGTGCATCTTGTTGAGTTCGTTGAGCAGGTCGAGTTGTTCGCGCTGCGTGGTCGCCCCGATGTAACGGTTCTGAATGTGCTCGATCACGCGCTTCGGGTCGAGGTTCTGAATGTGGCAGCCCTGGAACACGCCGGGGAGGAAGCTGTTGCTCCATAGGGCCGGGCCGACGACCGGCTTACCGGGGCACATCACGACGAACCCCGGCAGGTTCTGGTTCTCGGTGCCGAGGCCATATTGCAGCCAGGAGCCCATGCTGGGTCGGATGGCCTGCGTGTTGCCGCAGGTCATGAGCAGCAGGCCGGGCTCGTGGTTGGGGATGTCCGTGTGCATGGAACGGATGACGCAGATGTCGTCGATCTGCTTGCCGATCTCGGGGAAGATTTCAGACACTTCGATGCCCGATTGGCCGCACTTGTTGAACTTGAACGGCGACTTGAAGAGCCCGCCGGTCTTTCGTTCGGTCTTGAGCCCTGCGGCCTTGGGCTGCTGGCCGTGGTATTTCTCGAGGGCGGGCTTCGGGTCGAAGGTATCGACCTGGCTCGGCCCGCCGTTCATGAACAGGTGGATGACGTGCTTGGCCTTGGCGGGGAAGTGCGCGACCTTCGGCGCCAGCGGATTGGCGGCGCGAGCCGCCGGCGCTTCCATCGCGGCGAGGGCGAGCATGCCGAGCCCGGTGCCGGAACGTGCGAGCAGATGACGACGCGTGAACATATGTGAACCCCTTCGTAGGGTGGCACCGCCCACCTTGTATTGCTGCGAGAAGCAATATGATTAAATATCACCCCAGTTTATGACTTTTGTATTCAGCTCCTTCTCAGCCTGCTTCTTCGCTTTGTTCCACATCAACTTTGAGTTCTCTTCACCGAACCGCCGAATGTCACGTTGCTCATGTGCTGCAGCGAGAAGAGCATAAGAAGCCTTATTACGTAATGTGGTCATATCCTCCATCTCCCTGCTCTGAGACACGTATTGCTTACAGATCGCGACACGCAATTGGTGGGCGGCTTCTTCCGCTTGCTTCGATTGCGCTTGAAGATGCCTGTCCGATGCCATTTGCTGTTCCTTCAAGGTCTTCATTTCGCTCTGGAGGCTGTCGAGCTGTCTCTGCTTGTCCAAGTTACTCAGGTTAAAATGTACGACGGCTGCGACGCCACAGATAGCGATCAGAATAGCAATTGCAGGATAGATCCCTTTATGCAAAAGATCGAGCTTACTGGGCTTCGCCAGCGGGGTCAGATTGTCCATTGCAACTTCTCCGTGTTGAGGTTCAGTTCCTGCTATTCGTCGGGACGGCACACTTCTTTTCTTCACATGCTCCACGCATAGGTGCAGACAGGGCATCGGTTATCACCGCGTGACCGTAAGCAACTTCTCAATCCAAGTACATCAATTCATTGCTCGCCAACATTGCCTGAGCAGCCCCGCTTCAAGGTGCGCCATTCCGCGCGGCCTTCAACCGGGCGATTTCCTTCTTCAACTCCTCGTTCTCCGCTTTTGCGGCGTCGCGTTCCTTCAAGAGGTCGCCGGGAAGCGGCAGTGCGACCTCGAACCAAGCCGCGCCGGCCACCCAGCTGCAGTGCTCAATTCCCGGTTGGGTCGGGTTTGCCGGTCTTGGTGCCCCACACATCCAAGACGTACACGTACCGATTTTCCTCGACCACTTCGAATTCCACCGACAACACGGCATTGGAATGCTCGCGAACCGTATCGAACACCTGCTTGCCGACCGAGTTCGGCAGCACCTCCAAGTCCGCATCGATAGCGCTTGCTGCATGTGTGACGGCATTGCGATCCGGAGCCGCCATCCAGAGTTCAGCCAAGTGATTCTCCGCACGCGGCATCCAAATCGACTCGTAGAACTTCACGACCCTTCTCCCGCGAGCCGGTTCAAGTTCGCCATGATCTCCTTGAGCGGCTTCCCGCTCCGGGGGTTGGTTCGGACTTGCTCGCGAACCGATGCCAGCGCCTTGCGGCGTGCTTCAATGTACTCCGGCGAATAGGCGGACGTAGCGGCGGGCTTCACCGCCATGCAATAGCCGATCATGCGTCCCTGATCGTCCACGACTTGTACAGGTCCGCTGGCCGTGGACAATTGCTGGACCATCTCGGCATTCGCAACTATCTGAATCATGGCGCACTCCTTCAGGGCGACTTCAATTCTAACGCACATGGGCGGCCTTCAGCATAGCGATTTCCGCTTTTAACTTCTCGATCTCCGCTTTGGCCGCGTCGCGTTCCTTCAACAGGTCGCCGGGCAGCGGCAGCAACTCGCCCTCCAACCAGAATCATAGGATCAGTTACCGGTCACTTCGGGTCGGCCGCTGGCTGCACTCCAGACATCCATGATGAGCACCTGCTTCTCCTGCTCATAAACCTCGTACTCGACAGTCAGCGAACCGAATGTGTACTCTCGGACCGTATCGAACGAGACTTCACCGACGGCACTTGGGAACACTTCCAGAACCAGTTCGAGTTCGTGGGCATCGCGAGTGACCGCATTGCGGTCCGGCGCTGACAGCCAGACGGCTGCAAGATGCTCCTCCGCATCGGGCTTCCAGAAGATCGAGAACGTCACGACCCTTCTCCGGCAACGCCGTTCAGCTTTTCCATGATCTGTCGAAGCGTTTTGAACCTCTCCGGGTGGGCTTGGAACTCGGCTCGCGTTTCGGCAACTTGCTTGCGTCGAATCGCAAGTTCCTCCGGCGTGTACGGCCGCGAACGAGCCTGGGACGGCATACAGACCGCGAGGGTTTTCCCCTCCGCGTTCACGATCTGAACCGGACCGGTCGCGGCCGCAAGTTGAAGGGCCAGTTCGGCATCGGCAAGGATCTGGGACATCATTAGCTCCTTGAAGCATCTTTCAGCATAGCGATTTCCTTCTTCAGCTCCTCGTTCTCCGCTTTCGCGGCGTCGCGTTCCTTCATGAGGTCGCCGGGCAGCGGCAGCAGTCCGCCCTCGAACCAGAACCGCACCCAGCCGTCGAGGATCGCCACTTCCAACTTCAGCGGCGGGATTTCCAATCGATCAGCTGGGTTCGGCTTCACCGCGACGTACTTCTTGCCGGAGAGTTTGAATACCGTCAGCTTCTGCGCCTCGGGTTCGAACAGCAGGTAGTACGGCACCTGAAGATCGTTCGCATAGCGACGGCGATTGTCGACGTAGTCCTTGCGTTTGTTCTCCGTTGAAACGTATTCGAGAATCAGCGTCGGCCCCGCGGGTTGCAGCGGAACGTTGAAAGATCCCTTCGCCTTGATCGGTTCGTCGTGGACGATCACCATGTTGTCGGGGCAGACGCGGGTCGGCTTCTTCAAGTCGGCGTCGGTCAGCGGGTAGAGGATGAGCAACTCGCTGAACACCTGGAACTCGGGCCACTGAGCAGTCACAAGGTCGAGGCTTTCCAGCGTGATCTTGCGTTGGTTCGCTTGGTCCGTGGATTCCATGAAGTGCTCCAAGGGCAAGTCGCGGCAGTACTCGTTCGCGAGCCGTTCGTAGAGCGTCTCCAGTTCCTGTTCGGTGATGTCGAGTGTCGCGGTCATGCGGTGGCCTCCCGTTTCTGCACTGCAATGATATCCGCCGTCATCGCGAAGCCGCAAGCGGCATCAATCCACGTACATCACTTCATTGCTCGCCAACAGGGCCTGGGCATACTGTTCCCAGCGAGTCAGCTTGTCGTCGGGCTTTGCCGGCAACTTCAGGTACGACGCGCCGATCGACAACTCGCGCGGGGCGGGCAACCGGTTGAACGCCAGACGATACGCCGCGTTGATGCGGTCCTCATCCGTGGAACCCATCTTGGAAACGCGGAGGGAGAAAGCCTTCGCCTGATTTACCATGAAGTCGCTGTTGAGTGCGAACAACTGCTGCTGCGGTACGGTCGTCACGCTGCGTTTATCGGCCGTCACGTTCGCATCCGGGAAGTCGAAGAGCCGCAACAGGCCGTCCAGTTCGTGACGGCTCACCTTCGCATACACCGTGCGCCGCTTGGAATTCGCGTCCTTCAGGTCGAAGGTCGGGCCGCCTTCCTTCTCGTCGAGGTTGCCGCTGATCACGAGGAGTGAATCGCGCCACGCTTCGACATCGAGGCGCTTGCGGGTGCCGCGCCACAGAAACACGTTCGCCTGATCGGATCGCGAAGCCGCAAGCGGCGAGTCGCTCGACAACTGATATGCCGTGGACTTCATGATCTCGCGGTGCAGCCACTTGATGCTCCAGCCGTGTTTAACGAACTCAACGGCGAGGTAGTCGAGGAGTTCCGGGTGGCTGGGGGCGTCGCCGAGTTTGCCGAAGTTGCTGGGCGTGTTCACGATGCCGCGGCCGAAGTGCCAGGCCCACACGCGGTTCACGATCACGCGGGCCGTCAGCGGGTTCTCACTCGTGGCAATCGCGTTCGCCAGGTCGAGCCGGGTGAAGTCCTTCTTGGCGTCGCCGGTCTTGGCGATCAC
>JAYTUG010000046.1:0-2907 GCA_043744695.1 Gemmataceae bacterium
CCGGTTCGCGAACTGCATGGGCAGTTAGCGAACCACCCACACCCCAGCGGGGAGAGGGTCAGAGTGCCTACTTCCAGTGGCACACCCGAATCGCAGGGCGTGCCACGGTGATTGTTCTCTTGCCTCAACTCGATCCTTCCGGCTACCCTTTCGCGGTTGAACACGACACCAGGTTGATTTCATGGACGAGATGCCCACGGATGGGTTCCGCCATCGGCCGCGCTGGCTCCTTGCGGTCGTGGGGTTGGTGCTTGCGCAGGCTGGATTGGCCCTCGCCGCGTTCAGCCCGGAGCGCACGTTGGCCGCCGTTCTCGACGACCGCCCGATTCTGTCCGGCCGGCATCCGCTGCACCTCTATCACGGCACGCTCGGGGCCGAGAACTTCCACCTCACCGGCAGCACCACGTGCTACGATCCGAATTTCCAGGCCGGGTACCCGAAGACTCCCGTCTTCGATGGCGGATGCCGCCCTGCGGAACTCTTCCTCACACTGGCTGGCGGCGAATACCGGCCCGGTGCCTACAAACTCGGCCTCTTCAGTTGCTTGCTACTCATCCCACTGGCATTCGTGATCGCTGGCCGCGGCGTCGGCCTGCCGGCCGGAGCGTCCGTGCTCAGTGGCGTTTTCGGTATGCTGATCGGCTGGTCCGGACCGGTTCGCAGGTTAATCGTAGAAGGCGAGTTCGACTTCCTCATGGGCGGGCTGAGCCTCATCGTCTTCTCGTCGTGGCTCGTGCGGTACGCGCGCTGGTTCGGAGTCGATAGCTGGATCGTGCTGGCTGGCGTTTCAATCGCGGGATGGTACGCTCATCCCGTGCTTTGGATCAGCCTCGCTCCAATCGTGATCGGCTACTACGTCGTGTTGGCACCGCGTCGCGAACTCGCCTGGCACCTCGGATTGCTCGGAATCGTGGCGGCTGGCATTGCCCCCAATCTCTGGTGGCTCTCCGACTGGGGTCGCTATTGGTGGCTCAGGCAACCCTCGGCGAGCGATCACATCCCGCTCCCCGAATGGCAGGCCGTACTCGGCGGGCCGGGGGATTACTTCGCGCTGGCCGGCTACTTGCCGCTCGGCGGCGTGCTGGCGGTGGCCGGGGCAATTGGAATCGTCGGGATGTGGCGATCCGGTAGCCGCTGCGGCGCGGGGCTGATGCTGGTGACGAGTGCGATGGCGGTCGCCGTGGCGCGCCTACTCGCCGCCTGGCCTCGCGTTCCGGTGGACGTGCCCGAACGGCTCGCGCCGCTCGCGGCTGGCTTCCTCGCACTTCCCGCAGCCTTCGGAATCTGGAAGGTGCTCGAACGCGGCCACTGCGCGAGTGGGAGTGCGATCCTCGCCGTCGCGACCCTCGCGTTCCTCGCCTGGTGCGATGGCTCCGAGCGGCCGCTTGCTCGCGCCGCCTCACTCCGAACCGAACCGCTCGACATCGGCTTCACGAGCGAACAACTCGCACTGGTTGCCGCGCTGAAGGAGCAAACGACGCCCGAGGCCCGAATCCTTTGGGACGAAACGACGGACCACCACCCCGGCTGGAACTGGACCGCGCTGCTTCCCATGCTCACGGATCGAGCCTATCTCGGCGGCCTCGACCACGACGCGGGCATGGAATATTCGTTTTGCGAAATGCGCGATGGACGCTTGAACGGCCGTTCGCTCGGTGAGTGTTCCGATGCCGAACTCGCGAAGTATTCGTGGTGGTACAACGTGGGTTGGGTCGTATGCCGCAGCCCGGCCGCGATCGATCGGTGGAGCAAATTGCCAATGGCCAAGCCGATCGCGCGGTTGAAGGAAGGCGGACAACCGGTCGTGATCTTCGCGTTGGATCGGCCGCGTTCGTTCGTATTGAAGGGATCGGCAAAGTGGGGTGCGACCGCATCGAACCGCATCACGCTCACCGACGTGGTGCCCGATGCGAACGGCGAGGTGTATCTGAGCCTGCACCATCCCGTGACGGGCCTCCGCGTTTATCCCAGTTACATCGTGATCGAGCCCGCCAAGGACACGTCCGACCCGATGAGCCACGTCTGCCTGCGGCCTCACGGTCCCGTTTCCCGCGTCACGATTGTCTGGGAGAACCCGTGAGAGCGGGCGTCACGCTTCCCCCAAGTACGCAGCCCGAATGCGCGGATCGTGCAGAAGCACGTCGGCCTTGTCGGAGAAGGTGATGCGGCCCGTTTCGAGAACGTAGCCCCGATGGGCCACTTTTAATGCCATGCGGGCGTTCTGCTCCACGAGCAGCACCGAGACGCCCTGGCGATTCAGTTCTTTAATCACGTCGAAAATCTGAACCACGATTTGCGGCGCGAGGCCGAGCGAAGGTTCGTCCAACAGCAGCAACTTCGGTCGGGCCATGAGTGCCCGGGCGATGGCCAGCATCTGTTGCTGCCCACCGGAGAGCAGCCCGCCGGCCTGGTTCTGCCGCTCCCGCAGGATGGGGAACATCTTGAACGACTTCTCGATGTCGTCGGCGATGCCCCCCGAATCGGAGCGCGTGTACGCTCCCATCTGAAGGTTCTCGAGCACGGTGAGTCGCGGGAAGATCTTGCGGCCCTCCGGCGATTGCGCGAGCCCCAGGCGAACCACCTGATGGGCGGGAACGCGATCCGCAACGAGATCCTGGCCCGCGAACGCGATCGAACCGGCCCGTGCCTTCACGATGCCCGACAGGCACATGAGCGTCGTGGTCTTGCCGGCCCCGTTCGCGCCGATCATGGCGACGATCTCACCGGGCTCCACGGTGAGCGAGATGCGATGCAGCACGTTGATCGCGCCGTACCCCGCTTCCAAATCGCGAACATCGAGAAGCGGCGGCATCAGGAGGCCCACCTCTCGATGGTGCCTGCAAGGCGAACCGGGGGCTCACACCTCTCCCCCGGCTCTGCGGGGGAGAGGTCGCCATGCCGATGCGA
>JAYTUG010000047.1:0-11392 GCA_043744695.1 Gemmataceae bacterium
TCCGGAGCTTCGGTGCGGCGAACCTCTTCGTGGAAGGCGATGATCGGGCTCGCCGGGCCGAGGTTCATTTTGCCGTTCTCGAAGGCGACGAGGTGCTTCGCCGGTTCGAACGGCAGATCGGTGACCGCGAGTGCAAACATCATCTCGGTGAAGTTGCGCGAAGCGTCGGCGAGGTGCCGCGAGAGGAACGGGCTCTTGTCGTCGTGCCGGGCGTAATCGACCCAGAACGGCCCGACCGAGATCAGGCCCGCGTGCTGCTCGGCGATGCGGAGCTTGTAATAATTGTTCTCGGCCCACTCCATGGTCGGGTCGAGCTTGCGATACAGTTGGCGAACCAGCCCGAGATTGGTCTGTCGATCGTCTTCGAAGAAGGATTCGGCTTCGGCGGCGTTCAACCCGTTGGCAAAGAACTGTTCCTTGCGGTCGCCTTTACCGTCCTTGCGCGTGGCCCTCTCCCTCTTCTGCTTGTCGGCATCGTCGCTGGCCGGGGCCTTGGCCTGCGGGGCCGACATCCCCGGAGGGGGTGACGCGGACGTGGCAACGGCACCGCCGCTCGGGCCCGAGGCCGGCTTCTCAGAGCCGCCCATCACCACCGAATCGGCTGGCATCCGCTTCATCTCGTCCATTTTCTTCCCGATCGCGCTCACGTCGGCGTTCAACTCGCTGGTCTGGACGGCGGTGTCGAAGAGCATGATTTCGCGGTCGAGGCGCGGCGGCAGAATCGCGAAGAGGTCGCCGAGGTGCCGGGCCGTGAGCGCCGGTTCGCCCGCGATGCGCCGCGAGAGCAGCACGCGCTCCACCGTGTTCAGCCGCCCGTGCCGCCACGGTTCCATGTACGTCGCCACGTCGCTGCCGAGCAGCCAGTGATCGAGGAAGGTCTTGTCCTTCTTGTTCGCGAGGTACGCCTTCACGAACGAATCGAAGAACGCGCGGTCCTTCTTCCACAGGAAGAAGCTCAACTCGTGGCACGCGAACTTCGAGTACAGCGTCCGCTTCTCGGCGTCCTTCAACTTCGGCCACGTGAGGATGAACGAAAACTCGGCCAGCTTCGGATCGTGCGACAACGTGCTGTACAGCGTGTACAGCTTGGGCAGGCTGTCGTAAGCCTCGAAGCGGCTCGCCACCACGTCGTTGAGCACGAACGGCTGATCCTTGCCGAGCACGGTCACTTGCTTCTGCTGCGTGAAGTGCTCGGCCGGGTTGAGGCCGTCCTTCAAGCGCAAATCGACGAACGCCGTCGGCTGCTCGTTCAAGCTCACCGTGCGAACCGTGGTCGAAAGCGGATCGACCGCGACGACCTGGAGCATGGCGTGCGAGCCGAGTTTCTTGCGCTCGATGCGGACGACGCCGTCTTTGTCGGCTTCGAGGTTGAGCAACTGCACGGCGGGGTCGGCGAGGTAATCGAGGTGCGCGAAGTCGGCACCGGCCGTGGCGTTGGCCCAGCTCGTTTCACTGAGCGGCGGTAGCGAGGGAAGAGCGGCGCTCGGGGCGGCCTCCCCTTTGGGGCGGAACATGTCGCCGCCTTGCGCGAGTTGTTCGCCGGTCTCGGTGGAGCGAATTGCCCACGGGTTGAGGAGCATCTGCGGGCGGTCGAGCATGTTGCCCGGATACTTCCTCATGCCGCGTCGATCGAGGACGTAGCGGTACTCGTCGCCGATGTTGCGGCCGGTGAGGTAGACGCTCTCGGGCCGCGTCGGCACGTTGCCGGAAAGCTCGGCATCGCGAACCTTGCCGAGGTTGGCAAAGGCGTTAAACGCCGGCAGGTACCGAGTCGCGAAGACGTGGACCCGCGCGAAGCGGTTCGCGTCCTTCAGCTTCACCACCACGATGTCGTCGTTCGCGGTGATGGACGCGATCTGAGTCGGCTTGAGTCCTGGCACTTCGAGGTTCCGCAGTTTGCCGAGCAGATACCCGGCAACCGCGGGGCCGTCCGTGATGCGGATGCGGATCTTCTCGCCGCTCACCTTCTGCCACAGGTCGTAGTCGCCGGCGGGAAGGCCCTTCGCTTCGAGCAGGCCGTCTTTAATGGCGAGCGACTCGAACTTGTCCGAGACGAACGTGGTGCCGCGCATTTCGAGCAAGGCGAACTCGCCGCGGGTCGGCTTCTCACCCGAACCGAGGTACGGCACCGTGACCGTCTCCCCGGCCTTCACGTGAAGCACCGAGCGGAACGTGTGCCGATCGAGCGGCAGGTTCCACGTGTGCGTCGTCCCTTCTGGCCCAACGGCGCTCATCACCGTGATGTCCGCCAGTGGCCCGAGAATCACGCGGCCCATCGGGTCGGTCTTGAGCGTGGCGCCGATCAGTTCCTTGAAGTCGCGGTGCTTGAACGAGACCTGCACGGGGCGATCGGGTTTGAACTCGCCGGTGCGGCCGAGCAGTTCGATCGCGAAGTTCGGGCCGAACTTCGCCAGGTGCAGATCTTCGATCTTGTCGGTGCGTTCGATCTCATTCAGGGCGAACGTCTCGGACACTGCGAGGTCGATGTGCTTGCCGGCGTTGAGGCTCTTGACCTTCGCGGACAGCGTGACGCCGAGCTTGTGCAGGCGACCCGGCGTGCGGAACTCGTGCGTCGATTCGCGATCCTCGAACAGCTTGAAATCCGGGACTTCGGTCGAAGACGCGATGCCCGAGTGATCGACCGAGGTGATGCGGAGCTTCACCTCTTCGAGGATCTTGACGGAGACGGGCAAGCCGTTGAGGAAGAGCGCTGGGCGCACGATGAGTTGCGTCGGCCGTTGGGTCAGCAGGCTCTCGCGATCGACGTGGAGGCCCACCGCGAAGCGGTAGTTCTCGGGTTGGTGCTCGATGGTGTCGAAGCAAGCGAAGTCGCCGCGCGAGATCACGACCGGCCGGCGGCCCGGCTGCGCGCTGTACGGCAGGATCGCCTTGCCCTGCTTGTCGCACTTGTATTCGACGCCGGAGAGCCACACGATGGCCTCGGGCACGGGCTTGCTCGCTTCGTCCACGACCGTGATGTTCTGGCCGGCGGTGCCGGTGGACACGAGCGGCTTCAAACGGCCCTTGCGGATCAGAGCACGGCTACTCTTGCCGTTGCCGATGAAGTCGATGACGTAGACGCCGGGCTTCGTGAGTTGCGGGAAGTCGAAGCTCTTGGCCACGCGGCGAAGCGGCGGCGCGTCCGACTTGTGCGACTGCTCCACGTTGGCCACGAGGCCATCGAGGTTCACGTCCGTGTCTACTTCCTTCAGTTGAGCGCGGTAGAAGTTGGTCGTGTTCACCTCGAAGACTTTGACGAGAAGCGTCGGCGCATTCTTGATGAAGAGGTCGAGCTTCACCGGTTCGTCGGTCGCGAAGTCGGTCTTGTTCGTGTAGGCGAAGTCGAGGTCGATGCGGTCCTTGAGCCGCGCGAAGAGATCGGGCGGCAGCTTGGACGCCCACGTTTCCGGGTCGCCGATGGCGTTCTCGACCTTCGTTTCCGCGAACAGATGCACCAGCCAGGTGTTGTCGATGTACGGCTCGTACTCGCCGGTGTTCGCGGAGTCGACGAGGAAGTGCTTCAGGTAGCTGCGAACGAGTTCCTCATCGGCCTTCGGTGGAGCGAGCAGCGTGTGCGGGCTGAAGTCGATGTCCAGGTTCGCGGGGAACTGCTGCGACTCCACGCGGCTATTCCAGGCGTTGGACATGTAAGGCTGATGGCGCGGCAACTGGAGGTACGCGAGGAAGCGCGGCTTGTCGTAGGTGCCGTCGGCGCGATCGAGCGCGAGCCGATGGAACAGCACCTGAGCCTTCAACGCATTGTGGACCGGCGGCAGCGGGTTCGCGAACTTCTCGAGCTTTCCGAGATATTCGCGGGCGATGGCGCGGTCGCGCTTCCAGTCCGAGTCGGCGCCGGGGCAGAGTTTGCTCACGTAGGCGCGGACGAAGTTCCCGTCGTTGATGAGGGCCGGGCGAAGCTTGAGCAGTTCGTCGAGTTGAACCTGCGTCAGCATCATGTGAACGGGGAACGTGCCGAACGGCGAGGCGTGCTCCGAGTTCATGTCGTCGTGGATGAGCTTGGCGAGGTTCGTCAGATCGGGCCGCTGTAGCCGCTGGATGAGATGCCGGCGACGCGGATAGTCGAGGTTGTCTGCCGCGAGCCAGTCGAGGGCACCGTCTTCGAAGTTGTCGAGGTTGCCCCAGCGCGAGATGGACATGGCCTTGAGCCGAGTGCGGCCGATCAGTTCCGGATCGAGCACGGTCGGCAGTTGCGGGATGGCCCCGACCACTTCGCGCTGATGGTTGAACAACAATCCGAGATGCGATTTCAGGAAGCCGAGGCTCGCCTGCGGGTTCTTCTCGTAGGTGAGCAGGGCGTGGCGAACTTGAATCTCGGTGACGCGGGCGGAGTGCCCGTGCCGTTCGATCCACGGCTTGAAGTTGGCGAGGGCCGCGTCGTGGTTGCCCGTGTTGAGGGCGTGCAGCGCGTGGTAGTAGTAGTAGTCTTCGGTGCCGGGGATGAGTTGCTGGAGGGCCGTCGCGCGATCCTTGGCCAGCGCGAAATCTTCGACGTAGCCGATGTCGGCCGCGCGAGAATGGGTCGGGGTGAGGTACAGCACTGCAATCAGTGCCGCGAGCAGGCTCGTGGGGAGCCACGCCGTCGCGCGTTTCATGTTCGGCCCTCGTAACGGTTGCGAAGAGTAATGGCGGCAGCATACGCTGCCCCGACGGAGGAAGAGTATCCGAAATCGTGTTGCAAGAGTGTAACGAGGTGAGATCGGGCCGAGGGGTTCGATTCCTGCATCGCTCACGATTGCGGGGCGTCGATCCCGAGGCCGAGTTCCGCGAACCGGCGACCGAGTGCGGCGAGATCCCAGACGTGGACTCCTCGCTCGCCCTCGCACGTTACGGACAATCGGTGCCCATTGGCCGACTTCCCGAGCGAGGTGACTGCGGCGGCGGTGCGGATCGTCCACACCGCACGGACCTGCTGACCGTCCCACGACCAGAAGCGGACGGCCCGATCCTTCCCGCCGGTCGCGAATAGGCAGGGGGAGAGGAAGACGGCACCCGCAATGGCATCCCGGTGGGCCTCCCACTTCGCCACGACAGTCCCACCCGGGAGGGCGACGAGATACCCCTTTCCCGAATCGCTCCCGACCACGGCGAGGGACCCGTCCGGAGCCAGGGCGATCGCTGTGAGAGCGATTCGCGGCTCGACGTTCACGAATTTCGTCGGGGCCAGTTCCGTTGCCGTGGCCGACATCGCGGTGGGGAACAGGCGGAGCGATCCGTCCAACCCGCCGACGACCACCCACGATTTCGCCACGGCGAGCGAGGTCATCGACCCGAGGCCGGTGAATTTTGCGGTCTGGTTCGTCCACCTCAGCAGGTTCTTGTCGTTCAGCGGCGGGCGGCCGGCTACTACGCGTTTATCGGCGATCATCCACAGCTGTCCATCGGTGCCGAACGCGCAGTGCAAGAGCGTGTCGAGTCGGAACGAGAAGCGCACTTCGTTCCGATTCAGGCGGTCGAACACTTTGATTTCACCCTCGCAGACCATGGCGATCTGGCTGCCATCCGGTGCGAACGACACGGACCCATTCGATCCCGCCGCGCCAAACCCCTCCCCCGACCAGAACGGTTCGGGGGAGCTGGCTTCGCCCAGATTCCAGAGTCCGGGGAACGCCATGTCGATCTCTTGGGGAGACGAAGACGCCGTCGTTGCGAGGAGTTGGCCGTCGGGAGACAATCCCTCGGATCGTACGGTGTACGGCTGCACGGCCACGATGCGATGTTCGCGCTGTCCGCCGATGTCGAGAAGCGTCGTGCGATTTTGTCCCGCGATGGCCAGGAACCGCGACGACGGATCGAACGCCACGTAGGCGGTGCCGGGTTCCGCCCGCCACTTCGCTAGGCGCTCGCCGGTCGCCAGGTCGATGAGGTAGACGTGCTGGGTGAACTCGGAAGCGGCGACCAACAACCGGCCGTCCGGACTGATGCGGAGCAGATTGACGCCCTCGTCGAAGGCACGTTCGCGATTGGCTTCGCGGATGGTATAGGCGGGCTCCCGCTTGCGGGTGTCCCAGAGCGAGAGATTTCCGCCTCGGGTGATGCCCAGGATGCGGCCATCCGGGGAGATTGCTTGCGACCCGGTATGGTCGCGGGCGAACTGGGCCTTCTTCTCCAAAGTGACGGGATCGAGTTCGAGCGAGACGAACTCGGGACCGGTGCAGTAGATCGCGGCCCCGTGCGGATGGACCGCCAGCCCTCCGGCCGATTTTTTCGTCTCGAATCGTGCCGTTTGCTTCCAGTTGGTGGTGTCCCAACGAGTGATGGTTCCGTCGTCGTCGAACACGGTCGCGACATACAGGGCCGAAGTATCCGGGGCGAAGGCGAGATCGCTGCACCCGGCCGACTTGCCGAAGGGGACGCGTTCCGGGGTCCACGTCTGCGGCTCGGGGTTCTTCGCCTGGAGATCCCACCGGTGGATGGTCCCGCTGCGAGCTCCAACGGCCAGCCAGCGGCCGTCGGGGCTGATCGCCATCGCGTAAGCCATGTCGGGCCGCGGGTCCGCGAGCGAGCCGACGAGGACCGCGGGAAAGGAGAGTTTGCGGATCGTCTCGCCGGTCTGACAATCCACAAAGGCGACATCCAACCCGCGGAGAGCGAACCCGCTCCGACCCTCGGCGAGGATGAGCCAGCGGCCGTTCGGGTGGAAGCACAGCACCCGGGCGTGGAACCCCGGAGCCACCACGCGCGACTCGCGGATGTCGGTTCCGGCAAGGCACGCGGCGAGGTCGGACCGCAAGTCGGCCGGGTTGCGGGCCGGGGTGTCAATGCCCGCCGCCTCGCGGATGTCGCCGGTGGCCCGCCAGGTCCAGCCCGGCTCCCGGGTCACGATCCGCTCCCGGGCCTGCGTCGCGAGAGCGTAGTATCGGTTCGTCTTCTGGAGATCCTCGGCGGACTGCCGCCGCACATCCGCGGCTTCGCGTTCGGCCCGATCGGTACCGGCCCGTTCTTCCGCCACCTCTTTCTCGCGACGCTCGTCGGCCACGGCATACGTGAACCAGAACGCCCCGACGAGCAGTGCGACCATCGCGAGGACCGAGAACCCGATCAGCCCCGCGAGGGCCGGCTTCCGCTTGCCCCACCGCCACAGCTTCTCCGTTCGGCCTACGGGGCGGGCCGCGATCGGCTCACCGTTGAGGAACCGCTGCAGATCGTCGGCCAGGGCGGTGGCGGAGGCGTACCGGCGGTCGGGCGATTTCTGGAGGCACTTCAGGCAGATCGTCTCCAGGTCGCGGGGCGTCTTCGCCTGCAGCGCGCGGGGGGGGACCGGCTCCTGCTCGACCACGAGCTTCAGCGTCTCGCGGACGGTCGTGCCCTTGAACGGCGGGCGGCCGGTGAGCAGCTCGTAAAGGATTGCCCCCAGAGCGTACAAGTCCGCCGCGGGGCCGATGTCGTCGACCCGGCCCTCAGCCTGTTCCGGGGCCATATAGCTCGGGGTGCCCATCACCGCGTGAGCCCGCGACTCGCCGCCGTCGTCGGCGTCGAGGAATTTCACCAGTCCGAAGTCGGTCACCTTCGGGATGCACGCATCGAGTGGACGTTTCGCGTCGCCGGTGAGCAGAATGTTGGCCGGCTTCAGGTCGCGGTGGACGATCTTCACTTCGTGAGCCGCGTGCATCCCCAGGGCGATTGGGATCATGAGCCGGGCGGCCGTGCGGGGGTCCGGAAGCGTCTCCTTGATCCGCTGGTCGAGGCTGCCGCCGGCCACGTACTCCAGCGCGGTGAACGGTTGCCCGTCCACCTCACCCAGCTCGAAGATATGGACGATGTTCGGGTGTTCGAGCCGGGCGACGGCCTCAGCCTCGGACAGGAACCGCGACCGCTCCTCCGGCGAGGCGCGGTCGGCCCGGATCATCTTGAGGGCCACCGTCCGCTTCAGCCGCGGGTCGTGCGCCCGGTACACGATGCCCATCCCGCCCTCGCCCAGCTTGCCGAGCAGGCGGTAGGGGCCGAACGTCTCGGGCGGTAGGCCGGCATCGGCGACGCCATCGAAGGCGCAGGGATCGGGTGCGGACTCCTCGGGCTCGAACACGCCGGTGGAGGCCCCGGGCGCGGCAGTGATCGTCGGGGCTTCGCCCCACAAGCCGGTTTCCGCCTGGATCGAGCGCGGAGGCACGGGCGGGGTGCCTTCCGGGGCGTGATCGATGGCGGTGTCGGGCGCCAGACCGCCGATACCGCGAAGGAGCGGGTCGGCCTTCGCCATTGGGGATGCCGTGGCCAACCAGTCCCGACACGCGGCACACCGACCCAGGTGATTGGCGGTGGCGACCTTGTCCGGTTCGGGCAGATCGCCGCGGTCGAACGCGAGCAGGGTGTCGGCGCTGGGGCACCCTGCGGCGGGAGGGGTGGGCATTGGTCGAACCTCATCCGGTGGGCGGCATGGCCGGCGGGGGCGAGTCGTCGAGGAGGTCGGCGAACTCCTCCCGCAGTCGGCGGAGAACCCGGTACACGGGGATGAGCGTCAACCCGAGTTTGGCGGCCGCGTCGACGGGGGCGGGCCGGGGCGGTTTCTGACATCATGCTGCCCGTGGGCAGCCAATCTCCTTCGTCCCGCACGTGTCTGCCGCCGAAAGAATCCATGCAATCACTCGGCCGGGGCGGCCCCGGACCTGTCGTGAACGGGGGCGAGTCGGGGCGGTTCCTGACATCCTATCAGAAGGCGTCGCGTCCGCCGCGGGAGCAACCGCCTGCGTTGACGGTGCTGCATCCCCAGGCGCGGGCATTGACGTGCATTCCGACATGGATTGAACGAAACCGCGGCGCGGTCGCCCGCGGTTCACTTTTTGAAGTGTAACGAACCCCATTCCCAAGCGCAATGGCCTCGGCGAGTCCTTTTTGGATCGTCGTTCGCTGCGGACGCTTCGCGGCTTTCCGGGGAACCGTTAGGGCCGACCTAGAGGTATTGGTATCCGCCGGCACCGTCCCTGACTTTTCACGAACGCGCGGCTGGAAGCCTCGTGTTAGAGGTAGCCGGGAATTGACGTTGGCGGGCCATTCTGATCACCGGGAAGGTTTGATCGGTTGTAATTTACAACCGCTCCCCCCGTGATTCTGGCCGCGACTTCCGACGTTTGAGAAAGTCAGCAGCCTGCTAGTTCTTCTGGGCTTTTCATTCAGAGCGGGTGATGGGGCTCGAACCCACGACAACCTCGTTGGCAATCCGCCTTGAGAAGCCCTGAAAACATCACGAATGACCTTGTTTTCAAGGGTATACTACCATAGTCGTTGCTTTGCGTCCATCAGAATCCTTTGCATGAAACAACGTGGGGTGTGCAATTTGGGGACGAACTGTGCAACACAATTTGAAGCCCAATTCTTTGCCCGGCGTATCCCTGGGGGCCTGCGCGCCGAAAAGCTGGCACCCTCCTTTTACTGCGCCGGTTGTTACGAGCATCGTGAAGGCGCGGAAGCGTGCTGTGCCCAACTTCGTTCGGATATCCCTCAAATCAAAGCCGAAGTCAGCTGTTCGGTCTCAGCAGGTGGCCTGAAGGCATCTGGACCCTTCGATCTGGACTCCGCCATTGCACACATTCATGATTCGATGGGAGAGAGGGTGCGCCCAACACTCGAATTGACGACGCCCAGGGCGCACAGGTAGTAAAGGCCGCCAAACTCCGCAGGCTGAGAGCCGACGAAGCCAAGCTTCTGACTCGTGATCTCTATCTCCACCAGATCGATGCGATCCAGTCTGGTATCGATGGCAAGGACGTTGTCATCTCGACGTCGACGGCCTCCGGCAAATCGCTCTGCTACCAGACGCTCGCCGCACATCATCTCGCCGAACCCGGTGCCACGATGATTTACCTCGCACCCATCAAGGCCCTCAGGTGTCGGCGGCGGCGTTCAACCCACTATGGGTAGGTATGCTCGGCTGCGGAGTCTGACGATGGCCGTTCAGATCGATGAACAAATCATCTTTAATGAGGCTCGCAATATTGAGTCGCCGGAGGCTCGTGGCCGCTACCTCGATGCTGTGTGTGGCGTCAACGCGACGCTGCGCGACCGGCTCCAGGCGTTGTTGCGCGTGTATGAACACGATCGGAGCTTTCTGAAGCCCCTCTCCTGCTCTGTGGCGACCGGCGAGTTCGCCGTCCAGGAAGGCCCCGGCAGCGTCATCGGGCCGTACAAGCTGCTGGAGCAAGTTGGAGAAGGCGGCTTCGGCGTCGTCTTCATGGCCGAGCAGCAGCAACCTGTGCGTCGGAAGGTTGCATTGAAAGAGCTGAAGCCCGGAATGGACACGCGCCACGTCGTCGCGCGTTTTGAGGCGGAACGGCCAGCACTTGCGCTGAGGAGCATCAGAATATCGCCCGGGTCCTGGACGCGGGCGAAACCGCCGGTGGCCGACCTTTTTTCGTCATGGAGCTGGTCCGCGGCGTTCCCATCACCAACTTCTGCGACGACAATCACCTTCCTGTTCAAGAGCGGCTCCGCCTGTTTCTCGAAGTGTGCCAGGCAGTGCAGCATGCCCATCAGAAAGGAATTATTCATCGCGACCTCAAGCCATCGAACATCTTGGTCACGCTCCACGATGGCACGCCGGTCGCCAAGGTGATCGATTTCGGCATCGCCAAGGCCATGGGCCAGCAACTCACGGACAAGACGCTGTTCACCGGTTTCGCTCAGATGATCGGCACGCCCAGCTACATGAGCCCGGAGCAGGCGGAGATGAGCGGGCTGGATGCCGACACGCGCAGCGACATATACTCCCTGGGAATTTTGCTGTATGAGTTGCTGACTAGCACAACGCCGTGTGAGCAGGAGCGTCTGCGGACCGCGGCCTTCGATGAGATCCGCCGCATCATCCGCGAAGAAGAGCCGCCTCGGCCGAGCACGCGCATCAGCACCCTGGGAAACTTGGCGGCCACAGTGTCCGCCAATCGCCGCAGCGACCCGCGCCGCTTGAGTCAGCTTTTCCAGGGCGAGCTCGACTGGATCGTAATGAAAGCGCTGGAGAAGGATCGCAATCGCCGCTATGAAACGGCATCGGCTTTGGCGGCGGACGTGCAACGCTATCTGAACGACGAGCCCGTGCTGGCCCGCCCCCCGTCGAGTTTGTATCGGCTCAAGAAAACCGTGTGGCGGCATCGAGGACCCGTTCTCGCCGCTGCCCTCATCATGTTGGCACTGGTGATTGGGCCGCGTTCAGCTGCGCCAGTTTCGCAACGCGGGACGGAGTGGGGGCGCTAAACAAGTACCAGAAAGGCTACAGAACAAACCCTATGAACCAAGGCGGACTGGCTCCGAAGTTGGTAGACCCTACGACGCCTGGTCGAAGCTACGAACTTCCCCGCCTGTGGGTTCGATGGCTCGAAGAATATGCCATCCCGGGTACCGGCAAGGTGTGTCGCTAGGTGTAAAGGACCACCCATGAATCCACAGG
>JAYTUG010000048.1:0-11377 GCA_043744695.1 Gemmataceae bacterium
GGAGCGGAGCGCGGCATCACGATTGGCACGCTCCGCTCCGAGGACTTCGCGTCGCGGCTAAACGACATTGCGTTTCACTTTTCATTTCCGTTAGCATCCCCTTCTGAAAGTTGCAGGCACGGAGGCCAGACGATGCGGCGCGTTCTAACTACTCTCGGCACCACGACGATTCTCTTCACCCTGGCGATCGGCGTGGCCCAGCCTCCGGTACCGCCGACCGCGCCGATTCCCGCAACGCCACCCGCCATTCCCGCAGTCGGTCCGAGCCCCGTGCCGGCACTTGCGAATGCCGGTGAAGTGCCGCTCGCGCAGTTCGAACCGCTTACTTCATTCCCGCAACCGACGCAGTCCGCGGTTCGCGCCGTCGTTTACGGTTCGAACTGGATGACGCGGATGAATCAGCCGCAAGGGCGGTTCCAGTTCGGCTATCGACCCGCGCTGCGCCAGCCGATGGAAGGCGACCACGACTTGAAGCAGGCCCGCGCCGCACTGGCTCTCGCCCAGACCGCGCGGTTCAGCGGCGACGAGCGCCAGACCGCAGTCGCCAGCCAAGCCATCCTCGCACTGCTCTCCGTCACAAGAGTCGATCCGGCGGATGCGAAGTGCCGGATGCCGGTGGTTTCGTCCATGACGTGCAATCGCGTCGGCTTCGCCTCGGTACTCGCGCTCAGCATTTACGAGCTTCCCGGTGCGGACGAGAAACTGATCGCCGAGGGCGAGCGGCTCTGTGAATTCCTCCATCGGCAACTTCGAGTCGATGGCTCGGTTCACTACATCGATTCGCTCAACGAACTGCCGGTTAAGGTCGATCCGGCTGGCGTGAACGAATACCCTGGAACCACACTGCACGCTCTTGCCGTGAGCCATCGCGTGAAGCCAGCCGTGTGGAAGGCCGAAGCCTTGAAGAAGGGGGTCGAGCACTATCGCGGTTGGTTCAAGGCGAACCCGCACCCGATGCTGGTTGCGACCCTGACCCCGGCGTTCGCCGAGTTCTATCTGAACACCAAGTCCAACGAGGCGGCGGCCGCGGTCTTCGAGATGAACGACTGGCTGATCGCGCTTCAATACCCTTCCGGCGACCCGCGGCACGCGAACTGGGCGGGTGGGTTTCGGGGCTTCGCAAACGGCCAGGCGGTCGAGAGTGAACCGGCCTGCGAGGGCTGCTACCTCCAAAGTCTGGCGTGCAGTTACCATCTGGTGCGGTTCACTGCGGATCTCGCACGGGCGACCAAGTACAAGCAGGCGATTCAAGATTCGGTCCAATTTCTCACCGGGCTCCAGTATACCGAGCCCAACACCCGCCATTTCGAAAACGGCTTCCGGGCCAACCAACTCATCGGCGGCTTCTACCTTTCGCCCACCGACGGCAACCTCCGCATCGACACCACGGCGTGCGCCGTGAGCGGCTTGCTCCGGTTCCTCGCCTGCGGTGCCGAAAAGAATTGAACCCGCGTCGCCCGCAGGTTCGCGCTCTTCATATACTTTCCAACTACGGCAACCCGGCACTTCCGGTCCCGAGTGGGTTCGTTTCGATGAGCAGCGATCGCGTTTTGCCATTGCCGCGTTGCCGCACGCTGACGGGGATCCGCGTCGTCGGTACGGGAAAATACGTTCCGAACATGGTCGTGGGCAACGACCACCTCCACGCACGGCTGGGGTTCGATTCGGACTGGATCGTGAAGCGAACGGGCATTCTGGAACGCCGCCACGCCGCCCCCAATCAAGCCACCTCGGATTTGTGCCTCGAAGCCGCCAAGGATTTGTTCGCGAAAACCGGTATCGGCGCAAAGGACTGCGACCTTCTGGTTCTCGGCACGTTCACGCCGGACATGTCGTTCCCTTCCACTGCGTGCATCGTTCAGGATCGCCTCGGGATGGTCGGCCCGGCGATTGAGGTGGAAGCGGCTTGTGCCGGGTTCATGTACGCGCTCATCACCGCCGCTGCGTACGTGAAGGCGGGCCTCAGCGATCGCGCCCTCGTCATCGGCGGCGACACCAACTCGCGCGTGCTCAACCCGGACGACATCAAGACGTATCCACTGTTCGGCGACGGTGCGGGGGCCGTGTTCGTGGAACCGGGCCCGGCCGATCGCGGCATCCTCGCCTACAGCATGGGTTCCGAAGGCAGCGGCGGGCCCTTGCTTCAGCGTGAAGCGGGCGGCAGCCGCAACCCGCCGACAGTGGAGCAGATCGCCGAGGGGAAGCACTTCATGTACATGGACGGCCGCGCGGTCTTCCGTTGGGCCGTCGATATTCTCTGCGACACGATTCAAGACGTGCTTACGGCCGCGAATTTGAAAACGTCCGATGTCGATCTCTACGTCGTGCATCAGGCGAACATCCGCATCATCAACGCCGCGATCGACGTCCTGCACATCCCGCGTTCGAAGGTGTTCAACAACCTCGAGAAGTACGGCAACACCTCAGCCGGCTCGATCCCGATTGCCCTGGACGAGGCTGCGGCCGAGGGCCGATTGAAGCAAGGTCAACTGGTTCTGCTGAGCGGCTTCGGCGCGGGGTTAGCCTGGGGAACCGCGGTCATGCGGTGGTGAGAGACGAATGGACGACATCAATTGAGACCCAGTCATGCTCCGTTTTCTTCCGCTCCTCCTCGTTCCCCTCTCGCTCATCGCCGCGGATAAGCCCTCGCCGACCAAAGACATCGTCCTCACGGACGAGGCTCGCGCCATTCACCGCGAGGCGCTGCTCATCGACGGGCACAACGACCTGCCCTACGCCCTTCGCGAAAAAGACGGACCCACCTTCCGCAACATCGACCTCACCAAGCCGCAGCCGAAGTTGCACACCGACATCGACCGCCTCAAGAAGGGGAACGTCGGAGCGCAGTTCTGGTCGGCGTGGGTGCCGGTGGACACGATCAAAAAGGGTACCGCCGTCCGCATGACGCTCGAACAGATCGACGTGATTCACGAGATGGTTCGCCGCTATCCGCACGCATTCGAGATGGCCTTCAGCACCGAAGATATTCGCCTCATTCGCAAGGCTGGGAAGGTTGCCTCGCTCATTGGCGTCGAGGGCGGCCACTCCATCGACAATTCGCTCGGCGTGCTCCGCGATTACTACCGCCTCGGCGTCCGCTACATGACGCTCACACACTCCGAATCCCTCGACTGGGCCGACTCCGCCACCGACGCACCCCAAGCCAACGGACTCTCGCCCTTCGGCGAACAGGTCGTCCTCGAAATGAACCGCCTCGGCATGATGGTCGATCTCTCGCACGTCTCGTCAGAATGCATGAAGGCGGCACTCAAGGTCACGAAGGCTCCCGTCATCTTCTCGCACTCCTCGGCTCGCGGCATCGCCGACCACCCCCGCAACGTCCCGGACGACGTGCTGAAACTCGTGAAGGCCAACAACGGCGTCGTGATGGTCAACTTCTATTCCGGGTTCATCGTGCCCGAAGGGGCCCGGGCGATGCGGCGCATGTTCGAGGTGAACCGCGAACTCAAGAAGAAGTTCGCCGACGACGAGGAGAAGTACAAGGAAGCGCTGCGGGCCTGGGTGAAGGAGAACGACTACCCGGCCGGCAGCGTGCAGACCATCGCGGACCACATCGACCACATCGTGAAGGTCGCCGGCATCGACCACGTCGGCATCGGCTCGGACTTCGACGGCATCACCAAGGTGCCGTACCAGATGGAGGACGTCTCGTGTTACCCGATGCTCACGCAGGAACTGCTCAATCGGAAGTACACGAAGGAGCAGATTCACAAAGTGCTCGGCGAGAACCTCATGCGGGCGTTCGCCGACGCGGAGAAGGTGAGCCGCACGATGCAAGGTTTGAAGTGAACGGGATCATTCCTTCGCCGCGCTTTCGAGCAATTGCCGAAGGCGGGTCGTCGTGTTCTCGCGGGTACTCGGGTCGTTCTTCACTTCCTGCGTCACCATCTCAAACGGATTGATGTACTGCTTGTACTTGTCGTTCATCCGTTCGACGCGGTGCTGAATCGTGCTATTCGGTTTGAAGTCGAACTTCCACTTGCCATCTTCCTTCTTCATGTCCACGGCCGTCGCGTTGCCCGTGAACGGTAGCGGCTTGATGTAGACTTGCTCGATGTTCGCGTCGAGCTTCCACTCTCCGGACACGGGGCCGCCCTTCACATCAGGCATCGCGAAGACGAACGTTGCCACAGCCGCGTCGCCGGTCTCCTTGCTCACTGTGATCGTGATGTCCTTCGGGAACGGGTCGAGGCGGTAGAGCACGAACTTGACTTCGTCGCGGATGAGATCGCGCTCCTTCATCTGGTACGTCAAGTTGTCGAGAGCGACCGCGTATTCGGTGGAAGCCTTGGCTCCGCGGCGGAGTTGCTCCGCGTAAGGTTGAGTGCAGTAATCCGCCGCGTACTCGTACTCGCGGGCCTGAATGGCTTTCTTGAACATGTCGGCGGCGACCTGAGGCGTGTCCGCGGCTTTGTAGCCACTCACGAGGCGGGCCACCGCGCCGCGCTTGAACGCCGCGATGTAAATGCCCACCACGAGAATGAGAACGACGACGCCCATCGTGATGTATCGACGCATGAAACGAACCTCGCTCGAGAGAATGATGTTTGGATGATCGGCGAAAATGAGCGAGACCGCAAGTGTTACTCGGAATCCTTACGCTTCCAGGTCCAGAAGAGGTTGGCGAAATCGTCGCGCCACACGGGTCCGCGGCTGGCTTCCCGCACGGGGAACCAGGTGGGGCCGCGGGCCATTGCACCCAGGTCCGCGTCGGTTCGCGCCAGCACCATCCACTGCGACGCCATCTTGCCGTCGTCCTTTTCGGAGTCCGTCGGCGAGTCGTGCCCGTAGCGTGCCACGAGCGGCGGGCCGTGATCGGCCGCCAGGCCATCCACGAGCGGAGGCAAATTGAGGTGATTGTTCGAGACGTGCATCGCCAGCACCCCGCGTGGGGCCAACTTCTGCACGTAGAGTTGAATCGCCTCGCGGGTGAGCAAATGGACAGGAATCGCGTCGGAACTGAACGCATCGAGAATGATCAGGTCGAACTCGCCGTCTGGGGCCAGCATCAGTTTTCGCCGGGCGTCGCCGAGCACGATGTCGCACGAACGGGCCTTGCAGTGCGAGAGAAACGTGAAGTAGTCCTGGGCCACTCGGGCGACCGCAGGATCGATTTCGTAGAAGGTCCAATCCTGTCCCGGCTTCGCATACGCAGCCACGGCTCCGGTACCGAGCCCGACCACCGCGACCTTGCGCAGGCGTTCCGGAGGCAGCGAGCGGAACAGGTTCCCGACCGGTCCCTTCTCGTGGTAGTAGGTCATCGGTCGGGGTGGGCCGGTCTCGTCGACGCGCTGCTGGCCGTGGACCGTGTTGCCGTGAACGAGGCGAATGAACTGGCCGTCGGGCGAACGGGTGACGCGGACGACACCGAAGAAGTTGCGCTCCATGTGGAGCGTTTCGCCGAGTTGGCCGTTATCCAGGGAGCCGACCGCGAGCAGGCTCGCGATGGCGATGGCGAAGCGTCCCGGCTTCCGAACGAGGGCGAAGGCGATCGCGACCGGCACGCCGAACATGAGACCGCCGCGAATCAACCGGGCGACCAGGGCATCCGCCGAGTCCGAATCGGGAGGAACTTCGACCCACATCGGCACGAGTTTCACAAGGCCGAGAGCGAGTGCGAATAGCCCGAGGAGCAACGCTCCATCGACGAGGCAAAGTGGCGAGCCGTTCCCATCGCGGGATCGTGGGCGGACGAGTGCCGCCAGTGTGAGGGCGAGTGGGTATTCCACCATCCCGACTTTGTGGAAAAGCACCGGCGCGACGAGCGCGTTGAAGAGTCCGCCGATCACGCCGCCGACGGACATCCACAAGTAGAACGCGGTCAGTTGTTCGGGCGGCGGCCGGTCCTTCGCCAATTCTCCATGGCAGACGAGGCAGATTCCAAAGAGTGCCGCAAAGTGCATTCCCGCGATGAGCCCGAGCGGTTCCGCCGCGCCCGTGAGGAGCGACAGCACCACGAAGACGAGCAGCATCGGCGCGATGCGGCCGACGACCCGATGCACGGAATCGGGCCATCGTGCGAACACGAGAATGAAGCTAATCAGATAGAGTGCCAGGGGTACGACCCAGAGCAGCGGCACCGGGGCCAGATCGGTCGAGACGTGGGCCGTGGAACCGAGCAAGAGGCTCGACGGCAACGCGGCCAACCCGATCCAACGGAGGATGCGCTTCGTCGGGAGTGCCGCTTGCGGCTTCGCGATTTGGATTTCAACCCCAGGCCGTTTCCGCATCACCGTCAAGGCGCAGAGGAGAACCAGAATCAAGTAGAGCCCGACGCCGAACGCCCACCACCACTGTTGCAGTTCGAGCGTGAGGTTCGGCTCGATCAGGAACGGATAGGCGAGCAATCCGAGGAGGCTCCCGGCGTTGCTCGCGGCATAGAGGAAGTACGGATCCTTCGAAGCCGAATGCCCCGTGGATGCGAACCATCGCTGCAACAAGGGTGCGGTCGTCGAGAGCACGAAGAACGGCACGCCGACCGCGACCGCGAGGAGTTCCACGACGCCGAGAATGGGATAGTCTTGATCCGCGGGAACGAGCGAACTCAGAATTGGGATCGGCGAACCGGTGGCGACGACGGCGATTTTGAACGCGAGAATCACGATGAAGAGCAGGGCCAAGTGCAGTAGGGCCTGACGGCGGACGCCGAGTTTCGCAATACTGCGATGAGCGTAGAGGTATCCGCCGAGGAGCGCGATTTGGAAGAACACCAGACAAGCGTTCCAGACGCCGGGCGTTCCCCCGACGAGGGGCAGCAAGCGCTTCCCCACGTGCGGCTCGATCAGAAATAGAAGAGTGGCGCCGACGAACAACGTGGCGGCGTACAGGCCGGGAAGCAACGCGACCTCCGCAGAAGAATCAACTCATGGTGCCAATTAACGAGGCCCGGCGCGATCCGTCCTTTTCAGGATGGGGAAGCGTTACCGCCTGGGCAAGAGGAGCGTGCCTCGAGATGTGAAACCGCTGGTGGAGTTGTAGCACCCTCTGTAGAATCGAGTCTGCATCCAACCGAATACACCCCGGGTTTTGCATCGATGCGTGGAGGCGGTTTCAAGATCAAAGTCGCACTCCTCCTGTCGCTCTTGGCGGGGGTCGCCTATGCGGCCTATCGCCTGGAACAACGGCATGCGTTCGGCCGTTCCTGGGAGGCAGCGGAGGATGCGATCGCGCGCAGGAATTTCGTCGAGGCTGGCGACCACCTCGAGAAGTGCCTCGCGATTCGTTCCGACGATCCCGCACTCCACCTACTCGCGGCCCGCACAGCCCGGCGCCGCGGCGACGTCGCAACCACCCTTCGCGAATTGAAAGCCTTCACCCTGAATCGGGGGTCCGCAACCGAGCTCCGGGCCGAGCAACGGCTCCTCGACATCCAACAGGGAATCGATCGCGACTCGTCGGACCTACTGCTGGATCGATGCTTGACCGACTCCCGCGAACCGGAGACGTACCTGATTCTGGAAGTCGCGATCGCGGCCAACGTTTCGCGGTTCGAAGGTGCCTACAACTCGGGCATGACTCTCGTGGAAGGGCCGGCGGAAACCATTCGCGTGCAGTCCGAACGGGCCATCGCACTGTGGTCGCAATTGCGGGCGGGACGAGCCGATCGGGCGCAAGGATTCGTTTGGCGCGGGCGCATTCGGTTCTTGGTCGATCCCGCGGCTGGAGTGCAAGACTTTCGCTCCGCACTCGAGTTGGACCCGGAGCATTTCGAGGCTCGCTTGCAACTTGCCGCGGCACTCGAGGATTTCAACCCGCGCGAAGCCGTCGAACACCTCGAAATCCTTCGAGCGCGGCAACCGCGAAACAAGCAGGTCCGAATGCTGCTCGCGCACGATCGGCGCAGCCTCGGGCAATTTGCGGAGGCGGCGCAGATTCTCGATGAGGTGCTTGCGGTGTCGCCGAACGACGCGGTCGCCCTGCTCGAACGCGGTAAGACCGCTTTGGACGCGGGCCGCTTTGAAGACGCTGCGCAGTTCCTCCGCCGTGCCCTCGTTGCGGCCCCAAACGAGCCATTCGCTCATCTCGCGCTCAGTCGCGCCCTGCACCTCAGCGGCAAGGAGGGCGAAGCTCAACTGCATCAACAGCGCTACAACGAAATCGAATCCGAACGACTGCGGACCGAGCAAATCCAAAGCGAGCAGGGCCGGGCCGCCTGGCGAATGCGAGTCGAACGGGAAATGCTCCACAAAGCGAGCGTTCCAAAACCGTAGCTGATGTCACGAGTGAACGCGATGAGCGATGCATCCGCCGAGCCGGCCCTCAAACGCGCAAGCCGTTCCTGGCGTTGGCTCGGGATGGGCCTCTTGCTGATCGCCGTGGCGAGTGGCATCGCCTACTGGAAAATGCGCCCCGACCCGGTTCCGGATTCCACACGACCCGAGCCGATCGATCGGTCGGGCGAACCGGCGGACTCGTATTCCGGCCCGCCGTGGTTCCGCGAGGCGACCGCCGAGACGGGCATCGCTTTCACCTATCGCAATGGCGAGGAAGCCGACCAATTCACCATTCTCGAATCGCTCGGTGGCGGGGCGGCACTGATCGATTTCGACGGAGATGGCAAACTCGACATCTTCTTCACCGGTGGCGGAAGCTTCGAAGGCCCCGAAAAACAACAGATTCGAGGCTTGCCGTGCAAACTCTTCCGAAACCTCGGCAACTGGAAGTTTCAGGACGTGACGAAGGAAGTGGGCCTCGACCGGCCGTGGTGGTACACGCACGGCACGGCGGTCGCCGATTACGACCGCGATGGCTGGCCCGACCTGTTCGTCACGGGCTACGGCAAACAGGCGCTGTTCCACAACGAAGCCGACGGCAAGGGCGGCCGGCACTTCGTGGACGTGACGGAGTCGCTCGGCTTGAACGACGAGGCGTGGAGCACGAGCGCCGGCTGGGCCGACCTCGATGGCGATGGCTATCCCGAACTCTACGTCTGCCGCTACACGGACTGGTCGTTCTCCAACAACCCACCGTGCTCCGGGCAGTCTCCCGGTGTGCCCCGCGACATCTGCCCACCGCATCGCTTCAAACCGCTGGTGCATGCCCTTTACCGCAACGAAAAGGGCCTTCGATTCCGCAACATTTCGAGCGAGTTGGCTACTAAACCGGAAGGGTACGGCCTGGGCGTAGTGCTGGTGGATCTCAATGCCGATGGGCGACCGGATGTCTACGCGACCAACGACATGATGCGGAACTTGCTCTATTTGAATCGAGGTGGGAAGTTGGAGGAAGCCGGAATCGCGGCGGGAGTGGCCCTCGACGATTCCGGTCGCGCGACGGCCAGCATGGGAATCGACGCCGACGATTACGATGGCAGCGGCAAACCGTCTCTCTTCGTCACGAACTTCCAGCGCGAACTGCCCAGCCTCTTTCGGAACCTGGGTCAGGAGCGTTTCTACTACCAGAGTGGGGCGGCAGGCCTAGCCGCACTCGGCCGCACGAATGTCGGCTGGGGTGCCGGGTTCCTCGATGCGGACAACGATGGCTGGCTCGACCTCGTCGTCGCCAATGGCCATCTGTTCCGCCACCCGCCCGGGGCACCGATCAAACAGCGTCCGCTCTTCCTGCAAAACGTGAACCGCCAAGACCGGCGGGTGTTCCAAGACGCCGGACCGCGTGGCGGCCCGTACTTTCAAACGCCCGCCGTGGGTCGCGGTATCGCCTTCGGCGATCTCGACAACGATGGCTGGACCGACCTCGTCGTCTCGCATGTGAACAGCCCTGTTTCCGTGCTGCGGAACGAAGCGAAGCACGTCGTTGCTCATCGCTGGCTCGGCGTGAAGCTCGTTGGAAAAGGGAATCGCGATGTGGTCGGCTCGACGGTGACGGTGGAAATCCCAACCCAAAAGTTGACGCGGTTCGTTAAAGGCGGTGGAAGCTACTTCTCGGCGAGCGACACGCGCCTCCTCTTCGGTCTCGGATCGGCGGATCGCGTGACGCGGCTGACCGTGAAGTGGTCGTGGGGCGAAACGCAGACCTGGGACGATCTCGCACCGGGCCGCTACTACGAGTTCCGGGAAGGGGAGCCGCAACCCCGGTAACCTCCTGCAATTCCCTCTATAATCTCCGCATGGCGAACGATGTGAAGCCGACGGCGATGAAGCGCGAAGGCGAAGGTCTGAAGATCGACTGGTACGACGGCGCGAGTACGTTCGTCTCCTGGCGCGACCTGCGGACGAACTGCCCGTGTGCCTCGTGCATTGAAGTGCGGGCGAAGCCGGCCGATCCTTTCCGCGTGCTCACGCCGCAGGAGGCGGCCGCCGGCCCACCCGAACCCGTCTCGATGAAGCCGGTCGGGCACTACGCCTATCAGATCACCTGGAACGACGGCCACTCGACCGGGATTTATCCCGTGCAATTGCTGAGGAAGATGGGCACACCGCGCTGATGCCGCTTGCGGCATCGCGATTTCGCCGTTTGCTCGCAATCGCTAAGCCGCAAGCGGCCATACCGAAAAAGAGACTCCTCATGAACCCCGCCTCCGCTCAACAAAAGATGGTTCTCCCCGGCGTCAAGCACGTCATCGCGGTGGCGAGCGGGAAGGGCGGCGTGGGTAAATCCACCGTTGCCGCCAACCTCGCGCTCGCGCTCCACTCCGCCGGCCAAAAGGTCGGCCTCATGGACGCGGACATCTACGGCCCGTCCGTGCCCATCATGTTCGGCCTCGGCATGGTCAACCCGCAAACCACGCCCTTCCCGCTGCACAAGCACGGCATCGCGCTCATGTCCATGGGCTTCATGGTCGATCCGAACCAAGCCATCATTTGGCGCGGGCCGAAGGTCGCCCAGGCCGTGCAAGCCTTCCTCGGGCAAATCCCCTGGGGCGAACTCGACACCCTCGTGATCGACCTGCCCCCCGGCACCGGCGACGCCCAACTCACCCTTTCGCAAAGTGCCCCGCTCACCGGTGCCGTGATCGTGACTACCCCGCAAGACGTAAGCATCATTGATGCCCGCAAGGGCGTGAAGATGTTCCAAGAAGTTCGCGTGCCGGTGCTCGGCGTCATCGAGAACATGAGCTACTTCACCGGCGACGACGGCAAGCGCTACGAAATCTTTCGCTCCGGCGGCGGCAAGAAACTCGCCGAGGAAATCGGCGTCCCCTTCCTGGGCGAACTGCCCATCGACCCGCGGGTGGCCGAGTGCGGGGACATCGGCGAACCGATCGTCCGCAAGTATCCCGATTCCCCCATCGCGAAGGCGTATTTGAAGCTCGCCGCCACCGTGATCGAAGAGACGAGCAAGGCGAGCGCCGCCTCGCTCCCCGAGGTACAACTCTGAGGCAGTGTGGATGTTCCTGTAGGGCGGGTCGAGGCTTTGCGAGCCCCGCCGTGGGTACCTGGTGCTCCGGCGGGGCTCG
>JAYTUG010000049.1:0-2901 GCA_043744695.1 Gemmataceae bacterium
GGCTCTCGAAATAGTTCAGCAATTCCTTCGGCTGATCCTGCGTGACGAAGCCGATGAACTGCGGGAGGTAGTCGTTCTCGGCCACGGCTTGCCGCGATATGAAGCGATGATCCGACCACAATTGCTCGAGCCGCTTCGTCTGCTCCTCGTTCAGGAAGAGCCGGCGGAGCAGTTCGTCTTCGCGGTGGAACATCTTCAGGCTCACGGCCTCGTCGGTCGGGATCACTTCCTGGAAGCAGAGGAACGGCGGGAAGAGGCGGCGGAACTCGGCGTGGCCCTGAAGCAGCTGTTTGATCGCAGCCCCGTTCGGAGTGGCGACCAGACCCTTGGCCCCTTCCAATGAGAACTCGATGGCGCGATCGGCGGCATCGTCGAGCTTGCCCTCGACGACGAACTCGCGGTCGCGGAACAGGGCCGCAGGCAGGCGTATTTCGACGGTGCGTCCGGACTCGGCAACGAGGTTCGCGTCGGTGAAGCGGTTCGCGGGTAGGCCGAACACACCGCTCGGTTTGCCGAGCTTCGCAAGTTCGAGCCCTTGCAGTAGCACGCTGTCGAACGACGCGAGGTTGTCGAACAGGACACGGTCGGGGCTCTTGTCCTGGGCCGGTCGCGGGCCGGTGAGCAACGCGCGCACTCGCTCGGCGAGCTTCGCGGCATCGGCCCGCTTCGCGGGTTCGAGCGCGATCGCCTTCCATAGGCCGAGTAGTGAATCGGCGGGAACGAGCGGCCCGGCCACCGCGTTACCCGGAATGCTGGCCCCACGGACGAAGCTCCACACGGCCTTGTTGCCGTGCGAATCGGCATGCGGGTTGCCGTCCAAAATCGAGTCGGCGACATCCTTGCCGAGGTCCCACTTCCGCTGCGGCTTTTCCGTCTCGGCGATGCTAAACGCCAAGCCGGTCATGTCGCAGACGTGGTCCGCGTTCTTGGCATCGACCACGAGCAGCAGCACGTCGCCCTTCTGAACCTTCGCGGTGAGCCCGGACGATATCACTTCCTTGCCGTAAGCCACGGGCCCTTCGGCGAGCACGCTGGCCTGCGGGCCGCGGCGATGCTCGATGCGGTAGGCCACGCCGTTGCCGCACGCCGGGTGAGCGTGCGTCACGGTCGCGGCGAGTGACACTGCGGTGTCAATGGGGCTGGTCCATGCTGCCGCAACGTACTCCTGGGGCATCGGGTGAACGCCGATCCCGTGCGGCTGAATGGTGCCCGGAATCCGAATCAGGGAGTCCGATGAGTTCGACACCGCGACCGGGAGGTCGGTCCCCTTCTTCTTCCAGCCGTTGATCGACTTCTGGTTCGGATCCCTCGGCAGTGGGTCATCGAGTAGCGTGAGCGCACCGGCGGGAATCACGCGGAGCGGCTTCGTGAACGCGGCATCCTCTTCCCCCGGCTTGAGCGCGAGCACCTCGCTCCACCGCTTCAAGAACTCGGGATCGAGCCCGTCCCGATTTGCGTTCGGGTCGGCGACCGCAGTAAGATACTTGTCCGCATTCGCGAACAGCACGGCGAAATCGATTTCGCGCTGCGGGCCGAACGTCGCGTAGTTCCTCAGCAGAAGAGGCGGTTGCCCCGCCGCCTCGAACCGCGGCCGCTGCCAGACGACGTTGCCCTTGCCGGTCGGCAACACGTCGCGCGCAGCAAGATGCAGCGTCACTTCGCTCTGACCCGGCCCGGGCTTCACGGCATACTTCAACGTCTGAACTGCAGCCACGGGCGGATCGTTCGCGATCTGCCGCTCCACCTGCCCATACCGGTAGCTGCCGATGACTTGAAACTTCCACAGTGCCGTTTGCCAGGTTGCGACCTCGGCCGCAAGCGCGGGCACGTCCTTCGCTGTCGCGGTTCTCCAATGTGTTTGTAGAGTCGAGAGCGGGAATGCGGCGGACTTCTCCATGAGTGCCGATACGAGTGTCGCGAGGTATTTCGCGTTGAGCTTCTCCTTCGCGGCCACTTCGTCCAGCTTCCCGGCGGCGAGTGCCTCGCGATGTTTCACCGTGGCCGCGAGGTATGGGGTGAAGTTGAGTTTGCCGCCGACCGCGAACTCGGAATAGAAAGCGCGAATCTTCGCGGTCTGTTCGTCGCTCCAGTCGCGGCGCGTCTTGCCCATCGAGAAGCGGAAGCCATCCGGCAGCATCACGACGTGGTCCGCGATGTCTTTCGAGGCGTTGAGGTACTTCGTGAGCAGTGCGGGCGAGATGTCCGTGAGTGCCTCGGCGGCATTGGTGAAGCCTTCACCCGCGGCACCGTCGGCCGGAAACTCGCGGGTCGGCCTGAGATCGACGCCCGTGAGGTCGCGGATGGTGTAGTCGAACTCGGCGTTGCTGAGCCGGCGCAGGGGCACGTGGCCGGGGTCGCCCTTGTTGGCCCGCGCTTCCGCATCGAGAAAGCCCTTCACCCACGCCGTGAGTTTCTTCTTCTCCTCGGCACTCGGTTGCGGCTTATCCTTCGGCGGCATCTCGCCCGTCTCGATCTGCTCGATCATTCCTTGCCACGGCTTCACGTCCTTGCGAATGTCTTCGATCGACCCGAACCGTTCTAGATCGAGGCTCCCTTTCTTCAACTTCGCGGAGTGGCAACCGAGGCAGTACTTCTGCAGGAGCGGGCGCACGTCGTCCTTGTACTCCGTGATGCCGGGCGGCTCGGCCACGTTCGAATGCCCGCGTGGGGATGCGATCAGAACCAGGCCGAGTAATGGAACCAGGAGGGTGGGTGCGAAGCGCATGGCGAAATCTCGGAGTGAGGCGACTGCCTTTTGTTTTAGCAGGCCGCTGCATTCGGTCGCGGAACCCGAGCCGACTTTCCGTCCCTCTCGTCGTTGGGGAGAGGGTGGTTTGCGAACTGCGAATGCCGTTCGCAAACCGGGTGAGGGGCGGGCTTCGAAGGTAGCGCCCCTCACCC
>JAYTUG010000050.1:0-11359 GCA_043744695.1 Gemmataceae bacterium
TGCGTGGCCCGTAGAAGCCCGCGCATGATGTCCTGCGTCGCCGGATCGGGTACCGCCGTTTCATCGAGATGCGGGCGAAAGGTGCCTTTTCGCACGGTCACGACCTGCGGCACGGTCATGGCCAGGAGCCCCTCAGGACCCTGAGTGACGCCCCACCCGCTGGCTCCGCGACCGCCGAACGGCGTCGCCGGATGCGCCGTTGCGGCAATCACATCGTTGATGACGACCGAGCCGGACGGAATGCGTGCGGCCAGTTCGCGCGCCGCATCAGTGTCTTGCGAGAAGATCGACGCCGAGAGACCGAACGGCGACCGTGCCGCGAGTGACACCGCATTGTCAATCGCGTCGAACGGGATGACCGCGAGGACCGGCGCGAACGAGGCTTCTTGGCAGATCGCGGCGTCTGGGGATGCATCGAGCAGAAGCGTGGGGCGAACGCGATTTCCGACCGTGCCGCCGATCGCCTTCGCCCCTCGCTGTACGGCATCTTCGACGAGCCGCTCGGCTTGCTCCACTTGCCCCGGCGTCACCAGCGCGAGCGGCTGCGCCGCCTCGGCCAGCGGTTTCAGAAGCTCAACGAACTCCGCGACCTTCCCCCGATGCACGAACACACGCCGCACCGCGATGCACGTCTGCCCGCGGTTGAGCACGAGCCCGAACCACGCGGCCTTCGCCGCCATCGGGAGGTTCGCGTCTTCGAGTACGAACATGGCGTCGCAGCCCGAGAGTTCCAGCGTGCTTGGGATGAGCCGTTCGCCGAGCCGGGCCGCGAGTTTGCGGCCGATGCGATCCGAACCCGTGAACACGACGTAATCGACGTCGGCCTCGGCGAGTTGCGAGCCGCCCTCGCGCGTGGCGGGCAACTTCGCGAAGAGTTCCCGTGGGAAGCCGGCTTCGAGGAAGAGGCGGTGCGTGAGGTCCGCGGTTCGCGGCGCGTTTTCGGACGGCTTCCAGACCACGCCGTTGCCCGCGACCAGTGCCGACGCGATCTGCCCGACGTTCAAGAAGACGGGATAGTTCCAGGTACCGATGACGCCGACGACGCCCCACGGTCGATGGTGGATCACATCGCGACAACCGAGCAACCACGTGGGCCGCAATCGGCCAGCAACATGTCGCGGTTTTAAAATTTTCGCGGCTTCCCGTTCCAGGAACTTGAGGGCCGCAGTGGTCGGCAGCAGCTCCGTCCCGACCACTTCGGTAGCCGGGCGGCCGACGTCCGCGGCGACCACTTCGCAAATTTCGTCCGTCCGATCGACGATGAGATGCCTCAGTTCGCGGATCGGCTTCAACCGTTCGCGAACGGAAAGCCGCGACCACAATTGTTGAGCCGTCCGGCACGCGGCCACCTCGGCAGAGAAGGGAGTTGTCATGAGTTTTTTCTACCTGGTGGTTGCGACCGACGCTTCGACGGTGAAACAAGAACTCACCACGAAGGCACCAAGCTCACACCAAGTTTCACAAAGGAAGAATGAGTGAATTCCTCTGAGGCTTCTTGGTGTCACTTCGTGTGAACTTTGTGCCTCGGTGGTGAACGAACGATAGCTCCGGAGGGACCCTGTTCTACGCACTCGCGGCCACCGCTGCCTGCCGCAGCGCCGGAACCGTGTCTTTGTGGTCACCCTGCACGTAAAAGCTCTCGCCGCCATCCGCGACCGTGCGAACCAGGATCGTCTTCCACGGGCGGAAGTAATAGCGCGGGTCGGTCTTGGGTGCCTGCCGGCGATAGTCGTCGTCGAGCGGGACGAGGTCGAACGCGGCGGTGGTGAACTTCGCGATCGTTTCGCCGTGCTGATGGGCCACGTTCCGCGCCATCGCCAGCGCCTTCAAATAAACCTCGGGGCCCATCACGGCAGTGCCGAAGTTCAAAACGACCCCACCTTCGAGCTTCTTGATGTGTTCCGCGAAGACGAGGAAATCGGTATAACTGGCGCGGCCCAACACGCCGCCGTCGGCGTTCGGGTGCTCGTGAATGATGTCGTAGCCGATGCCAATGTGAACCGTGACGGGGATGCGAAGCCGATACGCGGCGGCGAGTACCGACGAATGCTTGAACGGGAAAAAGCCCTCGGCAATGGTCCGCCCGATGCTCTCGCCGAGGCCCAGGCCGTCCTTCACGCCGGCCGTGAGCGCGTCGTTCATGCGGCCGGTTTCGTTCCACAAGCCGAACTCGCCGGAGGAGACGTACTTCGCCACGCTCTCGGTGCTGGCTCCGATCAGGGCGAATTCCCAGTCGTGGATCGGCCCCGCGCCGTTCATGGCGATGAGCGAGACGAGCCCGCGTTCCATCAGGTCGATGAGGTGGAGTTGCGTGCCGGCGCGGAGCACGTGGGCACCCATCATCAGGATGCGGCTCGCGCCGCGCACCTTCGCCGCGGCCATCTTCTGACCGATGATTGGAATCGACGGATGCACCAGCGCAAGGGGCGTATCGAGCGGTTGGAGGATGTCGAGGGTGAGGTCGTGCTGCCGATTCGCGAGCGGCTGAAGCCGAAGCTTCGTGCGGTCGAACTGGGGGAAGGGCATGGAGGCGTTCCTCGTGCTCGGAAGCGGGCTAACGACAGGGCAAATTCTATGCGTTCGCGGTTCCGCAATTCGGCAGCGAGGATGGAGACGGTTGACTTTCGTGCGAACATGGCGGAAAACGGAAGCACCTCTGGAGATTCCCATGTCGCGACCGACCCGCCGCACGTTTGCCAAGTCCGCCGCGTCCGCGGTCGCACTCACCGCCGCGAGCTACTCCCGCGTTATCGGTGCCAACGACCGCGTGGCACTCGGCTTCATCGGCGTCGGCAACCGCGGCGACCAACTCCTCGACGCGTTCCTTCCCCACAAGGATGCGGACGTTCGAGCCGTCTGCGATATTTACGAACCCTATCTTCCCGCCGCGGTTGCGAAAATCGGGAACGCCGGCGGGAACGCCAAACAGATCAAGGACTATCGCAAGCTGCTCGAAGTGAAGGAAATCGACGCCGTGGTAATTGCGACGCCGGACCACTGGCACGCGCTGACGTTCATCGAAGCGTGTCGGGCCGGGAAGCACGTGTACTGCGAGAAGCCGTTGAGCCTGACCATCGGTGAAGGCCGACGCATGGTGGATGTTGCGAAGGAAACCAAGCGCGTGACGCAGGTGGGGCTACATCGCCGGAGTACGCCGTTCGTACAGGAAGCCGTGAAGCTGATTCAATCCGGCGCCATCGGCAAAGTCACGGTGGCGAAGTGCTACCACTATCGGAACGAGACGCCGATGGGCATCGGCAGCCCTCCGGACGGCGAGCCACCGGAAGGCCTCGACTACGAAATGTGGCTCGGGCCGGCCAAGAAGGTGCCGTACAATGCGAACCACTGCCTCTACAAGTTCCGCTGGTTCTGGGACTACTCCGGCGGGCAACTCACGAACTTCGGCACGCACTACCTCGACGTCATTCAGTGGGCCATTCAGCAAGATGCGCCGAAGGCCGTGGCGTGTCTCGGCGGCAAGTTCGGCACGGCGGACAACCGCGAGATCCCGGACACCTGCGAGGCGATCTGGGAGTACGAGAATTGCCTGGTCACGTTCAGCCAATTCAACTGCAATGCGAGCGTGGGGAATCCGCGCGGTTCGAGCATGGAATTCCGCGGCACGCTCGGCACGCTGCTCTTGGCCGACGGTGCATCGGGTTACGAAATCATTCCCGAGAACGTCCGCACCGAGGAGATGCCGGCACTCAGTCCGATCGCACGTGCGGCGAACGCGAAGCAAGGCCGCGCCACGAAGCAGGCTCGATTGCCAGAAGCGAAGAAGGGCGAAGGCGAAAGTGCGACTCTACACGCCCGCAGCTTCCTCGATGGGATCAAGAACAGCACCCCGACCACCTGCCCCGTGGAAGTGGGCCATCGTTCCACGAGTGCCACCCTGCTGGCCCGCATCGCCCTGATGCGCAAGAAGTACCTGACCTGGGACGCGAAAGCGGAGCGAGTCACAAACGACCCCGAAGCGAACGAACTCCTCGGCTACGAGTACCGGAGCCCGTGGAAGCTGGGCTGAAACTCGGATACACTGGTGAGAAGCTTTTTCATTCTCTCGGAGTCTTCCCGTGGCCATCATGCGAATCGAATGCCCCGAATGCGGCGCGGGCCTGAAGTCTCCCACCGGGTTCGCGGCCGGCCAATCGGTCGCGTGCCCGAAGTGCGAGACGTACTTCACGGTCGAAGCACCGGAAGCCGACCTGCCGGCCAAGCCGAAGAAAGCCGTGAAGGCGGTCTCCTCCCGCGATGACAACGACGACGACGAGGAAGACGAGAAGCCCAAGAAGAAGAAAAAGAAGAAGAGCCGCGATGACGACGACGACGACGATGATGACGACGGCAAGTCGTACAAGACGTCGCCGATGCGCTTCATCGTGCTCGGCATCCTCGTCGTCATCATGGTCGTGCTGGGCATCATGCTGGTCATGAAGAAGATGGATGAGAAGAAGCAGAACGAAGGGGCCAATGCGGGGCCGAACGAAGATGCTCCTGCGAATCGCAACGTGCCGCAAGGGGGTCCGCCGCCGCCGCGCTTCCAAGCTCAGGAATTCGGAGGAGCAGCCATTGGTGCACCGAAAGACGCGATCATCAATCCCAAGAAAGGCGGCGGCTTTCCGCCGCCGCCAGTCGGCGTCGATCCCATCGCGGGACTCTTCGGGCAGTCGCCGCGCGCCGGTACGGACGAAAGCGTGAAACTCCTGGAGACGCACCGGAAGAAATTGCTCGGAATGTGGGAAGGGACTGCCGCCGATGGCTCGCTCCACAAGATCGGCTATCAGGACAACGGCCAGTTCACGCACGAAATTTCGGGAGGCGGGAAGGGCTCGACCTCGGCGGGAACCTGGAATCTCGGGGGCTTGGTCGGTACTCGTGGAGTGCAGATCTATCGCGGCACCGTCAAGCTCAAGGCGGTCTTCGAGGGCGATGAACTCTTGCACGATACGGCGACGCCCGGCGAGACCGTGGTACTCAGAAAGAAGTAGCATGGCCTGCTCCCTCTTCTGTTTTTCGTTCGGGCCATGCGCTCGAATTCGCCTCAGATTCAAGCGTTTCGGCTGGCCACTTCTGGATCGTGCTGGCCATGCTCGATTGCCGAATCGACGTAACGTGTTGCATGTGTGCAACCTCCATGCTTGTCGCGCATGACCAGACGGGCCATGCGCGTTCGAGGGGCCTCTCGAAGTGAAACCTGCCGCAATTCAGAGCTTTGCTTCCGCTTCCCGGGAAGTCCAGTCGGTTCTGAGTTGATGAGTGATGATTCGGCTCGAGCCGAGCGAAGGTGGCGGAAACGGAGTGGATTGTGTTTTCTTCACACTGGCTTGGTCACGGTTTGGCGCGTTAGAGTCGCTCCTGCCGCAGTCGCTCCTCTTCGGTCTGCTAGTGGTTAATTTGCTTGCCCTCTTCCTTCTTCTCAGGCATCTTATCCGGATCGATCAGGCACATTCGGCGCAACTGCTCTGGGTCGATCCCTTCAGCCGTCCGGCGAGTGCCGTCCACCATTGCAATGTGGGGATGGCGGTGACGGCTGGAAATGCTCGGCGCATTCGGATCGTTGAGAATGAAGCTCATATCGGCAAGAGTGAGGTCGCGCGGTTCCATCCAATTGATGCCCTGGCCTTTGGACTCGACGAACAGGATCGTTTCGGACGGACGAGGAATCTGACCGATCACATTGCTTCCGGGAGCACGGAGCAACGGTATTTCCCTCGGCACCAGTTGCAGTCCTTCCCTGATCGCCATCCCAAAGGGATAGGTCTTACCTTCGTCGCGGAAAACCGTGCCCGGCCCGACGACCACGAAGTAGTTGGTATGAAACTGGGCCGCGCCGTCGCGGTCAGACGGGCACCCGTATATCTTCGGCATCCGCGTCGCCAGTTTGCTGTTGTTTGGCTCATTCCACGGCTCGTCAAACTTGTATTCCTTGTAAAGAGCGTCCTCAGAAAGGAACGGGAGAAGCAGCACGCGCCAGCTATGCCATGGCTTGCCGTCCGGTCCGAGAAGGTATGCGGGCGGAAACCTATCTTGGTTGAATACTAGATAGTTGTGCATTGCCGTAGTAATGCCGCACATGCCGCCGTTGCAAGTGCTTCTCTTGGCCGCATCCCGTGATACGTCATACCGGAACCATAGGCCGGTTCCAATTCCAACCAGTAGCAACGCGATTGCAATCAGGCCGCCTCGGATGAAACGATTCATTTGTGAAATCCTATGTCTGCCTGGTTTGTACCCTGCCGCAGTTGCTAGTCGTCAATTCGCTTCCTTCTTCTCAGGCTTCTTATCCGGATCGACCAGGCACATCCGACGCAGGGTCTCCGGATCGAGTCCGTAAAGCATCCTCTCCGATCCATCCGCAAATGCCACATTGGGGCCACGGTGTCGGCTGGAGATGCTCGGTGCATTCGGATCGTTGAGAATGAAACTCATGTCGTCGAGGGTCAAGTCGCGCGGCTCCATCCAGTTGATGCCCCGACCGGCGGACTCGACGAGAAGTATCGTTTCCGAAGGCCGAGGAATGTTCGTGAATTGGCTCCATCCGCGAACTTGAAAGAACGGCTTTCCGTCTTTGGTCGCCGGCAGCACTCGTCCCTCCCTGTTCAAGAAAAACTCGAAGAGCTTGCTTTCGTGGGGGAACATCGTTCCAGGCCCGACGACCGCGAAATAGTTGGTGAAGCCTTTGGCGGCGCTCTCGGGGTCGCCCGGACAACCGTAGAGTTTCGGCATCCGTGTTGCGAGTTTGCTGTTATTCGGCCCATTCCAAGGCTCATCGAACCTGTACTCCTTATACAACGGTTCCCACTCGCTCATGTACTCGAGGAGGAGTACGCGCCAACTGTGCCACTTCATCCCATCGGGACCGAGGACGAATGCGGGGGGAAATTTCCCGTTGTTCGATTTCTGATATAGCTCCAACGAGGAGGCGTGGTATTTTACGTGCCCACCGCACACCGAACGATTGGCCGAATCCCGGAAAGCTTGAATTCGTTGCCATATGTAAGCAATGCCGCCTGCGAGCAAGAGCATCACGAGCGCGACTACGCTCCACTTTGCTATGCGATTCATATATAGGCTCATTGTTGACGTTTTGAAGCCGAACTCTCCAAAGGCGGATTACTGCTCATAGCGCAGAACTTCGTCCGGGCTTCCAGGTGATTCGCTCCAATAGACCCAACCGTTCGCATCGACTGCGAATCCGGACGTGGGAAGGTACGCAGTGATCGGGACGTTATGAAATTGAAGGAATGAGACCACGTCCTGCAGCGTGTACAGCCGATTGCTATTCTGTTCTCGAACCTCGGCGTTAGCGGGATCGCCAAAAGGCTTGGCAGCTCCGCAGAGGACCGCGCGGTACCCTTGCCGAACCTCCGTGGCATTGATCGCAAAGCCAGACGATCGGAAGCCATCTGGAATGACCGCTAGAGAACTGAAGTGAAGAACGAACGTAGGCTGCGTGCGGTCCGACGGGATGAGCGCAACTCCGACGCATGGTGCGGACCCGCTGGGGCCGACGAAAGCCCCGCCCGGCACCACACCAGTCCAGTATAAGTCAGTGCCAACTCGATACGGCTGAACATCCCCAGGTAAGGCGAGGACCTCACCTCCCGACTGGCGCCAACGAGGGATCCCAGTGAGGATCGTCGCTTTGTCCGGGGGAGTTACCAGCGACCGCAGCTCTTGGTACCCAGTAGGGATTTCGCCACCCTGTCCAGCTGGCCCTTGAAATACCCTGGCAGCCGGCACTGCAGGATACAGCCGGTTGCTTGGGATCACTTCCTTGGCCTGGCTGGGGCTAGACCAGAATAGCTTTGCGACCGCGTCGCCAACGCCCTCGAAGTACTGCATCGTAATCGCATATCTCTGGCCAGCGATGAGGTCGATCTCTTCGAACGGCCCGGATTCTCTCGCTGTGTGGCTTGAATAATCGTTGACAACTCGCACACCGTTCACCCATACGATCACTCCATCGTCCGTGAAGGCGCGGAACTGATAGCGTTCCGTGTATTGCGGCTGGACGAAGCCTGTCCAGCGAACGGAAAAGTTGTCCGCCGGGACCGTGATGGTTGCATCCGAAGGGCTGTTCGGCCCCCAGTCGAAGTTCACGCCCTGAGTGTCGTTTCGAGTTCGCGATGTGGCGTTCTGCCCTTCCGCCCAGGTATACGTCGCCAGTAGCCCGTTGCCACTAGCATAATAAACCGGGCTCGCGCTAGACGGGTACAACTGGAACGTGGGAATGATCTGCATTGTCTGGCCTGGATACGACCAGGAGAGTTGCGCAATCGCACCGCCGATGTGATCGAAGTACTCCATTTGAATGTCGTAGAGTTCCCCCGCCTGGAGTTGAATCGGGAAACTCGTCTGCTGGGTTGCAGGGTGTTCGATCCAGTCGTTAATAATCTGTTGCCCATTCACCCACAGCCGAACTCCGTCGTCGGTATTCGTATAGAAGGTGTGCATTCCAGTTGAGAGAGGTTGAATTTTCCCACTCCAGCGGATGGAGAAATTGTCTGCGATCTCGCCGGTGCCGAACGGCGACGTGATTCCCCAGTTGAAATTGACCGTGGCGTCCACCTGGATGATAGGCGGTGAGGTGAGCGAAGGAGGCGTCAGATAGGGTGTTTTATAGTAGGTGCCGAGTAAGCCAGTTCCCTCGCCCAGCACGTTCGGGTACAGTTGCGTCGTTGGAATGACTTCCTTGATCTGCTGTGCGCTCGACCACTCCAATTTGACCGCCGCCGCCACGGTCTTTTCGAGGTACTCCAATTTAATGTCGTACTTCTGACCGGCTTGCAGAGTGATCGCGCCCTGCCAGGGCATGTTGGGGGCTCCGTCCCACTTGTCCACGATTTGCACTCCGTTGACCCACAACCGAACGCCATCGTCTGCCGTGAGATGAAAGGTGTACTCGCCCGAGTATCGCGGTTCGACCTTACCACTCCAGCGAACCGAGAAGTTATCGGCACCAACCGTCGTTCCTGCCGGGGCGGCTTGGCCCCAATCGAAGTTCACCGTGGGATCGACTCGCGCCGTTTTCACCTCGGTCAGATTCTGGGTGTTGTAATAACGGCCGAACAGTCCCGTGCCGGTTCCTGCCGGCGTGGGCGGAGGCGACATCGGTGGAGGCGACAACGGTGGAGGCGACATTGGCGGAGGCGACATTGGTGGAGGCGACATCGGTGGAGGCGACATCGGCGACGTGGGTGTCACGTTAACCAAGAAGCTGGTGAACGCGGATTCGGTGACGCCTGGGGAGTAAGTCGCGGTCGCGGTCACGCTGATCGTGTACGATCCGGTCGTCGTGTAAGCGTGCGAGGCATAGATCGGCGAGGGCATGGAGGGCGTGGAACCGGGCGAGTATGCCGTGCCGCTGGACGAGGAAAGTCCATCTCCCCAGAGGTAGCTCACCCCCAAGTAACTCATTGGGTTGGTCGTCGAAACCGATCCGGAAATCGAAACCGGTTGGCCGACCTGAACGGACGAGTTGCTCAACGACGCCGACATCATGATGGCCGGGACATCGCGGGTTTCGAGGCCCTCGACGCCGAGTCGGAACCGGGGTGCGGTCCGAGTGCGGATGGGTTGCGATCCGCGTTTCCAGATGCGGCTGAGGAGCGAGATGCGGGGAAAAAGCACGATAAAGTTGATTTCTTGTCTGAGGTCGTGCGGCGTGGCTCTCGGCCACGGGGCAAGAGTCAGACGAGATGGGTTCCCACAACGATTCAATTACTCCGAAAGTCGATTCAGAAGCTGCGACGGAGCCAGCGTGTGCCAGCGTGCCATAGAATGACGTCATGCCGGATCCCGGATCTTCCGTTCGCTCTCGACCCGAGTTGCTCGCTCCTGCCGGGGATTGGGAATCGCTGCGCGCCGCGGTCGCGAATGGGGCCGATGCCGTCTACTTCGGGCTGTCCAACTTCAACGCCCGGGCTCGAGCAACGAACTTCACAACGGAGGAACTTCCCGAGGTCGTGAACTTCCTCCACAGTCGCAACGTCCGCGGATTCGTGGCGCTCAACACGCTCATCTTTTCGGACGAACTCGAGGCCGTGGCCGAGTTCGTGAGGACGATCGCGGAGGCGGGTGTCGATGCGGTCATCGTTCAAGACCTGGGCCTCGTGGGGCTCATTCGCGCGATGGCTCCAACGCTGCACGTCCACGGTTCGACGCAGATGACGCTGACCGAGCCGCGCGGCATCGACTTCGTGAGAAGCCTCGGCGTCGAACGCGTGGTACTCGCCCGCGAACTTTCGCTCGAAGATATTCGCAAGGTCACGGCCGGCACCGACGTGCCGGTCGAGGTCTTCGTTCACGGGGCTCTCTGCGTGGCGTACAGCGGGCAGTGCCTCACGAGCGAGGCACTCGGCGGCCGCAGCGCCAATCGCGGCCAGTGCGCCCAGGCCTGCCGGCTTCCCTACGACCTGATCGTGGACGGCTCGCCCCGCGATCTCGGCGACCGGGCATATCTGCTCAGCCCGCAAGACCTCGCCGCCTACGATCTCATCGACCCGCTCATCGAGGCCGGCGTGATCTCGTTCAAGATCGAGGGCCGGTTGAAGGGCGGGCCGTACGTCGCCGCGACGACGCAGACCTATCGCAAAGCGATCGACGCGAAGCTCGGCGACCGCCACTTCGCATTGCCTCGGCGCGAGGAACTCTACTTAGCGCAGACGTTCAGCCGCGGGTTCGCGCCGGGCTTTCTCGAAGGCGTGAACCATCAGAAGCTCGTCCGCGGCCGCTTCCCCAAAAGTCGGGGCGTGAAGTTGGGAACCGTCGTGGGCGTGAGCAAGCGCGGCGTCCGCGTTCGACTGGCCGAATCGCACGAAGGTTTCATCAAGCCCGGCGACGGCGTGCTCTTCGACCTCGGAAGGCCGGACACTCAAGAGCCCGGCGGGCGAGTCTGGGGGGTGCAGAAACCCCACGGACCACCGTCCGTGAGCTTGGCGGATCTTTCTTTCGAAGCGGAGTCGCTCGACTTCTCCACAATTCCGGTCGGTTGCGTGGTGTGGAAGACGGACGACCCCGCGTTGCGCAAACGGCTCGAACAATCGTACTCGCAGGACAAGCCCGCTCGCCGCGTTTCGATTCGCGCCACGCTCTCGGGCCGCGTTGGAAGCAGTTTGAAGTTGGAGTTCGCGTTGCCGAGCGGGGCAACTTCAACCGCAAATTGGGACGGGCCATTGGAACTGGGTCGCAATCGCTCCACGACGGCCGAAGAAATCCGCGAACAGCTTTCGCGCCTCGGCGACACGCCCTTCGAACTCGGCGAACTGACGGTCGAACTTCCCGATCCCGTGATGGTGCCTCGCAGCGTGCTGAACGACCTTCGCCGTCAGGCCGTGGGGGAACTGGCGGCGAA
>JAYTUG010000051.1:0-11338 GCA_043744695.1 Gemmataceae bacterium
TCCCTGATTCCCCTCGCCTCATCAGCCTTCGCCACCGCGAGTTGCGGCAAGATTCCGCTCAAGGCTGTGCTCGATTCTGCAAACCATGTACTGCACCCATGAGCAACTTGGTCACCTTCTCGATGTTGACAATCTCAACGGTTTGTTTGTCGAGCTTGGCTTCGACGAGCGCTCCGGGCTTCGCTTCACCGGCGGGCACCGCGAGCCAGTAGAAGCGATCGTGCGTCGTGCCGGCTTGCTTCCACACCACGTGGTTTGGAACCGGATTGCGCGTGAACTTCGCCATCCACGGCAACGCGACTTTATCCTCCAGATTCATCCAGTGTCCCTTGTCCTCGTGAATCTTAACGAAGTGTTCGTAGCCGGTAGGGTCGTCCTTGCGGAGTTTGTCCAGCTTCTCGCCCCACTCGGCCGCGATCTTGTTGCGGCTATAGGCTGCGTCCTTGCCGCCGACTTGCAGGGCGAACGGAAGGTTGCGCAGGCCCAGCGGCGAGGCGTCGTTCGGGTGCCCGGCCATCATCGCGGCGGCGGCGAAGCGGTCCGCCATCCGCGGGGCCAGTTGATAAACGCCGTCGCCGCCAGCCGAGTAGCCCATGAGGTAGACGCGATCCGGGTTCACATCTTCGAGCGCGATGAAGTCTTCGATGAGCCGTGCGAACAGGCGGTCGATGTGGCCTTCGTGCCAGAGGTTCCAGGTGTTGGTCGGTGCCCGCGGTGCCAGATAGATTCCTTCCTCCGGCTGATACAAACCCTTCTGATTGTTCCACTGTTGGTCGTTGACTTCCTTGGGTGCTCCGCCGCCGCCGTGCATCGAAATCCAAAGGCTGCGCCCGTCGGCCGGCTTCTTGCCGAACGACTTGAACGCGAACGGCATCTCGAGTTTGCCGTCCTTGATGAGCTTGTCCTTCACTTCTCCGGCGCGGTCCTTTCTGATGGAAGCGAGGTGTGCCTTCCAAAGCAGTTCTCGCGCAGCCGCGGCATCGGCCTTCGCGAGCGGAGTCGAAGCGAACGCTTTCGTGGCCACATCCGCGAGTGGTGGGTTCGCGGCGAGTTCGGCCTCGAGCGATTGGAGGGCAGCAGTGGATTTGGTGGCGTCCGGTGCCTCGGCGAACGCGGAGCCGCCGATGGCGAAGACGAACAGGAGCGCTATGAACCGCATATTGTCACCTCAAGAGTAGCCGCGACGCGGAGTCCTCGGAGCGGAGCGTGGCGGCTCGGTCGAAGCGACGGACCCGTCACACCGCTTTCGCCTTCTCACCATTTCTCAATCCCGTCACGAACTTCTCCAAGTCCGCGGGCAAGGGCATCGACCAGTGTAAGGGGTCGTTCGAAGCCGGGTGCTCGAAGCCGAGTTCGGTGGCGTGCAGGGCGAGTCGCGGTGCGTTGCTGCGGTCGGCATAGACTTCGCCGCCGATGCGCTTCACGTAGACCTTGTCTCCGCAGACGGGGTGGCCTGCTTCGGAGAGGTGGATGCGAATCTGATGCGTGCGGCCGGTTTCGAGCCGGCACGAGAGAATCGTGAAGCCCGCAAGTTGCTCTTCAATGCTGACGTGCGTGGTCGCTTCCTTGCCGACGTCGGGGAACTTGGTGCTGCCGCGTCGGCCGTCGCCGCGATCGGGAATGAGCCGCGAGGTGATGGTTCTTGGTGCGAAGGTTCCCGCCACGACCGCGATGTAGCGTCGCACCACCGTGTGCTTGCGGAACTGCAGGCCGAGTTCCTTCTCGGCGAGTGGCGACCGCGCGAAGACGATGAGCCCGCTCGTTTCCTTGTCGAGCCGATGGACGATGCGGAGGCGAGTGAGTTCCTTGGAGGAACGCCCGAGGCGGTGGGCGACGGCCCACTGCGTGAGGTCTTGGAGCGTGGGGTCGAGTTGTCGGCGTTCTTCAGACCATTCCAATTCCGCCGGGTGCCGCACCGTGTTCACGCCGGAGGGTTTCTCGACGACCACGACGTGATCGTCGAGATGCCGAATCACGAGGCGTTCGGGGTGTGCGGTTCGAGGCAACGGCTTCGGGTGTTCGAGCAGCACGACGACTTCGTTTTCCTTGAGGCGGCGAGCGTCGTCCGAGCAGATGGCGTCGCCGACCTTCACGCGGCGAGCCGCGATGAGTTTGCGGACGTCGGCCCAAGACGGCCCGCCGAGCCGCGAGCGGAGCACCTTGGCGAGCGTATGCCCCGCCTCGGGAGGCAGAACGGCAAAGGGTGGAAGTGGAATCGACATTAGGCGGGCTTCTTGGCAAAGAACATGAGCAGGTTGATAGTCAAGTTGGCAACGAACGTGATGACGACAACTCCGACTCCGAGCCAAAATTGCCAGCGGCGGCGGTCGTTTTCTTTTTCGCGCTCCTTCAGTTCGGCGAGTTGGCTTTCGAGTACGGCGATTCTCGCGATCAGTTCGATGACGTGTGCGTCCTGAACCTTCTCCTTGAGGTTGAGCACGATCTGATCGAGGACTGCGACTTGAAGCTTCAATTCTCGAATTTGCTCCGTCGGACCGGCGGTTGGCACGTCTACTCCTCCGCGGCATTGTTGACCAGTTCGCGATAACGAGCACCGTGCAACTTGAACCGCTCCCCGAGCAAATCGATCCACAAATCGTAGAGACGCATTTTGGCGAGTTGGTAGTTGGCGATTTCGTGCAGTGCGAATGTTGTCTCGGCCGAAGTCCCCTCATCGGTCACTCGGACGTGAAGCTCGGGAGTGCCGTTCTCGGTCGACTCGAGCGTCCACTCTGCCCGCGGATCGACGACCGTCTCGCCAGCACGGCCTTCCAAAAACTTCGCCGCGTTGTGAACGTGCGCTCGCCAACCGGAGGACTTTTCGATGGCGGGATCGATTGTTGTTACCATCTGAACCATTGTCAGGCCTCAAACGTTGTGACGGTCCGTTTCCTCGTCTCCATTATCCCCTTCTTCCTCGCCGAAGTCCACATCGTCCCAGTTCTCGTCGGGGTCGGGCACATCCATAAAAGACGAACAGTGCGGGCAGGTCTCCGTGGTGCCCATCGACGAAGCGGGCCACTCCGAAGGCTTGCCGCACTCCTCGCACACGGCGGTTACGGTGCCGGTTCGTTCGGCTCGCGTTTTCTGCTTCTCGCGCACTGCGGCCACTTCCTCGTGCATCGCGGCAATTGCCGCCTTCGCGGGCTCCACGTGCTCGGGATTCACCACGCGAACTTCAATTCCTGGGAAGACTTCTTCGGAAAGGCCGAGTGCGTCGCCGGGGTTCGCGATGGCGGCCGGCATCGCCGGCTCGGCGGGGAAGCCCTTCTCCGTGAGCCAGTCGGCCAGCGCGCGTGCGCCGACCATCTCGGGAGCAACCAGGACGCACTGCGGGTGGCGTTCGTCGGCCATGCCAATCTCCTCAACCATTCGGAACTCAACTTCGACCGTTTGGGAATTCTACGGGAAGTCTTTCACTCAACCTCTCGACCTCGCCGCATTCCTCGGGTATCCTCAGCCCATCTCGCCATCCTTCCCGGAATCGCTGCCATGAAAAAGCTGCTGCTCGGAGCGTCCGTTTTGGCCGTATTGCTGGTCGTGGTCAGTCTGTCGCAGTCGCGGATCGCGGCACTCCAGCAGGAAGATGCTGGCGGCCTGCAGATTCAATCGGAGGCCAAGAACCCCTGGACCGGCCTGAAGCTGAACGCCGCCCCGGACCAGTTCCAGTTCGCCGTCGTCTCCGATCGCACCGGCGGCCATCGCGAGAAGGTCTTCTCCAAGGCCGTCTTTCAGGTCAACTTGCTCCAGCCCGAGTTCGTCATGTCCGTCGGCGACCTCATCGAAGGCTACACCACAAAAGAAGAGACCATCAAGGAACAGTGGGATCAGTTCGACGGCTTCGTTCAGAAGTTCGAGATGCCCTTCTTCTACGTGCCCGGCAACCACGACATCACCAACAAAGTCCAGATGCAAAAGTGGGGCGAACGCTACGGCAAACGCTACTACCACTTCACCTACAAGAACGTGCTCTTCCTCAGCCTCTGCTCGGAGAACCCTCCCGACGACGTGAGCGCGATCGACAAGGAGCAGCGCGAGTGGCTCAAGAAGACGCTCGCGGCCAACGCCGGCGTCCGCTGGACCTTCGTCTTCCTCCACAAGCCGATCTGGACCGACAAAGATCAAGTCAAGAACGGCTGGGGCGAGTGCGAGAAACTGCTCGGCGGCAGGCCCTACACCGTATTCTGCGGGCACGTCCACCGCTACGTGAAGTACGTCCGCAACGGGAACAACTACTATCAGTTGGCCACGACCGGCGGCGGGAGCCGCACCCGCGGCGTGGATTACGGCGAGTTCGATCAGATCGCCTGGGTTACGATGAAGAAGAGTACGCCGATCGTGGCGAACGTGCTGCTCGACGGCGTCCTTCCGGACGATTTGAAGTTGCCGGACACCGAGGAACCGGGCACCGTGCGGAAGGTGCTGCCGACGCATCCGGCCGGCGGACGCATTACGGTGGGCGGCCAACCGCTGGTCGGCGGCACCGTCGCGCTGCACCGCTGGAACGCCGAGACGTTCAAGTTCGTGAACGTGTGCGATGGCCGCACCGACGAAGCCGGCCGCTTCCAACTCACGACTTACGCCAAGTTCGACGGTGCCCCCGTCGGCGAATATGCGATCACGGTGGTCAAGGCCGGTGCGGTTCCCGCGGTGTTCGCCACGGCCGCGACGACGACCTTGAGAGTGCCGATACGGGAAGGCGAGAACGTGATGAAGCTGGATTTGCCGGGGCAGTGAATGTCGGTTTGGCCATGCCCGACATCGTGGGATGTCGGGCACGGCCCGACCTACCAGATAAGGCCTCAACGATGATCGCGGGCCGCTTCCGGATCGAAGCGGTGGATGAGCCGGCTACTGTTCACGTCGAGGGCTTCGAGGATTTCAAAGACGGGATCGAGGGGGATGCCTTCATCGCAGGCCCAGAGCAGCACGTCCAGATTTTCTTTGCCGGATTTGAGTTGGTCGAGAATCGTGTCGAGGAGTTGCGAGCGATCCTGGAATCGGCGGAGGAGCAGGCCGTAATCGCACTGAAAAAGTTCGGCCCAGAAGTGCTTGCCTTGCAAGTGTTCTACCCACCGCGCCCTGAGAAACCCCGTCCAGTGCAGTTGGACCCACTCGCAAATCGCCACTTCGCCCAGATCGTAGCCCACTTTTTGGCTCTGGATCCACTTGTGCTTCAGCACTTCATACGTGCCGTGGCGATAAACGCTCTTTTGCTCAGGCTGACAGAGTCCGGCACTCATGGATCACCTTGCCCTTGGCGTCTACGGTCCGCAGGGAGAAGTCAACCAGAACAGCAGATGCCTCTCGTAATCTTAACACATCCGTCACGGTCGGATCAAGTCGCCGCCGAAAATCGGTCCGAACTTCCCGTGCCGGCAGCTCAACGAGCGGTGTACCCGCCATCGACCACGATCACCTGGCCCGTGATGTAGCTCCCGGCATCGCTGCACAAGAGTACGATCGGCCCGGCCAGTTCCTGAGGCTGAGCCCAACGACCGAGGGCGGTTCGATCCGAGAACACTTTCTTCTCCGCCTCCGAGAGTACGGACATGGGCATGTCCGTCAGGAACGGTCCCGGTGCGATGCAGTTCACCGTAACATTATACGGACCCAGGTCGAGTGCGCTCGCCATCGTCATGCCGTTCAGGGCCGCCTTCGTGGCCGAGTAGACGTTTCGCTTCTCTTTCGAGACCACGCTCATGATCGAGGAGATGTGGACGACGCGGCCCCAGCGGCGTTCTTTCATCCCCGGCACCAGTGCCCGCGTCAGTGCCATCGTCGAAGAGAGGTTCACCTCCAGAACGCGGTCCCAGGTTTCATCCGTGATCTCGTCGACGGCCTGCGGAGCATTCATTCCCGCGTTGTTTACGAGAATGTCGACCTTCCCCATCTTATTAACGGCATCCACGGCCAATTTCTTGACCTCATCCCGCTTCGAAACGTCGGTGACGAAGTAGGAACCCTTGCGGCCCGTGCCCGCGAGAATCTCGGCCAGCGCGGATTGGAGTTCGCCTTCGTTGCGGCTGGCGATCGCGATATCCGCACCGGCCTCGGCGAGCGCGCGGGCCATCGCCTTACCCAGGCCCTTGTTGCCGCCCGTGACCAGAGCCACGCGGCCGGTGAGATCGAAGAGGTTCGCAGCCATGAAAAACGTCTCGCGGGGTGAGCGGAGAAGTATCCGCAAGTCGCTTAAATCTGGCAAGAGAGAATCGCGGCGAGGATGTAGAAACGATTGTTGGTGTTCAGCCAACCGGAACAAATCGAGGCTGTTCGATCTTCAGGCTGAAAGCCTGGGATCCCTCAGCCCAGGGCAACGCCCTGGGATTCTGGCCGCAGTCATGCACCCTGAAGGGGTGCGACTTCAAACCTTACGCACGTTCGTCCCGGTCGCAGCCCTTCAGGCTGCTGCTCGCATCACGCCTCACCCAGGGCGTTGCCCTGGGCTGAGGGATCCCAGGCTTTCAGCCTGAAAACCACTTCTCCGATGCCATTCTCGACCTCACCTCAAGCTTTTACGGGTGAGGAAGCCCTCATCCGGGAAGTCGATCTGGGAAACTCTAAGAATCCTTGGCAGACCCCGCGGCGAGGTACCTCAGGAGTCTCATTTCGCTTTCAACTTCTCGATCATCCACTTCGTGGCCTCGACAGCGGGTTTCACTTTTCCAACCGCCCGGTTCTGCGCGTCCACGGCACCGTTAAACAGAACCGTGCGAATAGCCGGGAGCACCGACTCGGTGAGGGGCAACGGCGCGGGCGGGATCGCATCGTGAGGCACGTGCAAATACGGACTGGTGAAGAGGCAACCTGCGGCGAGGCCGCCGTTCGCATAGATCGCAACGAGGTCGTCCTCGAACAAACCGGCCAGAAGCGCGAGGTTCGCGCCGCCGGGCTCGCCGATGGCCGGTTGCTCCTGGTCGTGAGGCACCGCCAACTTCGCATCCGGGGCATTCGCCTTCGCGAACGAATCGCCCCACACCGCGATGCGCTCCGGGTCGATCCCGTCTCTTGCTTGCAGCCAACGAATGACAGTGCGGAGGTCGCGGAGTTGCGAACCGAGCAGCGGTTGGCCCAGGATCAGGTTCGTTTGCGAGAGGGAGGTGCGGTTGCTCCCGCGATCGGCGGAGGAACCGGGCTTCGTCTCGCCCGTTCCGCGAACGTCGACGAGAGCCACGGCGATCCCTGCTTCCAGGAATGCCTCAATCGCTTCGGAGCGTTCCTTGAGGAACCCGGCCTTCCCAGCCTGGGCAACCATGACGACGACTGGCAACTTGCCGTTTGCGTGCTTCGGAGTGAGCAGCATACCGGGGAGCACGATGCCCGGCTCCACATCGAGCGTGAAGCGGACGAGATTGACCTGCGGTTCACCGATCTCAGTCAGTTTTGGCTTCGCCACCGGCTGGATGTTGCCGAGCGCCTTAGTCCATTCTCGTTGAATCTGTTTGCGATAGTCGGCGACCCCGAGCTTTTCCGCTTGCAGGGATGCGGAAGCGATTTGCTCCTCAGCCATCGCTGCCAGCACCTCGTGCAACTTCTTCGGCTTCAACTCGGCTCGTGCTGCGTCCGTCCAGCAGAGCAGTACACTCGCCGGAAGGCGCTTGCTGTATTCCTCGGGGATCGGCATGCCGAACCAATCTTTGAGCGCGGGGTAGATCATCTTGCGGTGCGTCGCACCGATGTGGTTGCAGTGGGTGTTGCCCGCGCCGCTGTTGCGAACCGAACCCGCGCCGTGCGCCACGCGGAGTGAGTCCTTCGCATCGAAGAAGCCGAAGATTTTCTGCAATCGCGGCCAGGCGGGGTCGGTGGCGGCATCCCAGCCGAACTCGTGGGCGTAGATCACTTTTCGCGGCGCGACCGACCCGACGATGTCGAAGTGGGCGAATCCGCCGGCCGCGCCGCCGCGCAGACCGCGAGTGCTTTCCCAGTATCCGTCGCCGAACCAGGCGAAGTCGCGGTCGGGGTTCTCGAGCGCATTCGATTCGGGTTGCCAGCCTCCGAAGTTGAAAGGCACGACGCACGCGATGCGCGGATCGAGTGCGGCCGTCACGCCTGCGGGATCGCCGCCGCCGGCCACCGCGCCCATCAAAATGAGCCGGTCCTTGTCGATGCCCGGTTGCTTCAACAGTACATCGACGCCGCGCAGGAGGTCCCACGCCATCCAGCCCATGAGGCTGTCGCCGACGCCCGAGAGTTGCAGGTTCGAGTTGAACCGAAAAAAGTAATCCTGGCGACCCACGCGGTATGGCTTGTCGAAGTCCTTCGCGGTGTTGAAGTCGTGGTTGCGGCGTTCGCCGTAACCGAGTTGATCGGGCACGAGCACCGCCGTGCCCGAGCGCGCCCACGTCATGCCCATGTCTTGCAGTTCGCCGTCGGTCTTCGGAGTGTGGTGGGCGTGGGCGATGATGATGCCCGGCATCTTCTCGGGCGGCTTCGCGGGAAGGTAGAGGTTCGCGCTCACCCAGAGCCCCGGCCGCGATTCATACACGATGTTGTGAATCGCGAAGCCTTCACCCTCGTGCTTTTGAGTAGTCGCGATCCGCATGTTCTGGGGTGCGTCCGGGAAAGTGCCGAGCGATTCGCGCAGCTTCCGGATGCGTTCGTCGCGGTGCTTTTCCCACTGTTCCTTCGTGGTGATCGCGGCGAAGGCTTGGCTCTCGCGGAGGTTCGCTTCTAGCATCCGGCGACGGGCATCCGCACCCATCATCTTGGTTCGCGGATCGTCCGGCTCGAAGACATTCGGATTCAGGTTGGGGAAGTCCGCTCCGAGGGAAGCGAACGAGAACGCAATGGCGAGGAATGTTCGTGTCATGGAATCAGATCGTAGTCCGGTTGGATGCGAGACGCCACGGATTTCCCTGGGAGCGCGGGAGAGGCCTCGCCCCCAGTTTCCGGATCGTGCGGGTTATTCGGGCGGTTTTGGTGAAGTCGGCGGGGCAGTCTTGCCGATACGAGTGGCACAGGCCGTACCAGCGGCTCGCGCCCCGCGAGCCCGCGCCAACAGGTTGGGGGATCGCCCATGCGGCTGATCGCATTGATTGGAACCGTGGCATTCGTCGCAACCGGTTGCGAAACGACCAAACACAGCACTTCGTGTACGCCGTGTGCCAAGCAATCGAATTGCTTCATGGCTCCGGGATCGCCCGCGCCGGCGGCCATTCCTTCCGGTAAGCCCGCGGTGTTACCGCCGACGATCCGCGAGGTGCGCGGTTCGTCCACGGACGATCTTGGGGAGCCGCGCCCGCAACAGGCCAGCGCGAACCCGCAGCAGGATGTGCTGCTGATCCCGCGCTGGGTCTACGTGCCGTACTCGCCGCACGTGGCCGTGGGCCAGATGAAACTCCCCAATGGGCAGAGTGTCGCGACGGTGGGGCCGTCCGTGCAGATGGACGATCGGGTGACGGTGATGCCTCCGATGGGAACGCCACCTACCGCGAACCAGAACGAGACGCTCGAACAGTGCTTGCAGCAGATGAAGCTGCTGAATGCTCGCATCGGCGAACTCGAAGCGAAGACGGTGGTCAAATCGGGGACGACTTCCGCAGTGATGCCGGCTTCGGGCGGTGGCCCGCAGATGCTGCCGCTTCCGCCGATCCCGACGCCGATTTTCACGAAGTGATCGAACGTTATTCCGCTACCACGAGCGCCGGCTTTCCAACGATGGGAACCGGCGCGGCTTTGCGCGCGGCCTGCACGAGGGGCTGCGGATAGAATCCGAAGACGATTGTGATCGCGGCGAGAACGACCACGGCCAGGAACGTGGGAAGCGCCCGCGAAGAGGCCGCCGGCCGGATCGGCGAACGCAGATAGATCGCGCCGATCACGCGCAGGTAGTAGATGGCTCCGACCGCGGCGTTGATCGCCGCGACCACCGCGAGTACCGCATAGAGGTTCCGCATCGCGGTGGTGTCGGACGGGGCACCGAGCACGCCCAGGAACAGCAAGAACTTCCCGACGAATCCCGCCGTGAGCGGCAACCCAATCAGGCTGAACATAAAGATCGCCATCGCGGCCGCCGTCATCGGGTGCGATTGCCCGAGCCCGGCGAGATCGTCGATCGCTTCCACCGGCTGCTCCGGCGTACTCAAGTAAAGGATCACGGCGAAGGCACCGACCGTCATCGCGCCATAGGCCACGAGGTAAACGAGAATTGCCTCGACGCCGCCGACGCTGGGCGTTCCCTTCGAGTCTGGGATGGAACTGGCCGCGACGAGGCCGATGAGCATGTACCCGCCGTGCGCCACACCGGAGTACGCCATCATGCGGCGGATGTTGTCTTGCAGCAGAGCCATTACGTTGCCGAAGGTCATGGTCACGACGGCGATGATCCAGAGCAGGAGCGGGACCTGTGTGGTGGCATCGAACGGCAGGTGCAGCGGGTCGGCGAACAGCCCGAAGATGCGGGCCAGTGCCACGAACCCGGCGACCTTCGGCAGAAACGCGAGTTGTGCGACCACGCCGGCCGGCCCGCCTTCGTACACGTCGGGGGCGTAGAAGTGGAACGGCACCGCCGTGATGCGGAAGCCGATCGCGGCGACGATCGTCACTGCGGCAATCAGCGCCATCGGCGAGAGTCGTTCCGCGTTCGACTTCGTGAGCGTGCCCACGATCGCGGTCAGGTTCGTGCTGCCCGTGAGCCCGTAGAGGTAGCTGAACCCAAAGAGCAACACGGCCGACGAAAGGATGCTGAGCAGGAAGTACTTCGCGGCCGCTTCCTGGTTCGCCTTCGTCCGCGCGGGCAGGTACAGCAGGATGTACGTGGGAATCGAGATGAGTTCGAGCGCGAGAAACAGCGTGATCAGATCGTTGGCGCGGCCCACGAGCGAGACACCAGCGGCAGCCACGAGCAGGCACCCGTAGTATTCCGAGGCAGTTTTATTTTCCACTTCGGGCCACGACACGAGCAAGAACACCGCGGCGGACGCGATCGCGATCCAGCGCACGAATGCCGCGGCCGCATCGGGGATGATCGGGGCGACGAGCATCTCCGATGGCATCGCCGTCTTCACGACACCGGCCACGATGGCAGCGATTCCTACGCCGACGAGCGACACCAGAAACCCGAGCCAGCGGCGATTGTGGAACGCGCCGAGAAGGAACGCGACGCACGCCGTCCCGATCAGGACGATCTCAGGCGCCACGAGCCGGAACGCGCCTCGCAGCGTCTCTTGCACCTGGGGATCGGACAGCGAATTCACGCGGAGCTACCTCAAGTTTAATCGTACTCCTCGCCTCTCCCCCAGCTTTGTGGGGGAGAGGTCGGTTTGTCGATGCGCAGGCATCGACAAACCGGGTGAGGGGGCTTTTTTTGGACACTGCAGCACCCCCTCACACGGAGTCG
>JAYTUG010000052.1:0-11326 GCA_043744695.1 Gemmataceae bacterium
CGAAATCCGCGTCGGTAGCCCCAACGCCCTGCAAGTGTTTCTCAACGGCAAAAAGCTGTTCGAGCGCGAAGAGTACCACCACGGCGACGCCATGGATTATCACATCGGCAAGGGCAGCCTCAGCGCGGGATCGAACGTACTGGTGGTGAAGGTTTGCCAGAACAACCAGAAGGACGCGTGGGCGCAGCGCTGGCAGTTCCAAGCTCGCATCTGCGATGCGACCGGCACCCCGATTCCCGGCGTGACGCAACTCGTCGACGAAAAGAAGATCAAGCTCGGATTCGCACCTGCCTCGACCGACTCCAAGGAGGAGAAGAAGTGAACCGCTTCTTACTGATTCTTTCCCTCACACTCGCACTCACACTTCCTCTTTTCGGAGGCGAGTGGGGCCAGTTTAAGGGTCCGAACGGCACGGGTATCTCCGACGAAAAAGGCCTGCCCACCGAGTGGAGCAAAGACAAGGGCATTAAGTGGAAGGCGGCGTTACCTTCGCGCGGCATCTCGTGCCCGGTCGTGTTCGGCGACCGCGCCTACATCACGTGTTCGAGCGGCAAGCGCGACGACCGCCTGCACGTGCTCTGCTTCGATGCCGCCACGGGCAAGCCACTCTGGCACCGGCAACTCAGTGCCACCGGCGGCACCGCCTGCCATCCGAAGACCTGCATGGCCGCACCGACGCCGGTTGCCGACGGCACGGGAGTTTATGCCCTGTTCGCCACGGCCGATCTCGTCGCCTTCGACGCCGATGGCACGCTCCGCTGGTACCGCTCCCTCGCCGGTGATTACCCGAGTATCACCAATCAGGTCGGCATGGCCGCGTCCCCGATTCTCGTGAACGACCGGCTGATCGTACCGATGGACAACGATGGCGAATCGTTCATCGCCGCCATCGACACGAAGTACGGCAAGAACGTGTGGAAGGCCGACCGCACGAAGGGGATCAATTGGGTGACGCCGTTCGTGCGCGAAGTGGGCGGGAAGACGGAAGTACTCTTCGCGGGCAACACCGGGCTGACCGCCTACGATGCTGCGGACGGTGCCAAGCGGTGGGTCTACAAGGAAGGGTCGGGTTCGATCCCGACGGCGAGCGTGGCCGACGACCTGCTCTACTTGCCGGGCGGCGGCGTGACCGCGGTTAAGATCGGCGCTGAGGGCGTCGAGGGCAAGCCGCTCTGGACGGCGAAGGAAGTGCGCTCCGGGTACGGTTCGCCGCTCGTCTATCGCGGTAAAGTGTTCGCCTCCGACGGCCAGAGTTTCATCTCGTGCGGCGACGCCAAGACCGGCAAGGTCTACTTCAACGAACGCACGAAGGGAGCTTACTCGGCCTCGCCCATCGCCGGGGATGCTAAGGTCTATTTCGTCAACGAACTCGGCACGACCGTGGTGCTGAAGGCGGACGCGACCGAGTTTGAACCGATCGCGACCAACGACCTCGGGGAAGAGGTGCTCGGCACCCCCGCCATCGCGAACGGCTGCCTCTTCATCCGCACCGACAAGCACCTCTGGTGCGTGGGGAAGTAACGAGGATCGACCCGATGTTTACGCAGCTGCGGCTCAAGAATTTCAAAGCCTGGAAGGGCGAGCAGGTCGTCGATTTGGCTTCGTTGAGCCTGTTCCTGGGTACCAACTCCGCAGGCAAAACGAGCCTGCTATTTGATATCCAAAAGCCCGGACTGGCGGAATATAAGAATGGTCAGTTCACGCGGCATCAGGTCATGGGGACCAACCCTGACGTCAAAACAAAGCTGCGAGCCGCGGCTCGCAGTGCGGGAGTTATCTGGGGGTAATACCATGCTCGCTCGCTTTCACTGTGTTTCGATCGCGGCGGTGTTGTTTGCGCATTCAACGGCAGCAGACGAGTTTCACACGCCGCGCCCGTCGGAGTTCGCCACGATTCGGATCGTCAAGGCCGAATCGGTCAATTGCGTTCGCTTTTCGCCGGTTGCAGATAGCCTGAGCTACGCCACTGCAACGACAATAGGCACTTGGGACCGGAAGACCAAGCAACAGCGTACTTTGATACAGAAGCCCGACGGCCGATATTTCGACATTTCTTACTCGCCAGATGGCAAGAGCCTTGCCGTTTGTTCTGGCCGCGCCATCTGCCACTTGAACATCCAGACAGGAGAATTCACCGAATTACACAGCCATAAAGAAACTGTGTACTGCGCGCGGTATTCTCTCGACGGAAAGCGAATTGCATCATGTGGAGACGATAAGGTGATCAAAGTCTGGGACCTCGAAAAAAACGAAGTAGCCTTGGAAATGCCGAGCGGGGGCATTGTCATGGACTTGGTGTTTATCCCTGGCACCGACGCGGTTCTCGCCACAACCTCGATTGCCAACCCCCTTAAAAGCCGTCCCGAAGTGACAGAGATCAAGTACGTCATCCAGCGGATCGACCTGAAGACGAAGAAGTCCAATGTTCTGGCGGATCCTACATATGCGATGTATGACGGTTTGAGTGCAAGTTGCGACGGCAAGTACTTTGCGGTCGCGGATGTCGATCTTCGAGTCATTTCGACCCATGGCGCTGAATTGTGGACGTCTCCGAAGTGCCCGCTCAGCCCGACCACTGTTCAATTCTCAAATTCAGGACAGATACTGGTCGTGGGCGGTTCTACGAAAGGCGTAAACACACTTCTGTCCCCCCCGGGCGAAGTTGCCGTTCTGGACTGGACGAGCAACAAGTGGATCAGTCATTTTGGGGCGCTCAAAACCCAAGTGACTGGCATATCTGTCTCACCCAAGGGTGATTTCCTAGCCGTATCGTCAACCAAGCTGGGCACAATAGCGGTTTGGGACATTTCTCCTCTCACTCGCAAACCCGCCAATGGCTCGAAGGAAAATGCTCGCGAGGAGAAGCGCCCTTAAGTCGCCTCCCACTCGTCAGAGACGGTGCGCCGGCGGAGTGGCAGTCGCATTCGGGCGCGGTGAACACGTCGACCACGCCGAAGGTGCAGTACGCGTACACCGAGATGGCGGGCGGTGCCGATGCCGCCGCAGAGGAGCCCGTTGGCTTTGTCCGAGACTTCGTAGTGGATGTTGCTGGCCGCGAGTTGCGGTTCGACGGTCGAAGTGTCTTTCGTTTTATCGAGGCGGCGTTCGATTCGGTTCTTGCGATTGGCGAACCAGCGCGAGAAGATGTCCTTCACTTGAAATCCTTTTGTGTTGGTGGTTTTGGGAGTGTGGTTACTTCCTTAGACACCGCCAAACACGGGAGGATTTCAAGTATTTTCAGACTGCCGTCGCCAAGTGCCGAGGAACCCCCGCTTGGTTAAGGACTAGCGATCGCAAGTTTGTTGCGGTAGCGTTAATGGACAAATCTCAAGGCGCGAGCAGTCGGATTGTCAATGCCATCGATTCGGATTGGGAAAAGTGTAAAGGAGAACTCGATAGCGTGGGAGTCGATGTAGAGCAGATCCTCGATAGTTCTCCCGCTGACAAGCGAAAGGGAAAGGGCGAGGCGAAATCTCAATTCAAACGTCCGAGCAAAACGAAGAAATAGATGCCATGTTCTTAAAATTCCCGCACACGCCGCATCTGATTTGGCTTGCAAAATCGCCGTGCCGCGAAGACAAGGTCTTCTCGCCCATCGAGGCACGCGAATTCCTCGAAGGCGATATCACGATCGAAGAGAAAGTGGATGGCGGCAATATCGGCTTCTCACTGGACGAAAGCGGGTCGCTCCAGGTCCAGAATCGAGGCAGTTACCTCACTCGCGGTTCGCATCCCCAGTTTCAGCCGCTTTGGCCCTGGATCGATGCCCGGCGATTTGCACTCCTCGACGCGTTGCGGCCAGGGCTGATGCTCTTCGGCGAATGGTGCTTCGCCGTTCACACCGTGCCCTACAATCGATTGCCGGACTGGTTCCTGGGGTTCGACGTCTACGATCGTGCCGAGGGCCGCTTCTGGTCGGTCGAACGCCGCGATCCCTGGTTGACGAACCTCGGATTGGCAATCATTCCGCGCTTGGCTCGCGGACGATATCCACTCGAACAACTCCGGTCGCTGATCGGTCCCTCGCAACTCACGGAAGGGCCGATGGAAGGCATCTATCTCCGTCGCGATCGGGGTGCTTGGCTCGAAGGACGCGCGAAGATCGTCCGGCTCGAGTTCGCGGAAGGAATCGGCAAGCACTGGTCGGAATTGCCCCTAGAGAAGAACTCGATTCGGAATGAGTCTGGGCAGTAATTCTCCGCCGCAAACATTCCACAAATAACGGCTCGATCGTTGCTTTTTCCCTCATCCCACCAGCCGACTCATCAGAATGCGTACTAAGCTTGGGTCAACTCGCGACCTTTTGAATTGCCGCGCCCGCAGCCCTTTCCACAGTCGCCTCAACTGTTGCAAGGCCCCACATGAACCGGATCGTTTGCCGCACGCTCGAACTATTGGAACTGGAACCGCGCGAGGTGCCGACCTTCCTCGGCAACCAGATCTTCCCGCTCAATAATCCCTGGAACCAAGTCGTTGCCGGGGCTCCGGTCGCGGCCAGTTCCGATGCGATCATCAATGCCATTGTCGCCCGGCACGCCGGGATTGCACCGGGTCTGCACCCCGATTTCGGCAACCCCGCGTCCGATGGCGCGCTCTACGGCATCCCCTTCAACATCGCCGATAGCACCACGCCGCTCGTGCCCGTACTCGTGCCCAGTTTCGGGTATCCAAGCGAGAGCGACCTCGTGTCCGTGCCGATTCCCGCGAATGCGGTGATCGAAGGCGATGGACCGACCGGCCCCTCGAACCCGGCCAATCCGTCGGCCCGCGGCGACTCTCACCTGCTCGTGTACGACCGCAGCGCGAACGTGCTGTACGAAATGGTGTCCGCCGCACGGCCCAGCGAGGCCTCATACCCCTACGGCGGGTCGAAGCCGATCGGCCAGTGGGGCGCTTGGCAAATCTCGCGCTGGGATTTGAATGCGAACACTTTCCGCACCCTCCAGAAGACCTCGGCGGATGCTGCCGGGCTGCCGATCCTGCCGGGGCTCGTACGCCCAGACGAAGCACTCGCGAGCCAGCCGGTCATCGATCACGCCATCCGCATGACCGTGGTACAGACGCGGAACGACTACATCTTCCCGGCCTCGCACGAGGCGAGCTCGAACGGTGCCGCCAGCGTGCCGCGAATGGGTGAACGGTTCCGGTTGAAGTCGAACTTTGCGATTCCCACGGCTTGGTCGCCCGAGACGAAGGCCATCGCGCAGGCGATGAAGACTTACGGCATGATCGTGGCGGACAACGGCAGCGACATGTTCTTCCAGGGTGCGCCCTCGAGCCAGTGGAACATGTCGGCGGTGCTTCAGATTTCGCAGATTCGGGCGAGCGATTTCGAGGTCGTGGACCTGACGCCAGTGGTGTCGTCGCTGAGCGTGCCGCTCGGTTCGCCAGACGGCGGTACGCGTCTTGCGATTTCGGGTAAGAACTTCTCCGGGGCTGCGGGGCAATTGCACGTGCTCTTCGGGGCTACCGAAGCCACATCCGTTACGATCGTGTCGGACACGCAGTTGAACGTGGTCGCTCCGGCTCATGCCGCGGGAACGGTGGATGTCCGCGTGCTATCCGGCCACACGGTCACGAACCTCGACGGGAATCCGGAGTTCTTCGGCTATGGCACCTCGGCGGCCAACGCTGCGGATCGATTCACCTTCTCGACGAGCTCGCCTCCTCCGCCGGTCGCGGTCGTACCCGTCCTCGTCGGCGGCCGGCTCGATGGCTCGGCCGCGATCTTCACACCGAACGGTGCGGGCCAGTATTCACCCACGGCCACCGCGTTCCCATTCGGGAGCGTTCCCACCGATCTCCGCACGGCGGTCGGCGACGTGAACGGCGACGGCACGCCCGATCTCATCTTCGCCACCGGCCCCGGCGTGATATTTCAAGTGACGGTCCTCGATGGAACCGATCGCAGCGTGCTGGTGCCGCCGTTCGCGCCCTTCGACGATTTCACGGCGGGTGGGTTCGTCTCGGCCGGCGACTTCCATCACTCGGGCCGCGCACAGTTCGTCGTTTCGCCGGACCGCGCCGGCGGGCCGCGCATTAGCATTTACGAACTGATTCCCGGCGCGGGGCTGGTCCGCGCGGCGAACTACTTTAGCCTCGACTCGAATTTTCGCGGCGGCGTGAGAACCGCCGTCGGCGATCTCAACGGCGACGGCGTCCCCGATCTCCTGATCGCGGCAGGCTTCGGCGGCGGCCCGCGACTCACGATCCTCGACGGCAATCGGGCACTCACCACCGACGGCTTCAACCCCGCCGACCGGCTGCTCGGCGACTTCTTCGCCTTCGAAGACGCGCTTCGCAACGGAGTCTATCTCGCAATCGGCGACTTCGATGGCGATGGCTTCGGCGACCTCGCACTCGGTGCCGGACCGGGCGGCGGGCCGCGCGTTCTCATCCTCAGCGGCAAGACGCTCCTGACTCGAGGCGCGGTCGCGGCCATCGCCAGCCCGCTTTCGAACTTCCTCGTCGCCAACGCGGATAGCGATCGCGGCGGCGTCCGCGTGGCGGCGACCGATGCCGACGGGGACGGCCGCGCCGACCTCCTCGTGGGGACGGGCGAAGGGCGCCCGTCCCGCGTCCGCGCCTATCTCGGCAAACACTTCACAAGTGGCGAACCCGTCTCATTTCAAGACCTCGACCCTTTCCAGAGCGAAGCCCTCGCCGATGGCGTCTTCGTCGGATGAGTCGATGGTCCGCAGTCCGGCTCTATAATCACCTCGATTCCGGTTCGAATCCCAGGTGCCTTCATGAGCCGTCTCGCAGTTCTCACTTGTCTCGTGTCCGCAATCCTCGGTTACGGCGAGCTTCCGCGGCCTGTCGCAGCACCTGCGGAGCCAGCCAAGGCCACGCCACTCCGGGCCGGAGTGGCCAAGGTCGAGATCACCAACAAGAAGTCGCTGCCGTTCAACGATCCACTTTACGTGAAGGCGCTCGTCATCAAGAGCGAGACCGCGACGGCCGTGATCGTGACGGTGGATGCGGTCGCCATCGGCGAGATCGGGCCCATCAAGAACGACTATCTCGGCAAGGTCCGCGCGAAGGTGCAGAAGGAACTCGGCATCGCCCCCGAGAGCTTGATCGTAAATGCGAGCCACTGCCACGGCATCGTCTGCGACGACGTGGACGAGAAGACTTTCGAGGCCATCCAGCAAGCTTTGCAGAACCTGGTTCCCGTGAAGGCCGGCACGGGCGTGGGCCACGAAACGCGAGTCTCGGAGAATCGCCGGCTCAAGCTCAAGAGCGGCAAAGAAGCGGACGTTCGCCATGCCTACTCGATGCCGGCCGACGATGAAGTTGCCGAGGTCGGCCCCATCGACCCGCAAATCGGCATCTTGCGACTGGACAAACTCGACGGCAAAACGCTCGCCGTCGTCTACCACTTCGCCTGCCATCCGATCATGGGCGTGCCCAACGGCGGCAACACGGCGGACCTCACCGGCTTCGCCTCCAAAGTGATCGAAGACAACCTCAGTGAAGGCACCGTCGCGCTGTTCATTCAAGGATGCGGCGGCGACATCAACCCGACCGGCTACAAGGACGTGCAGATTCCCCACAACGCCGAGACCCTCGGCAACATGCTCGGTCTCAGCGCCCTCCAAGCCATTCGTAAGATCGCGTGTGTCGATGCCGCGCCGTTCAGCACGTTCCGCGAGATGCTCGCCCTGCCGCGGGCCGACCTTACCGAACGCATCGATCAGTTGAACGCCGAGCAAGCCCGCCTTGTAAAGTCGCTGCACGGCACGACGCTGAATCTGAAAACGTTTCTCGAGCTGTCCGCGAAGTACAACTTGACGGGCGAGTTCCCTTCGTATTATTCCCAGCGCTACCTTGCGGAGAAACTCCAGGGCCGCGACGATCTCGCCAAGCTCGACGAGGGAAACCGCAAGAACCTCAAGGCGTACATCGAGAACGTGCTGACGATGGAAAAGATCACCCGCGTGCAGACGAACCTCGCTCTGCTCCAAAAGCATCAAGCGGCGAATCTCGCTGCGGGCCGCAAGCCTCTCGAAGTCGAGATCATGGCCCTCCGCGTCGGCGATTTCCGCCTCATCACCTTCCCCGGCGAACTGACCGTCGAGATCGGTTTGAACGTGAAGAAAGCTTCGCCGCACCAGCAGACGTTCGTATCGGGCTACACCAACGGGTATATCTATTACACGCCCACCGCGAAGCAACTTCAGAACGTCGGCGGGGCCCAGGAAGACAGCGATTGCCGCCTCGCCCCGGAGTGGGAGGCGATCTTCTATAAGAAGGTCGCCGAGATGTTGAAGCGGCTCTAAACGGATGCACCGAAATGGTCTACTTGTCGCGCATCTACACGAAGTCCGGCGATGGCGGCCAAACCGGCCTCGGCGACGGCACCCGCGTTCCCAAAGACTCCGATCGCGTCGCCTCCTACGGCGACGTGGACGAACTCAACTCCGTCCTCGGATTGCTGCTGTCCTCTTGCTCGGAGGCACCCGAACCCGACCTGATTCGCAGCATTCAGAACGACCTGTTCGACGTCGGAGGCGATCTTTGCTTCCCACAATTAACGGACGAGGAACCGGGGAAGTTCCTCCGCGTGACCGCGTTCCAGGTCGATCGGTTGGAGCAAGCGATCGATCGGCTGAACGAACACCTCGAGCCGCTCACGAGCTTTGTGCTGCCCGGCGGTTCGCCAGCCGCCGCGTGGCTGCACTTGGCGCGAACCGTCTGCCGGCGCGCGGAACGCACCGTGGTTGCGCTGGCTCGAACCGAACCGGTGAACGCTCAGGTCGCAATCTACTTTAATCGGCTCTCGGACTTGCTCTTCGTGATGGCTCGCACGGCCAATGAGAATGGGAAAGCGGATGTGCTTTGGGTGCCGGGGCAAGGCGGGCACAAGACGTGAAGAAATCACCGCGAAAGCCGATGCTCGCGCGGTGATTCCGTTCGACTATTCTGGCATGAGAACCGTGTCGATCACGTGAATGATCCCGTTCTTACAAATGATGTCGGCCTTAGTTACAGTCGACTTCCCGATCATGACTTTCTTATTCTCGACCATCACCTTTTGCTCGCCGTTCATGGTCTTGAGCATCTTACCGTCGAGGGCGATGGCATCTTTTGCCATCACTTTCCCCGAAGCAACGTGAACCTGGAGAATCTTCGTGAGCTTTTCCTTGTCGGCGAGCACGGCTTTGAGCGTCTCGCTGCCGAGCTTCTCGAACGCCTTGTTCGTCGGTGCGAAGACGGTGTACGGTCCCTCCCCTCCGAGCGTCTCAGCCAGGCCAGCCGTCTCGATGCACTTCACGAGGGTGCTGAAAGTCGGATTTCCCGCAGCAACCTCCACGACGGTTTTCTTGCTGTTGTCGACATCGAGCTTCTTCACGTCCGCGGGGACGGCCGCAGCGAACATCAGCGCGAGGGCCGAAGCCGCGAAACCCGTACGAACAAAAGAGATCTTCATCGATGCACACTCCTTGAGAGACCGGGCGAACACTGTCGTAATGACAATGCGTCCTTTTGCAAAGCACTTCTCGCGCCGCGTTCGTCAGATTGGTGTAAGGATTGAGAATTAGGAATTCTCGGGCAGGCGATCCGAACCCGCGACCTTCACCAGTTTGTTGTAAAGGCCGAATATCAGAAGAGGTGCAGCCCATTGGCCCACGAACAAGCTCTCGTCCTTATTACCGGTCATCTTCAAAAATAGCGAAGCTCCCATCGACCCGAGGGCCGCCCACAGGAAGACATCCGAAGGGAGCTTGGCGGTCTGCTGCTCGATCGTCTTCGCGATCGGACCTTCCGAGTGTTCGCGGGCTTCTTGCGTAACCGGGTCCTGCCCCGTGCGGTTCATGGTCTGGACCATTGCACGATCTCCGATTTGGGTTGGGGATCGGCCCGTTTGGCCGAACGCAGATGTGAAGTAATGCAAATGCGAGGCCGATGACGAGTTGTCTAGTCCTTAAACAAGCGAGAGCCGCCGTGGATCGTTGCGGTCATTCCATCTCGGCTTGATGCGGCAGAGGCCCAGCGCCGCGCCTGACTCAGGCGTGCTATACACGTCGTTTCTCCAGTTCGAGTCAACCTCCTTTCCGCAACCTTGCTCACGACGCCGCAGCGGATCGGGACATCCGGATCCCGACTTCAATCGTGAACTCGTCAACAGCGCAGCGTGTCGATCAATCGGAAGAAGATGGACAGATGCGGGTTCCAACTCAGCAGGCGATAAACCAGTCGGCGACCGGTTCTGACGATCTGGCAGGGCAGCAACACGAACGCATTCAAAAACGTCCGGAACTCCATCTTCAGGACCCACTGCTTTTGCGCCTGATGGCGTTCCTGCCATCGGCCCGGCGATTCGGGCAGCATCAACGCCCACCACGCTTTCAAGTTCCAGGCCAGGGCCGTCATCACCATGTACGCTCCATTGCTCGTCAACGTGTCGACCGGCGCCTGCAATGCCCGCACGCCGCCTTTCAACTGCGCGATCAGGTTCTCCTGGTTGCAGCGGTCGTTGGCCGAGAAGACGATGTCGTCCGCCGCCCCGTCGCGTTCGTTGGTGATGTAGAAGAAGTAGCGGACCTCATCGAAGAGCGCCTGTTCGCCCTTCTCGCGCGTGATGTTCTTGCGGACCACCACCATGCGGTAGCTCTTGCGGCACGCCAGCGGCCGGTAGTCGAACTCGGCGACATCCTCCGATTGCAATCGCAGCGTCTCGAAGCCGCGTTCTTTGACGATGCGGTCCTTGATGTCGGCCGGCCGTTGTCGCGGTTGCGTCTGCACTTGGTACCGTGCGGGACGCTTCAGCCGACGCCAGGCCTTTTCCGGCAATTCGTCGGCCAAGACGGTCAATTTGGGGATGGCGTCGAAGCCGAAGATGAAGCGGACGCGGGAGGAAAGATCCCAGCCATCCAGATGTTGGGTCTGCGAGAAATCGGTGTCGCCGCGGACGAGCACTTTGCGGAAGCCGCCCTGCAAGCAGACGAGCAGGGCGCGATCGACTTCGCGGGCGGCGTTCTCGTGCGAGGGCCGGTTGCCCGAACGATTGATGATGCTGAGAATCTCGCCGGTGTTGGCCAGCGACAATCTGCAACCGGCCGCCATCGACGCCCACCACGGCCAGATCCGGTGCCGTCACGCCTGCGGGCACGCCCTTGCGTTCCACCAACGGCAACGCCCGATACGTCGCGGTCGCCGCGTCGCGCTCGGCACAACGCTCGTCGCCGATCGGCTTGCACACCCGACGCACCTGGTGGTCCGCGATCGGCAACTCGAAGAGTTCGGTCACCGCAGCCGCCGCTTGCTGGTACGACGTGGTGCTGGAACCCGCGTAGACGATCTTGGCCTGCACCGCCGGGCT
>JAYTUG010000053.1:0-2886 GCA_043744695.1 Gemmataceae bacterium
GCTGCCGAGGTTCACGTTCACGCGAATCGGGAAGACGCTGCCGACCTTGTGCATCTCGCTGGCGGGTGCCTCCACGTTCTCGACCTTCACCTGGCTCCAGTTGCTCTGCACGCGTTTGCGCCAGCCCGCGAGTTCGCGTGCCGCATCGAGCTTCGGGCCGGCCAACTTCGAGTAGCGCCGGTGGCTCGGGATGTAGCAGCGATTCGTGTATTCCTCGACCATGCGGTTCGTGTTGAAGACGGGCACGAGCGTCGTGATCGAGCGCTTCATGCGGCGAATCCAGCCGCGGGGCAGGCCGTCGTTGCCGCGCGTGTAGAAGAGCGGCACCAGGTCCTGCTCGATGAGATCGTACAGGGCTCGGCTCTCGACGTCGTCTTGCAGCGTGAGGTCGGAGTATTCCTCGCCCGCGCCGATGGCCCAGCCGTTGTCGCCGTCGTAACCTTCGACCCACCAGCCGTCCAAGATCGAGAGGTTCAAGCCGCCGTTCACAGGCACTTTCATGCCGCTGGTGCCGGACGCTTCCAGCGGACGTCGCGGGTTGTTCAACCAGACATCGACGCCCTGAACCAAGTAGCGGGCCACGTTCATGTCGTAATCTTCGATGAACACGACGCGGCGACGGTACTCGGCTCGCCGGGCCATCTGCACCACGCGGGCGATCAGTTCCTTGCCGCCCTGGTCCTTGGGGTGGGCCTTGCCGCTGAAGATGAACTGAACCGGGCGGTCGGTCTTGTTCAAGAGTTCGAGAACGCGCTTCTCGTTGCGGAAGATCAGGTCGCCGCGCTTGTAGGTTGCGAAGCGGCGCGCGAAGCCGATGGTCAGCGCGTCCGGATCGAGCGCCTCGTCGGCGGCTTCCACTTCACTCGGCGAAGACCCGCGGCGCTTGAGTTGCGACTTGAGCCGCTGGCGTGCGAAAGCGACGAGCCGTTCCCGGCCGCGTTCGTGCGTCCGCCACAATTCTGCGTCCGGGATCTGTTCGACACGCCGCCAGATCGCGAAGTCGGTCGGCTTCTCGTCCCACTGCACGCCGAGGTAGCGGTCGTAGAGGTGGCCCATTTCGGGCGAGAGCCACGTCTGCGTGTGCACGCCGTTGGTGATGGACGTGATCGGAATCTCGGGCACCGGGAGCCCCGGCCAGATTTCGTGCCACATCTTCCGCGACACGCTGCCGTGCAGCTTGCTCACGCCGTTGCTGGTGTTGGCGAGTTTGAGGGCGAGCACGGTCATGCCGAAGGGCTCGGACTCGTTGCCGGGGTGCTGGCGACCGAGGGCGGCGAAGGCATTGCGATCGACGCCCATTTTACTCATGTAGTCGCCGAGGTACTGCTCGATGACGTGCATGGAGAAGGCGTCGTTGCCGGCGGGCACGGGGGTGTGCGTGGTGAAGCACGTGCCGGCCTTGACGGCTTCGAACGCCGTCGCGAAGTCGAGCTTCTGCTCTTCCATCATCGTGCGGATGCGTTCGAGGCCGCAGAAGGCGGAATGCCCTTCGTTCATGTGGCAGACGGTGGGGTGCTTGCCGAGCGCCTTGAGTGCGCGGACGCCGCCGATGCCGAGGATGATTTCCTGCTGGATGCGGGTCTGTTGGTCGCCGCCGTAGAGTTGGGCCGTGATGCCGCGATCTTCCTGGCGGTTCTTCGGGATGTTGGCATCGAGCAAGTAGAGTTGAACGCGGCCGACCTGGATGTGCCAGATTCGCAGGAACAGTTCGCGGCCCGGCAGCATCACCGACACGAGAATTGGCGTGCCGTCCGGGTCGAGTTCCGGCACGAGCGGCAGGCTGAAGAAGTCGTTCTCGGGATAGCGTTCCTGCTGCCAGCCGTCGACGTTCAGATATTGGCGGAAGTAGCCTTCGCGGTACATGAGGCTGACGCCGACGAGCGGGATGCCGAGATCGCTGGCGCTCTTGAGGTGATCGCCGGCGAGGATGCCGAGGCCGCCGGAGTAGATCGGCACGCTCTCGTGCATACCGAACTCGGCGGAGAAGTAGGCGATCCGCGTCTCGGGTTCGTCCTGGAACGTATCTTGGAACCACGTGCGAGCGTTGAGGTAGTGGTCGAGTGCCTCGGTCACGCGGTCCATGTGCGCGATGAAGCCGTCGTCTTCTTCGAGCTGTTCGAAGCGGGATTGCTCGGTTGCACCGAGGAGGCGAATCGGGCTGTGATCGAGGGCTTCGAACAGGTCCGGGTTCACGCGGCGAAAGAGCGCCACGGCGTCCGCGTTCCAGCACCACCATAAGTTGTAGGCGAGCTTGTGGAGCGGTTGCAGGCGTTCGGGCAGGCACGGTAGAACGGTGTACGGGCGAATGGAACGACCGGTCATGCGGGACCTCGCTGGTGAAGCCCGGTCGGATGGAGAGAAGCCCGCCGGAAAAAACGACCTTGGGTAGTTTACGAAGATTGGCCGCCCGCGGCTTCGCGCGAGGAGCCGCCGTTCTCGATAAACCCCTGAAGGATGAGTTGAGCGGCGACGCGGTCGCGGCGGTCCTTGCGCTTCTTGTGCGAGAGGCCGGCATCCCACAGGGCGTCTTCCGCCGCGGCCGTGGTGCAGCGTTCGTCCCAGAACACGACGGGCAGGCCGGTCGCTTCCGCGAGCCACGCTCCGTAGTCGCGGGCTTCCTTCGCCTTGATGCCTTCCTCGCCGCCGGTGTGCAGTGGCAAGCCGACCACCAGCCCCACGATTTTCTCGCTCGCAACGACCCGCTGGAAGTAGGCGGCATCGGCCTTCGCATCTTTGCGAGCGTAGGTCTTGAACGGCGACGCAATAAGCCGATCCGGATCGGAGACGGCGAGGCCCACGCGGACCGTGCCGAAGTCAATTCCCAGGAGTCTTCCCTTCGCGTTCATGACACATCGTTTCGCCGCGACGCGGAGTCTGCGGAGCGGA
>JAYTUG010000054.1:0-2884 GCA_043744695.1 Gemmataceae bacterium
CATCGGCATCGCGACCTCTCCCCAACGGGGAGAGGTGAAGAGATCGATCGTGCTTTCGTTCCATAAATGAACTGCCTACTTCGGGAGGCACACCCTCAACCTTCGGCTGAAATCGTACCCGGACCTCCCGTTCGCGTAAAATGCCGAATCGATCAATCGCCAAACTTCGACCGAACGCCACACTCGGGAAGCGGGAGGGGGGCGTGCCGACGGTTCGCCTACTTATAGCTCCGCTCCGCCAGTTTCACGTTCTCGAACACGAGCGGTTCCACGTTGCGGATCGGGGGCTTGTCCACGCCGGCGTGCTCCCAGGCCGCCACGTGGCAATAGTCGTCGTCGTTGCGCTTCGCCTCGCCGTCCGGAGTTTGATACTCGGTGCGGAAGTGGCCGCCGCACGATTCCTCGCGGGCCAAGGCGTCGCGAGCCAGCAGTTCCCCAAACTCCATGTAGTCGGCTACGCGGTTGGCGCGCTCCAACGCCGTGTTCAAGTCCGCGTCCGAGCCCGGCACGTTGACGTTCTTCCAGAACTCCGAACGCAGTTCCCCGATGCGAGCGATCGCCTGCTGGAGGCTCTCCTTCGAACGGGCCATGCCGACCTTCTCCCACATCACGTGGCCGAGTTCGCGGTGCAGTTCCATTGCCGTCTTCTTACCCTTGATCGCGAGCATCTTCTTGAGCTTGTCCGTGGCCTCGACCTCGACGCGTTTGAATTCGGAATGCTCGTAGGTGATGCCGCCGGGCTTCTGGCCCGCGAGCCAGTGCGTGAGCGTGTAGGGCAGCACGAAGTAGCCGTCGGCGAGGCCTTGCATCAGGGCGCTCGCACCGAGGCGGTTGGCTCCGTGGTCCGAAAAATTCGCTTCGCCGACCACGAACAGGCCGTCGAGGTTAGACATGAGTTCGTAGTTCACCCAGAGTCCGCCCATGGTGTAGTGGACGGCGGGGTAGATCCGCATCGGCTGCTCGTAGGCGCTCTCGGCCGTGATGCGTTCGTACATCTCGAAAAGGTTGCTGTACTTGTCGGCGATCTTGTCTTTACCCTGCTTTTGAATCGCGGCTTCGAAGTCGAGGTAGACGCCGCGACCGCCGGGGCCGACGCCGAGGCCGTTGTCGCAGGCCTCTTTCGCGGCTCGGCTCGCAATGTCGCGCGGGGCCAAGTTCCCGTAGCTGGGATACTTCCGTTCGAGGAAGTAATCGCGGGAGGTCTCGGGGATTTCCCGAGCATGTTTGCCGATGTCCGAAGTGTTCTTGGGAACCCAGACGCGGCCGTCGTTGCGGAGCGACTCGCTCATGAGCGTGAGCTTCGATTGATGGTCGCCAGTGACGGGGATGCAGGTCGGGTGAATTTGGGTGTAGCAGGGGTTGGCGAAGGCGGCTCCGCGCTTGAAAGCGCGATAGGTGGCCGAGACGTTGCAGCCGTTGGCGTTGGTGCTGAGGAAGAAGACGTTGCCGTAGCCGCCGGTGGCGAGGACGACGGCATCGGCGGAGAACGATTCAATTTTGCCGGTTTCGAGATGCCTCGTCACGATGCCGCGGGCGCGGTTCTCGACGGTGACCACGTCCAGCATTTCGCAGCGGGGGAACATCTTCACGTTGCCGATGGCGATCTGACGGCTCAGGGCTTGATACGCGCCGAGCATGAGTTGCTGACCGGTTTGGCCGCGGCAATAAAACGTGCGTTGAAGCTGGGCTCCGCCGAAGGAACGCGTATCGAGCAGGCCGCCGTACTCGCGCGCGAACGGCACGCCCTGCGCCACGCACTGATCGATGATGTTGACGGATTCTTCGGCGAGGCGGTGGACGTTCGCTTCGCGACTGCGGAAGTCGCCGCCCTTAATGGTATCGTAGAAGAGGCGGTGGACGCTGTCGCCGTCGTTGCGGTAGTTCTTGGCGGCGTTGATGCCGCCCTGCGCGGCGATGCTGTGCGCGCGGCGCGGCGAATCCTGGAAGCAGAAGCAGAGTACGTTGTAGCCGAGCTCGGCGAGGCTGGCGGCGGCGCTGCTGCCGGCCAGGCCGCTGCCGACCACGATGACGGTGTACCTCCGCTTGTTGGCCGGGTTGATGAGCCGCTGATCTTGCTTGAAGCGGGTCCACTTCTCGGCCAGCGGCCCGCTAGGGATTCGGGCATCGAGCTTCATCGAAGGTTCTCCAAGCCCACCCACCGCAGTGGGTGGGCTTTAAAGTGCTGTCAATAACTTGCTTTTCACATAGCCGAACTGCACGGCGAGCACGATGGCGACGTTGCCGGCGAGGATCGTCAGGGCGATCGCGAGGCCCAGGTAGTCGATCGCTTTTCGGAAGCGGGCGTTCTTCAAACCGAGAGTCTGGAACGAACTTGGGATGCCGTGCCGCAGGTGGACGAAGAGGAACAATTGGGCCACGAGATAGAGCACGACGAGAGGCACACTCGAGAACCCGGCCACCATCATTTCGTAAACGTTCTGCTTGAGCGGATCCTTCGGATCTTTCAAATCCAAGTACGTCATGCGGACCACGTTCCCGTTCGCTTCGCGAACCTCGGCGGTCGACACCCAAGCGAAGGTGAAGTGGGCGAGGTGGAACAGCGTGAAGAGCAGGATGGCGATTCCGGTCCAGATCATGGTGCGGCTGGCGACGCTGGCCTGCGCCGAACCGGGGAACGAATAGGCGATGGGTCGCGCCGCCAGGGCCCGACGCTTCAGGCGAATCGCAAGAGCCAAGTGAAGTACGAAGATGCCTAGCAATCCGGCGCGGGCGATCCAGATGAGTGCGCCGAGATCGTGCTTCAGGAAGTAGGCGTAGCCGTTGATCGACTCCGGCTCGCCGCTGAGCAGCTTCAAGTTGCCGATCATGTGAAACACGACGAATCCGACGAGCCCGAAGCCGGTGAGGGCAATGAGAACTTTGG
>JAYTUG010000055.1:0-11298 GCA_043744695.1 Gemmataceae bacterium
ACCCGCCATTCCCAGAGCCATCGCGAATTTGTTCATGGTTGCTTTCTCCTTGTGATCCGTGGTTTCAACGCAAGATCGGACACAAGTACTTCCCCATTCTACCCGATCCGTCCCGGCTTGACTCCAAAACCCGGAACGGATTACGCTTTCCCATCAATCTTGGCCGCGCGGTCCGCATGGAGGCATTCGCCGTGATCAGTGTGATCTTTTGTTCCCGGGTGAAGGACAACCCCGATTCGAACGTGGGCCGCTTGTTGGATTCGATCGTAGCAAATACGGTTCCGGCGGAACGCGAGCAAATCGAAGTGCTGATCAAGTACGATTCGGACGACGATTGTCGGCCGCAGGAAGGCTTCTTCTCGCAGTACCCGTTCGCGATCAAGACGTTCACGTGGTCGCGCGGCGAAGGCCGACACGGGTTGCACAACGTCCAGGAATACCTCTTCACCCAACGCGATCCGAGGTCGCGGTTCTTGCTCATGACGGCGGACGACTTCCTCTTCACGCGGCCCGGTTTCGTCGGCGAGATTCTCGCGGTGAAGGACGAGTTCTGCATCATGGGTTATCGCCGGCCGCCGATCGAGGCTTACGCCGGGCGCTACGAACAAGAAAAAATGATCCGCGACTGGGTGGTCTCGTTCGGGTGCTGGTCGCCCGTGGTCAGCGTGCGGCTCATCGAAGTGTGCCAAAACTTCGGCTGGCAGGCGAACGTGGATAGCTGGCTCATGGGCCTCTCGGTGGTACTCTACGACATGTACGGCATCGTGCTTTGGAAGCAGCACGAACCGTTCTACGAACGCGGCGGCTCCTTCGAACGCCCCGCCAGTACCGGTGCCGCCCTCACGTTCAACAACATGGAACTGACGAACAACAAAGGGCCGGAGAACAAGTACTGGTTCGAATTGGTTCGCCGTCAGGCGCGGAACGTGTACTTGAACCTGCTGCACGGCACGAGCCTGAAGCCGTTGGCGTGGGGTCCCACGCGGCTGATGCGGAAGATTCGCTCGCAGCCGTTCGCCCAGTTGCCCGAGCGACTGTGGAAGCGGATCAAACGCGATTTGAAGCTCGCCCGATGAGAGGTTAGCGGCCCGTCCGTCGGCTTCGCTTGCAGTTGGGTCCGTCGGGTTCTATAAAACCAGTTCGATCCGAACCCGCGCCCGCCTAATACAAGCGAATCCTGGATGCCCGTCAAGACGCTACCGCTCGCAACTGCAACGGTCGCTCGCGCTCCCGGTTCGTCCAAAGGCACGTTCTCGTTCATCTCGCTCGGTTGCCCCAAGAACACGGTCGATTCCGAACGCATGCTGGGAAAACTGGCCCAGGATGGCTACACGCTGCAACCCGACGCCGCGGGGGCCGATGTCGTCGTGGTGAATACGTGCGGGTTCATCGAGCCGGCCCGGCAGGAATCGCTTGCCGTAATCCGCGAAATGTTGGCGCTCAAGAAAGCCGGGAAGATCGGATCGGTGGTCGTGGCGGGGTGCATGGCGGAGCGGCAGCGCGAGGTGCTCCTCGAACAGGTTCCCGAAGTCGATCAGATCGTCGGCGTGTTCGGCCGCGAAGAGATCGCTCAGGTCGTGGATCGGGCCGTGGCGCACGTGGACGAACAGCGGAGCCTGTTCCGCCCCGCTCCGGTTCGCGCCCTCGAAGACACCGCTCGGCTTCGCATCACGCCGCGACACTTTGCTTACTTGAAGATCAGCGAAGGTTGCGACCGGCTCTGCACCTACTGCGCGATCCCCAAGATGCGCGGCAAGCACATTACCAAGCCGATCGAAGAAGTGATCCGCGAAGCCAAAGAATTAGTAGCCGATGGCGTGCGGGAACTCATCATCGTCGCCCAAGACACGACCTACTACGGCTTCGATCTCTACGGTCGCACGCGGCTCGCCGAGTTGCTCCGCGAACTGAACGGCGTCGAAGGGCTGGAGTGGATCCGCGTACTCTACGCATATCCAGAACACTTCACGGACGACGTGATCGACGCGCTGGCGACCAGCTCGAAGATCATCCCGTACCTCGACATGCCGTTACAGCACATTAACGACCGCGTGTTGAAGCGGATGCTGCGTCGCGTGGATCGCACGGAAACCGAGACACTTCTGAAAAAACTTCGGGCTGAGCTGCCCGACCTCGCCTTGCGAACGACGTTCATCGTCGGATTCCCCGGCGAGACGGAACGCGAGTACGAAGAGTTGAAGGAATTCGTGGCCGCGACGAAGTTCGAGCGGCTCGGCGTGTTTCCCTATTCCTTGGAGCCGGGCACGCCAGCGGAGAAACTCGATGGACACATCCCCGAAGACGTGAAGGCGGCTCGCGTGGCGGGGATCATGGAAGTGCAGCAAAAAGTGGCTTTCGGCTGGGCGCAATCGCAAGTCGGCTGCGAGCATCCGGTGGTCATCGACGGGCTCGATCCGGAGTTCGCGAACCACTTTCGGGGTCGAACCTACGCGGACTCGCCGGACATCGATTGCGCGATTCGCGTGAAGGGGAAAGGCCTGCGTCCGGGCGACTTCGTCCGGGTCAAAGTGACGGCGGACGACGGCTACGATTTGGTCGGCCGGGCAGTCGGTTCGCCCTGGTAACGGAGGGGCCGTGTAAGCCGATCGACATCCGTTCACTATTCGAAAAATCTTCGCACTTTTCTCTTGAATCGCACCCCCTCGTGCGGGTAATTATGGACCTTGACTCGCGGATCGGCGGTTCGTCCTTCTCCCAGTTCTCAATGCATCGTCTTAGTGCTTTCAGCCGGTAGATGGCAGGAACTCGCACCTGCCCCTCGCTGGTAAGTGGAATGATCCTTCGCCGTTCGTTGAGTCGAACACCTCTCACGTCTTTTTTTTATTCGGGGTGATCATGTACTCATTCTCGCATCCCTCGCGCCGATCGGCTTTCACGCTGATCGAGTTGTTGGTGGTGATCGCGATCATCGCGATCCTGATCGGCTTATTGCTTCCGGCGGTTCAGAAGGTCCGCGAAGCCGCGGGCCGCACGCAGTGTCAAAACAATCTGCATCAGATCGGCATCGCGCTACACAGCTATCACGATGCCAACAATCGGTTCCCGGCCGCACTCAACATCGGGAAGACCTGGTACAGCAGCTACCAGCGCGAACTCCCGGCCGCCGGCATGAATACTGCCACCGGTTACCCCGTGGACGGTCCCTTCTTTAGCTGGATGTTCCACATCGCCCCCTACATCGAGGCGGGTAATGCCGCAAAGGGATTCAACAAGAACGCCTGGCCCTGGTATCAGTATCAGCCTAACGGCCAGACGTGGAACAGCGTGATGACGAAGTCGTTCATTTGCCCCACCGATACGCGCTCGAACCTCCAGGCCGACGATGGTGGTAACAAAGTCGCGCTCACGGGCTACATGGCCGTGTCGGGCAAGAACCAATTCAAGGAAGCCGGCGGACAGGACGGCATTCTGTATGTGAACTCGGGCGTGCAAATGGTGAAGATCGCCGACGGCACGAGCAACACGCTCATGGTCGGCGAGCGACCGCCCTCCAACGATTTGTACTACGGCTGGCTTTGGGCTGGGTCCGGCGATTATCCCAATTTCGGCACCACTGACGTGGTACTCGGCGTTCGCGAGATCGTCGCACCCGGTTCCACTCCGGATTTCTTCCGCCCCGGCTCGCTCAACGATCCGGCCAACATCCATCGCTACCACTTCTGGAGCCTGCACCCGAACGGCGGAAACTTTGTATTTGCCGACGGTGGCGTTCGGTATATCACGTACGGTGCGGGTACGGCTCCATCTGGCGGTTCGACTCTGATGGAATGCTTAGCCTCGCGCGATGGGGGGGAAGCGTTCAGCAACCCATGAGAAACAAACCCACCCTCGCGATTCGAATCGCGATTGCCGTGCTTCTCGCCGTACCACCACTCTCGATGGGCGGTTGCAAGGACGAGGGAAAGCCGAACTCGGAACTGAAGGTTCCCGAAATTCCCGAATCGGGCAGTGCGGCTGGCAAGGGCGATATGTCCAAGAGTAAGAAAAAATAAGGGGCGCTCTCCCGCCCCGCAACGCGATCGGCCGCGGACTGGTTTCCGCGGCCGATTCCGTTTCCCACAATGAGAATATCGCCGCCTGCCCTCGAGAAGCTTCCCATGCCGGGTTTGTCCGCCCTCCGCGAACCGCTGTTGAACGTTCCCAATCTGCTTTCCGCGGTTCGGATTCCCCTCGCCATCGTGCTGTTCGTTTGCATCGTTCACGAACTCTGGCTCACGGGGCTCGTCGCGTTCGTCGTCGCCTGCGTCTCGGATTGGCTCGATGGCTGGTGGGCCCGCCGCTACGGGCCGCTCACGCTCGTCGGCCGCAACCTCGACCCCCTCGCGGATAAGGTGCTCGTGTGCGGCGCGTTCATCTACCTCATCCCCGTGCCCGGCTCAGGGATCCTGCCCTGGATGGTCACGGTCGTCGTGAGCCGGGAACTCGTGGTCACGGGAATCCGCGGCATGGTCGAGGCTACCGGGGAAAAATTCGGCGCGGACTGGTTCGGAAAGTTGAAGATGGTCTTGCAGTGCGCCGCGATCATCGGCGTTCTCGTCGATCAATGGGTGCGGGCGGCCGGATTCGCCCCGACGCTACTCGACGTACTCGAACCCGTCCAACTCGCCATCTTGTACGCAATGCTCGCGGCCACGATCGGCAGCGGCTTGCAGTACCTCGTGAAAGCCGTGAGGCTGATGAAGGCGTGAGTTTACGAGAAGAAAGCTTCGGCCTCCGCGTAAGACTCGGGCGTGCCGATGTCGATGAACCGACGGCCTCCGGGAAAGCCGAAGACCTCGCCGCGTTCAACCCAACGCGGCAGCACCTCGCGTTCCAACGAGACCGAACGCCCCGGTTGAATATCGTTCAAGGCATCGCGATTCAGCAGGTAGACGCCGGCGTTGATCCAGGCGGGTCCGGCCGAGCCGCCCTTCTCTTCGAAGCGTTCGATGCGGTGGTCCGAATCGCACGTCGCGCGGCCAAATCGCGCGCCATCGGGAACCTCGGCGAGCGTCAACGTGGCGACTCCGCGGCGTGCGCGATGAAAGGCGAGGAGCGAGGGCAGGTCCACGTCGCAGTACGAGTCGCCGTTCAGGAGTAGAATCGTTTCGCTTTGCAGCAGAGGAAGTGCGAGGCGGAGCGCGCCGGCGGTGCCGAGCGGCTCGGGTTCGACGGAGTAGCTGAGGCTCAGCCCGACGTGCGCGCTGCCGAAGGCGGAACGAATCTGTTCCGCGGCGAAGCCGACGAGCAGCGTGGTCTCGCGAATGCCGGCGCGGGCGAGCTGTTCGAGCAAGTGCGCGAGGTACGGCTTCCCGGCAACCGGTGCGAGTACCTTGGGCCGATCCGCGACGACCGACCGGAGCCGGGTTCCGAGCCCACCGGCGAGGATCGCCGCCGAAAGGCCTGCGAGTTGTGAAGGCATCCCGATAGTTTAGCAAGGGCGGTCGCTACAACCGCAGTGAGAAGTGGAAGAGCAAAGATCTTCTCGCCATCACTTCGGTCGAGTGCGGTGAATCGGCGATACAATTCCCCCATGCAAGAACGCCTGACGTACTTCCGCGAAATTCTCCGATACGTGCCGCGGTTCCGCGACCGCGTGTTCGTCATCGCCATCGACGGGGCCGTCGTCGAGCACGAGAACTTCCCCAACCTGCTGCTCGACATCTCGCTGCTGCGCAGCCTGAGCATTCAAGTCGTGCTCGTGCACGGGGCCGCACACCAGGTCAAGCGCTATGCCGAGATGCTGAAGCTGAACGCCTCCGATCTCGATGGCCTCGGCATCACGGACACGGAAACGCTGCAGGTCGCCATCAACGCGGCGAACCGCGTGACCCACGAAATTCTCGAAGGGTTGCTCGCCAACGATCTGCGGGCGGCGTGCCCCAATGCCGTCGTAGCGCATCCGAAAGGCATTCTCGGCGGCGTCGATCACCTGCTCACCGGCCGCGTCGAACGCATCGATGTCGGCTTCCTCCAGACGCTGCTCGAAAAAGACATCATCCCCGTCATCCCGCCGCTCGGCTGCGACGGCGTCGGCAACTCGTACCGCCTCAACTCCGATGCCGTGGCCGTGGAAGTGGCCAAGGCACTTCGGGCCATCAAGCTGATCTTCCTCACGAGTGAAGGCGGCGTGCGCGGGCCGAAGGGCGAGATCGTTCGCCAGATGACCGTGCAGGAAGCCGAGGTGTTTCTCAAGAAGCACCGAGGCGAGCTCTCACGCGATTCGACGACCAAGCTCGACCACGCCATCCGGGCCGGCCGGGAGGGCGTCGAACGCATTCACATCATCGATGGCGGCGTCCAGGAAGGCCTTCTCGGCGAAGTCTTTTCCAACGAAGGCATCGGCACGCTGATCTACGCCAACGAGTATCAGTCGATCCGCCCGGCGCAGAAGAAGGACGTTCGCGCCGTATTCGCGCTCATTCAGCAGGGCGTAAAGTCCGACGAACTCGTGAAGCGCACGCGGGCCGATCTCGAGAAGCAGATTCACGAGTTCTACGTGTTCGAGGTGGACCGCAATCCGGTCGCGTGTGTGGCGATGCACCAGTATCCGGACCAGCAGAAAGCGGAACTGGCGAGCGTGTTCGTGGACGATCGGTACGCGAATCAGGGCATTGGCGTGAAGCTGATTTCGTACGTCGAGAACCTGGCGCGGAGCAAGAAATTCGCGGAGTTGTTCTGCCTTTCCACGCAGGCGGTGAATTATTTCGTGCAGAAGGCGGGCTTCCGCCTCGGCACCCCGGACGACCTGCCTCCGCTTCGCCGAGAGCGCTACGAGCAGAATGGCCGGCGCTCGCAGGTGCTGGTGAAGTCGTTGCAGTAGTGCATCCCGCGCTTGACTCCCACGCTCGCCCCGCCGACACTACATCTCGCTGCCCGAACACACTCCGAGGCTCTCCCATGCGCTGCTGGCTCTCCCTCGCGCTCTTCGCCGCGTGCCACTTTGCGAACGCCGCCGATCCGACACTCGAAAAGAACAAGGACTCGTTCGAGTTCAAAATCGGCAAGGAGACGGTTGCGAAGTATCAGGCCACGGGGTCGGTCCAACTCGAGAAGGGAGAGGGAACCAAACCGCTGGCGAAGCCCTTCCTCTGGCCGGTGCTCGCTCCTAACGGCGTGCCCGTGACCCGCGCCTGGCCCATGGATCGCAGCGGGCCCGACAAGACCGACCACTTCCACCAGAAGTCCGTGTGGTTTTGCCACGGCGACGTGATCCCGGAAGGCATCGACCTCAAGGGGAAACATGCGGTCGATTTCTGGAGCGAAGCCGCGGGCCACGGGCGGATCGTTTGCACCGAAGCCAGCATTGGGAAGGGCGCTCAACTCGCGACCAAGAACGAATGGCAGACGGCCGACGGTGAGAAGATTCTCGACGAGGTTCGGACTATTGCTATGAGCGAAGTCGCTGGCGGACGGCTATTCACCTTCGAGTGCAAGCTCACCGCCAGCGTCTGCCCCATCACCTTCGGCGACACCAAGGAAGGCTCCCTCGGCGTCCGCGTGAACGACGCCATGCGAACCGAAGTCGCGACCGGCGGCACCGTGACATCCTCGGATGGCACGGTCGCTTCGGCCCCCGCGAAAGACAACCTCCCAATGTGGGGTAAACTCGCGGACTGGCACGACTACTCGGGCACGGTGAACGACAAGCAGGCCGGCATCGCGATCTTCGACCATCCCAAGAACCCGAGCCGCGCCGCCTGGCATACGCGGGGCTACGGCCTCATGGCCGCCAATCCCTTCGGCCGCGCCAAGAGCGGCTTCCCCATCTACAAGGGGAACACCGACCTCGTGAAGATCGAGAAGGGCAAGAGCCTCACGTTCCAGTACGCGATCTTCGTTCACGATGGCGATGCGAAGGCGGGCAAGGTTGCCGAGGCGTACGAGACGTTCAAGAAGTAGCGAGCGATTCGGCCGTGTGGGAGGAGTCCGCCATGAAGTGCGTAGCAAGTGCGTTCGCCGTGGTGTTTCTGTTCGCCTCCGCGATTGCCGCCGAGCCGAAGAAGCCACCGACCGCGGCCGTAGAGTTGCAGCGGCTCCAAGGCACCTGGCAAATCGAATCGTGGGAAGAAGGCGGCAAGGCCATCGCCGCCGCGGACCTCAAGAAGCGCGGCGTCTTCTTCGGAGGGAACATCTTCGTCTTCCGCCGCGACGGCAAAGTTTATCGGGCCGGAGCGGTTCAACTCGATCCCGCCAAATCCCCGCGTACCATCAACCTCTCGATCAAGGAGGGCGAAGGCAAGGACGGGGCGATGCTCGGCATCTACTCGCTCGAAGGAGGCACCCTCAAACTCTGTTTCGATCCGCAGGGCCAGACCCGTCCCGAGAACTTCCAGCCCGAGGCCAAGGACGGGTTCGCGCTGATCGTACTCAAGAAACCCAAGGTTCCCGCGGATGAGGCGGTCGAGATCGGCGGCAAGTATCGTTCGGAATTAGTGGAAGCGACGGGTAAGCTGGTCGTGGCCCAAGCGGTCGTGGAACGCCGAGGCGACGCCTATCTGGTGACCTACACGCTCGACGACAAGGTGTTGTTCGTGGGTACGGCACTGCGGAAGGGCGATCAACTCTCGATGTGCTGGGTGAGTGCCGGGCAGGCGGGCGTGAGCGTATACAAGATCGAAGCTGGCCCCAAGCTCGTCGGCGAATACACGACGCTCGGCGGCATCGGCGTGACGGGCAAGGAAGTACTCACGCTGTGGAAGAAGATCGACTGATTGCCGCTTGCGGCTTCGCGATTGTCCGGAATCGCGAAGCCGCAAGCGGCCAGACCACTCAGTCCGAGGCCTTCTTCTTCGGAACGTCCTTCTTCTCGGGCTGCATCGGTTCCGCGCCGGCAGCCCGCAACTTCTTCGTCACGGCCTTGCGGCGCTCGATGTCCCGCTTCGACACATCTTCCATCGTCAGCCCCTTCTGCCACGACGCGATCGCGTCCTTCTTGTTGTCCATGGCGAGGTACACGTCGCCGAGGTGGTCCCAGATTTCGAGGTGGATGCCCTCCTCTTCATCGGCCGCCGCCTTCTTCAAGAAAGGCAGCGCTTCCTTGAACTTCTTCTGCTTGAAGAGCACCCAGCCCATGCTGTCCAGGTACGCGGCCGTCTCCTTCACTTCGTCGATCTTCTTCTCTTTCAGCGACTTCTCCTGACGCTCCTTGTCGAGGTCGAGTGCCTCTTGAATCAATTTGGCGGCTTCGTCCATCTTCAGATCGTTGTCGGCGAGGACGAAGCCGAGGTCGTTCTTGTAAGTCGGGTTCTCGGGGTGCTTTTTGATGAGCAGTTCGAGTTGCTTGGTGGCCTTGGGGATGTCCTTGATGTCCACGTAGAGCCCGCTGAGGGTGTAGCGGACGCCGTCTTTAATGCGGTCCTTCTGGTCGACCTTGAGCCGCTTGTTGCCGTCGACCTTGTCGAGCACTTCGAGGTAGGTCTCGATGGCGTCGTCGAACTTGGCCCCCTCGCGCTGCACCCAACCCTTGGTCATCACGAAGTAGAAGCCGCCGTCATCGAGTTGCACGAGCCCTTCCGTGATGCGGAGGGCTTCGTCGATCTTGCCCTGCTTGGCCTTGGCTTGCACGAGCCGTTCGAGAACGAACGGCTTGGCCTGGTCCACTTCCATGGGCCCTTTCAGTTCGACGAACTTCTCGCAGGTGTCGATCATGTCGTCGAACCGACGCGAGTCCCAGTACATGTCGAGCAGGCCGTCGAAAGCCTGGAGGATTTTCTCGCCGCTTTCGAGCTTGGTGGCGGCCTCAGTACACTGCGAGTAGAAGTACTCGGCGGTGTCGTATTCCTTGGTGAAGTGAGCGACGCGGCCGAGGATGATCGAGGCGGCGAAGTTGAAGGGCCGCTCCTTCGGCGTCTTCGCGTCCTTCTGCATTTTCACCGCAATCGCGACCTTCTTTTTGGCCGCGGCCTTGTCCTTGACGAGCGCGATGAGCGTGGTTTTCTGAGCCTCCTCATCGGTAACGCGGTTCAGCTTGATGAGTTCGTCCTTGATGGCGTCGCCGCCCTCGGCGGGCTTTGCGGCGTCCGGCTTCTTGTCGTCGGCAAACGCCGAAAACCCGAGGCACAGAAGGCCGATGCCGAATGCGAACGCTCCGTTGCGGAGAATCTGTCCTTTACCCACCCGTCCCATGGCGTCACCTTAAGATGGGGAATCTGGTTTAACTGGCGCGGGTATTCTACCTGTGCGGGCCGGCGAACGCCACGCGGGTTTCCGAGCCGCGAGCGGCTTCGCCTTCCGGCTCGAGCATCGAGTCCATATTTCAACGATGTCTCTTCTCGAACGGCGGACCAATGATGAACGAACTCGCTTCCTCCAAAGTTCCCGTGATCGGAATCGGGCCGGACGGCCTCGCCGGGCTGACTTCGCGATCGCGCGAGTTGCTGCTCGCTGCCGAGGTCGTCTTCGGTTCCGATGGCGTGCTGCGGTTGCTCCCCGAACTCACCGCCCAGCGCGAACGCATCGGCTCCGACCTTCCCGAAGTCGTCGAGAAACTCCGCGCCAACCTCGGCAAGAAGCGGCTCGCGCTCGTCGCCACCGGCGACCCGCTCTTCTACGGCACGGCCCGCTACCTCTGCGAGAAGGTCGGGGCCGAACACTTCGAAGTGATGCCGCACGTTTCGTCCATGCAACTCGCGTTCGCCCGCATCAAGGAATCGTGGGAAGACGCGTACCTCACCGATCTCGCGGCACGCTCGCTGGACGACTCGCTGGATAAGATCCGCACCGCGGAAACCGTGGGCCTGTTCACGAGCGAGCGCTATCAGCCGGGGCGCATTGCCGCGGAACTCCTCGGTCGCGGCATCGATTACTTCACCGGCATCGTTTGCGAGAACCTCGGCGGCAAGGACGAACGCATCACCCGCGGCGACCTCGCCGAGATTCGCGAGATGAAGTTCGACCCGTTGAACATTCTCATCCTGCGGCGGAAGCCGAACCGCCCGGATCGGCCGCGGGCCGCGAAACTGCGACGCTTCGGCAACCCGGATGAAGTCTTCGCCCAGACGCGGCCCAAGACCGGCCTCATTACCCAGGCCGAAGTTCGCGCCATCGCACTGAGCCAACTCGATCTGCATCCCGGTCAGGTGTTCTGGGACGTGGGTGCCGGCAGCGGCAGCGTCGCGATCGAAGCCGCCGGGCTCGTGGCCCCCGGCCATGCCTACGCCATCGAACAAGACCCGGCGGATTATCACCTCATCGTGGCGAACGCGGAGACCTTCGGCGTCTCGAATGTGAAGCCCGTGTCCGGCACGGCACCCGAAATTTTCGCGAGCCTTCCGGCCCCCGATGCGATCTTCGTCG
>JAYTUG010000056.1:0-2878 GCA_043744695.1 Gemmataceae bacterium
CAGCGCCCGGTCGGTATGGTTGCGGAAGGTCTGTTCGACGGTCGTGATCGAGACCTGATCTTCGATGGCCACGTTCACCTTGTGGTTGACCATCGCGAGGGGCGGCAACTTGCGATCGTCGGGAATGAGCAACCCGGCCGCTTGTGCGGTGCCTTGCACCGCGACGAACAAAGCCATGAGTGGAACGGCGAAACGCATCGCACACCTCCGGTGGGAGAGACTCGCAGTGGACTTCACGATTGTATAACGCGCCAGTGGCTGAACGCGATGGGGCTTGCGAGTGGTTGTTACCGAGGCGTTACGGGTTCAGATTGCGTCGGGATCGACTCGGTCCCTTGCCGCATGCAGTATCCGGATCACGTTGACGGTTTCGCCGTCGATGGTGAAGAGGATTCGGTAGACGTGTGGCCGGCGTCCGGAAAGGAGCACGCGGAGTTCGCATCCGAGGTCGAATGCCTCCTCGGCTTCGGGACAACGCTCGGGTCGTGCTGCAAGCGAGTGAACCGCTTTGATGATCCGAGTCTGCCAGCGGGCAGAAGCGATCGGTGAGATGTGCTTGGTGAGCCAGGCGATGGCGCGGCGCATATCGAAGGTCGCACGGGGCTGAATGACGACCGTGTACGGCACGGCTTAATCCTCATTGATTTGAGGCAGATTGTACTCTTTCGCGATCTCGGCCATCACCTCATCGAAAGGTCGGCCGCGTCCTGCCTTCACATCTTCCAACGCTTCTCGAAGCAGCGCCAAGTGCGTCGCGCGGTCGTACGGCTCCGGCGGCGCGCCGATGTCGTCGCCATCGAGATCGTCCTCGACTTCGACTTCGACGCGCACCCGGAATCCGTCCGGAAGGCGAGCCGAGTCGTCGAGTACGATCGCACCATTCACCACCGTGCCTGCGAAGGACATGTCATTCTCCATGCGTGGAACGTTCGTTTCATTCTATCACGTGCCGACCGTGAGTTTGATCTCTTCGATGTCGCAGCGGCCAGACTTCTTGAACGGTCGCGGCATCGGTTGGGCCTGGCCCTTCGCGTCGATCGTGCGGCAGCGCAACAGGTATTCCCCCGCGGGCATGCCGGGCAGCAGCGCCGCCCAATGCGCCTTCGCCAGCCGCATCGGCCAAGTCTTCGGTTTACCGGTACCGTCGAAGCCCATCACGTTCTTGGGGAAGACGCCCTCGGGGAAGTCGCCGCCCCAGTCCTTCGGCGGCGGCAGGATGTGCGCATCGACCCACGGTGCCGTCGTGAAGTAGGGATCGTCCGCGGGCCACGGCTTGTTCGAGGGGCTCACCCAAACTTGAACCTTGCTGAGGCCTGAGATGCCGGCCTGTGCATAGCCCGTGATGGGGATCGGCTCGTTGGCCTTCGGCGAAGTCGGTACTTTGAGCGTCGCGGCGAACGTCTTCAACGGGCTGTCGACGTCGTTGTTCCCGTTGATGTACGTGTCGTTGGCGGAGGCGAGGTTCGAGAGCGTGATGCGGTGCAGCCACTTCACCGACTTGAAGCCGTAGGCTTCGGGCACGACGATGCGAACCGGCCCGCCGCGCTCCGGCGAGAGGAACTGGCCGTTGAGCTTGTAACAGACGAGCACCGGCGGCAGGTCGTCAAAATCTTCGAGCACGCGGCCGACGGGCAGCGAACTGCGGAAGATTTGCTTCGGGTCGTCGTTGTGGTAGCCGTGGTAGAAGACGCGGCGCAGGTTAGCGGTCGGCTTCGCGAGCCAGAGAATGTCGCGGAGCGGCACGCCTTCCCACACGCCCATGCCGAGCGGGCAGCCGATGTTCAGGCACGTCATCACCTTCGCGAATCGAACCGATTTCTTCTCGCCGAGTTTGAGCAGATCGTCGAAGGTGAGTGCCGCGTTGTTCGTCTTGGTGAATGGCTTGCCGAGCGTGCAGGGATTGTCCGGATCGGACATCACTTCGAGGAACCACGTCTCGCGGGTGAGCCCAACCTCACGGCGTTTCGCCTCGTTCAGAGTGTGGGGAATGGGGTTGCCGCGCGAGACATCCTGAAACTTACTCGGCGCGGTGAAGTACGGCTCGATCTTCTCGATGGCCGGCGCGAGTTCCTTGGGAACCTCGACGGGCCTTGCGGTGAGTTTGCTGCTCGCGGCGAATGCGGCACCGCCGAGGAAGAGGCGACGGTTGATGTCGTGATTGTGCATGGCCCGAGCATACCGCGCCGCGATGCGGTGGGGAAGTGGCTTCAACCTTCCGGTGAGGCCAACTTCAAGCCGATGATCGAACCGATGAGCGTAGTGAGGAAGAAGAGCCGCCAGAAGGTGTGCGGATCTTTGAACCAGATGATGCCGACGGCAGCGGTGCCGACCGCGCCGATACCGGTCCACACTGCATAGGCGGTGCCCAGTGGGATCTTCTGAGCGGAGAGCGTGAGCAGGGCGAAGCTCACGATGGAGAGCAGCACGAACGCGATCGACCAGCCGATTTTGGTGAGGCCGTCCGACAGCTTCAGGCACGTCGTGAACGCACACTCGAAGCAACCGGCCAGCGCGAGGGTAATCCAGGCCATGGGTCCTCCCTCGCTCATGCCGGAATTTTCTCGGCGACATCGGAGTAGGGCATCGCGTGACTGCGAGCGACCGACGGGATCGGCAGCATGTCTTTCAGTGCGGAGAGCGCGCCGAGCAAACCCTCGACCTGTTCGGCGGAATGATTCGCGTTCACCTGAATTCGGAGCACGCCGGAACCGTGCGGCACGGCGGGGAAGATCACCGACTGCACGTAGTAGCCTCGTTCAAAGAGGAAGCGGCCCGCTTGTAGCGTGTCCTCTTCGGAGCCGATCAACACCGAGACGATGGGCACGCGGCCACCCAAAACGGCGAGGCCCAACGACGCCGCACCCTCGGTGAGGTGACG
>JAYTUG010000057.1:0-11272 GCA_043744695.1 Gemmataceae bacterium
CGATGCCTTCGCATCGGCACGGCGACCTCTCCCCCACAAAGCCGGGGGAGGGGGGTTGGTCGCCTCGGCTTCTCATGAGATTTGTTACGCGAGGTGCAATCATGAATCGCATCCCCTTGCTGCTGGTACTCGTCGCCTTGGCCGGTTGTCGTGGCGGAGATGTTGCCGCACCCGATGCGGAGGTACCGCCGCCGGTGGAGTGGTCCGCCGACATCCAGGCCGTCGCGGAAGGCAACAACCGCTTTGCACTCGACCTGTACGCCAAGCTCCGTGAAGCGGAGAACGGCAACCTCTTCTTCTCGCCGTACAGCATCCACACGGCACTCGGCATGACCGCGACCGGCGCGAAAGGCAACACCCGCGACCAGATGGTGAAGGTCCTGCACCTGCCCGCCGACGAACAAAAGGCACTGGCAAGCGGCGACCTCGGGCGCTACTACGCCTCGGCGGGCAAGCCCTACGAACTCAACGTCGCCAACGCCCTGTGGGCCCAGAGCGGATTCCCCTGGAAGCCCGAGTTCCTCGCCGTTCAGAAGGAACGCTTCGGAGCAAGCTTTCAGGAAGCGGACTTCCGCACGAATCCCGAGGGCGAGCGAGTCCGCATTAACCAGTGGGTCGAAGAGAAGACCCGCGACAAGATCAAGGATCTGCTGAGGCCGGGAGATGTGCGAGATAATACGCGGATGGTGCTGGCGAACGCGATCTACTTCAAGGGGAAGTGGACCGAGAAGTTCGACAAGAACCACACGAAGGACGCCCCGTTCCATCTGGCGGATAGAAGCACGGTTCCCGTTCAGCTCATGAGCAATTTCAGCCAGAATGAGTTCAACTATGCAGAGGGTGACCGCTTCCAGCTACTGGAAATGCTTTATCAGGGGAACGAGCTTTCGATGGTGATCGTGTTGCCTCGGACGGCTGATGGCCTTCCCGGGTTCGAGAAAGAACTCACCTCCGAGAAGTTGGCCGGATGGATGAAGCAGGCCCGCGTGGAGAAGGTGTACGTCGCATTGCCTCGCTTCAAATTGTTGCAGCGCTTTGCACCGAGATCCCAGCTCAAGGCGATGGGTATGACCGACGCCTTCGATGAAACAAAAGCCGACTTCAGCGGGATGGCGAGTGAGAAATTGTTCATTAGCGCAGTGATTCACAAGGCCTTCGTGGATGTCAATGAGGAAGGCACGGAAGCCGCTGCCGCCACTGCCATAATCATGGCGACTCCGGTGTCTGTGCAAATTCCGGTGCCGCCGAAGCTGTTCCGAGCCGACCACCCGTTTCTGTTCCTCATCCGCGACGTGAAGCACGGCACGATTCTGTTTCTGGGCCGCGTGATGAACCCGAAGGAGTGATTCGCCGTCGGGTTGACACCGCCGACAACTTGGCTATAAGACGGCAACTTCAATGCGAACGGGATGGGCGAATGGGGCTCTGGGCGAGGCGAGCGCTGGCGTTGGCCATCGCGGGGGTCGTAATCGGCCCGCCGGTGATGCTCTACCGCGCCCAGTACGCCACGACCAAGCGTTTGCGAGAAGTGACCCCGGGCCGATTCTACCGATCCGGCCAGATGAGCGCCACCGGCTTCCGCGAGACCATCGACCGATTCAAAATTAAAACGGTCGTCAACCTCCAACACGAGAACCCGGACCCGCACCTCCCAGACAAATGGTTGGGCAAGCCCGTCGTTCACGAGAAGGAACTCTGCGAACAGTTGAACGTGCGGTACGTCCTGCTCACTCCGGACATTTTGCCGGTTCCGAACGATTTGAAGTCCGAGCCGCCCGCCGTGACGGACTTCTTAAAGCTGCTCGACGACGAATCGGCGTACCCGATTTTGATCCACTGTAAAGCCGGGCTGCACCGCACCGGACGTCTGACCGCGATCTACCGCATGGACAAGCAAGGCTGGGAGGTGGGCGACGCCTTGCGCGAACTCCGCGCCAACGGCTACGGGTTCACCGCCGCCAGCGAGTCCGACGATTTCGTGATCCAGTTTCTGCAGAACTTCAAGCCCCGACGCACACGGACCGCGGGGGAGCAATGATCACCACTCTCGACCGCATGGTACTGCTCTCGTTCTTCCGTTCGTATGCGATCGTCTCGACGTCGCTGCTCAGCCTGTACGTGGTTCTCGACCTGTTCACGAACATCGACAAGTTCGGCCGCGGCGGCGGCCTGGTCGGGGTCGCCACGCACATCTTCGCCTACTACAGCACGCAGATCACGCTGATTTTCGACCGCATGGCCGAATCGATCACGCTCTTGGCCGCGATGTTCACGGTGTCGTGGATGCAGCGGAACAACGAGATGCTGCCGCAACTTTCCGCCGGCATCCCGACGCGCCGCGTGGTGCTGCCCGTGCTCGTCGGGGCACTCATCACGCTCAGCTTCGGCCCGTTGAACCAAGAGTTACTCATTCCGGAAATCGCGGACCGGCTCGTGGCACCGCGCGACGATCTCGAAGGTGCCAAAGCCATCTCGCTCCAGGGTGCTTACGATCCGTCCGGCGTCCACATCGAAGGAATCGCCGGGTTCCGCAAGGATCGCAAAGTCGTTCGCTTCTATGCGACTTTTCCCGAGTCGCTGCCCAACGGGCAACCCGCGCCGAGCGGCATGATTCACATTCAGGCGGAAGAAGCGATCTACCATCCGGAAGGACCGGGCGAGAACACCGGCGGCTGGGAACTGAAGACCACGACGCCGTCCACGTTTGAAGGGACGCTGCCGCCGAACCTCAAGATGATCGACCCCGGGCACTTCTTCTTGAAGACGTTGGACACGGATTTCGATGCCGTGAGCCGCGGGTCCGGGTGGTTCATGTTCGCACCTTCGGAGAAGCTTCAGGAGATGCTCTCCCGGCCAGAACCGCGCCGGCAATCGAAGGTGGCCGTGCTCTTTCACATGCGGGTGACGCGGCCCATCGGCGGCATCCTCCTCGTGCTGCTCGGCCTCTCCGTGATCCTCCACAATCCCAATCGACACGTCTTCATCAGTTCGGGGCTCTGTTTGGGAATTTCAATCGGGTACAACGTGCTGTTGATCCTGTTCAAGTTTCTGGGCGATTCGGGGTACGTGTCGCCTCCGCTGGCCGCGTGGGTGCCCGTGCTGATCTACGGCCCCCTCACGCTCGCTTCGGTCGATGCGATCCACACGTAAGTTGCCGTGCGAAGCCACCTCGTAGAATCACTTCACCGAACACCATCGAGGCACTCGTGGATCCTTCCGCTTTTGCATTTTTGAAGCAGCTTCTCGAAACGCCCAGCCCGTCCGGCTTCGAGCAACCGATCCAGCAAGTCGTTCGCGCCTGGGCGAGCGGGTTCGCCGACGACGTGCGAACCGATACGCACGGCAACGTCTTCGCCGCACAATTCCCGCAGGGTCGGCCGCTGGCGGCTCCGCGGATCATGCTCGCCGGGCACTGCGATCAGATCGCGCTGATGGTTCAGCACATCGACGCCGAGGGCTTCCTGTACGTGCAGCCGATCGGCGGCTGGGACATGCAGATTCTCCTCGGCCAACACCTGACCGTGTGGACGAAGGGTGGCCCTGTCTCGGGCGTCGTCGCTCGCCGAGCCATTCACCTGCTTCAACCGGACGAACGAACGAAGGTGCCGCAGTTCCACGATGTCTGGGTGGATATCGGCGCAAAGGACAAGGCCGAGGCGGAAAGTCTGGTTCGCCACGGGGACCCGCTCACCTTCGAACTCGGCTACCGCCCGCTGCGGAACAACCTCGCCGCCAGCCCCGCGATGGACGACAAGGTCGGCCTCTGGGTGTGCATGGAAGCGGTGCGACTCTTGAAAGGCCGATCGATTCAGGCCGCGGTTTACGGCGTCTCCACTGTGGCCGAGGAGATCGGACTTCGCGGCGCGACGACTGCCGCCTATTCGATCAACCCCACCGTCGGCATCGCCGTGGATGTGACCCACGCCACGGACACACCTGGGAACGACAAGAAGACGCAGGGCGAGATCAAATGCGGCGGTGGGCCGGTCCTTTATCGCGGGCCCAACGTGAATCCGCGCGTCTTCGACCTGCTCGAAGAGACGGCGAAGGCCCACGAGATTGCCGTGCAGGTGCGCGGCGTGCCCCGCGCCACGGGTACGGATGCGAACGCCATTCAGATTAGCCGGGAGGGCGTGGCCTGCGGGTTGATCGGCATCCCGAACCGCTACATGCACAGCCCGGTGGAAGTGGTTCACCTCGAAGACCTGTCGAACGCGGCGAAGTTGCTGGCCGAGTTTTGCGCGGTCGTGACGGCTGAGACGAATTGGGTGCCCTGAGATCGGAAACGCGGCGGATCCGATTCGGATTTCCTCTAGAAGCGGCGAGGTGCCTCCGGTCTAATCGAAAGTGGATGCTTCCATTCTCACACACCTTGAGGATTTCACCGTGTTTCGCACCTTGCTCGTGGCCCTGGCCGTGATGGGAACGGCGCCTGTGGCGAGCGCCCAGCCGAAGGGCGACCCGATCCCGCCGCCGCGTCTGGCTCCGGGCACTCCGATGCCGATGCCGCCGGTCGTGGCTCCTCCAGCCACTGCGGCCTCGCCCGGCACCCTCTGGTCGCCATACCAGCCGCAGAAGTATCCCGTGCCCGGCCAGATCGTCGTGATCCCCGGCAACGCCTACGGCTACCTGCCGGCTCGCGCCGTGTACGGACCCTCCGCCTCGCCGCTCGACTACCCCTACCATGCTTTCGTGCCCGGCTACCCGTACCCCGGCTACACCACGATCAACCCGTACCCGCGCACGATGTCGTCTTACTCCTACGGGCCGAGTGCTTATCCCATGTATCGCGGCTACCGTTGAAAGCGGTTCCACACTCCTCTCGAGCCCGACGCGCAAGCAAGGTTTAAAATCGATCCTTGCTTGCGCGTCGGGCTCAGCTTTTACTTGATCCGGGGTCGCTACCTATGCCGTTGTTCGGGGCCCACATGTCGATTTCCGGTGGGCTCCACAACGCCGTGACGGCGGCGGCAGCACACGACTGCGGCACGCTGCAAATTTTCTCGAAGAACGCGAATCAGTGGGCCTCCAAGCCGCTTCAAGAACTAGACATCGCCACCTTTCGCAAGGCCGTGAAGCTCGCGAAACTCAAGTTCGTCACCGCTCACGATTCCTACCTCATCAATCTCGCTTCGCCGGACGACGGGCTCTATCGGAAGTCGATTGCCGCCTTCGTGGATGAAGTCGAGCGGGCCGAGGCACTCGGACTGAGTTACCTCGTGACGCACCCTGGCGCGCACACCGGCAGCGGCGTCGATGCGGGCATCGCCAAAGTCGTCGCGGCACTCGACGAAGTTCACACCCGCACGGCGGGGTTCAAAGTGAAGGTGCTGCTCGAACTCACCGCGGGGCAAGGCTCTTGCCTCGGTGCGAAGTTCGAGGAGATCGCCGCGATTCTCGACCGCGTGAAGGAGGCGAAACGCCTCGGCGTCTGCCTCGATACGTGCCACGTGTTCGCGGCCGGTTACGAGATTCACACGGAGGCGGGCTACGCTGCGATGTTCGAGCAGTTCGACGACCTCGTCGGCATCGCAAAGCTGAAACTTTTCCACATCAACGACAGTGCCAAGCCGTTGGGGAGCCGGGTCGATCGGCACGCCGGGCTCGGGCTGGGCCACATCGGTCTCGAGGCCTTCCGCCGGCTCGTGAACGATCCGCGCTTTGCCAAGTTGCCGATGATTCTGGAGACGCCGAAGGAAGACGCCAACGACGCACCGATGGACCCCGTGAACCTCGGCCTCCTCCGCGGCATGTTGACTTGACCCACCGCAAACGTATCCCATCCTGCACGAGTTTATTAACTGCCAATCCACTCACCACGAAGGCACAAAGCTCACACAAGGAAACACAAAGCAATACCGATTTCTTTGTTTACCTTTGTGTGAGCTTTGTGCCTTCGTGGTGAGTGGATTTAGGAATTAGAGATGAGCAAGATTTGCACGCTGAAGGCCCGCGAGATTCTCGATAGCCGGGGTAATCCCACGGTCGAAGTGGACGTGATTCTGGAGAACGGCGTAGTCGGCCGGGCCGCGGTGCCGAGCGGGGCCAGCACCGGTGCCCACGAAGCCGTCGAACTGCGCGACGGCGACAAGAACCGCTACCTCGGCAAAGGCACGCTCGGAGCGGTCCGCAACGTTCAGGACGCCATCGCACCGGTCCTCAAGGGTATGTGCGCCCTGGACCAGGTGCGGCTCGATCGGCGGATGCTCGAACTGGACGGCACGCCGAACAAGGCGCGGCTCGGAGCCAATGCCATCCTCGGCGTCTCGATGGCGGCGGCCCACGCCGCCGCCAAGACTCTCGGCCTGCCCCTCTACCGATACGTCGGCGGCACCAACGCCACCGTGCTGCCCGTGCCGCTCATGAACATCCTCAACGGCGGCAAGCACGCCGACAACACCGTCGACTTCCAAGAGTTCATGATCATCCCCATCGGTGCGAATACCTTCAAGGAAGGCCTTCGCATGGGTGCGGAAGTCTTCCACAGTTTAAAGAAGGTGTTGCAAGCGAAGGGGCTGAACACGGCGGTCGGCGACGAGGGCGGCTTCGCCCCGAACATCGCCTCCGCGGACGAAGCCCTCGCCATCATCTGCACGGCCATCGAGAAGGCTGGGTACAAGGTCGGCGAGCAGGTCGCCTTCGCGCTGGACGCGGCCTGCACCGAACTTTACGAGGAAGCCAAGACGCTGCACAAGAGGGAAGGCTACTGCTTCTTCAAGAGCGATCCGAAGCGCGTGATCTCGTCCGACGAGATGATCGACATGTGGGCCGGGCTCTGTGCCAAGTACCCGATTCGTTCCATCGAAGATGGCCTTTCTGAAGACGATTGGGCCGGGTGGAAGAAGATCACGACGAAGCTCGGCGGCAAGGTGCAACTCGTCGGCGACGACCTCTTCGTCACCAACACCGAGCGGCTCAAGCGCGGCATCGCCGAGGGGTGCGGCAACAGCATTCTCGTGAAGGTGAACCAGATCGGCACGCTCACCGAGACGCTCGAAGCCGTCGAGATGGCCAAGCGCAACAAGTTCACGGCGATCCTCAGCCACCGCAGCGGCGAGACCGAAGACACGACCATCGCGGACCTGGCCGTGGCCACGAACTGCGGTCAGATCAAGACGGGTTCCGCGAGCCGAACCGACCGCATCGCGAAGTACAATCAGCTGCTTCGCATCGAGGAACAGCTCGGCTCGAACGCGGTCTATGGCGTCGAGATGCGATAAGGAAGCATGTGTCCCCGGAGCCAAGCGGTCGATGGAGCACGCGATGCCCGAGCAGTGGGATTACAAGAAGGCCGGGCTCGACCTCGCCAAATACGAAGAGACCATTGCTGGCATTCAGCAGCACCTCGCCCGCACGCAGGACCGCTCGCGCGTGATTCCGCCACCGTTCCCACCTCGTAAAGGCGGCAAGGGCGTCGGCGGGTTCGCGAGCCTCTTCGACCTCGACCCGACCAGCGGGAAGTATCGGCATCCCGTTCTCGTGAACTGCACGGACGGCGTCGGCAGCAAGCTCAAAATCGCCGCCCTCATGAAGAAGTACGATTCGGTCGGCATCGATCTCGTCGGCATGTCCGTGAACGACCTCATCTGCACGGGCGGCGAGCCGCTCACGTTCCTCGACTACATCGCGATGCCGACCGACGACCCGAGTATGACGGCGCAACTCGTGAAGGGCATCGCCGACGGTTGCGAAGAAGCCGAATGTTCGCTCGTCGGTGGCGAGACCGCGATCCTTCCCGATTTTTACCTTCCAGGCGACTTCGACATGGCCGGGTTCTGCACCGGCGTCGTGGAACGCGCCGGCATCATCGACGGCACCCGCATCCAAACCGGCGACGTCGTCGTCGGCCTCGCCTCCAGCGGCATCCATTCCAACGGTTATAGTCTGGTCCGCAAGGTGGTCTTCGAGGCCAGCAATCTCACTGTGAACGATGCGGTTCCCGAACTCGGTACGACCGTCGGCGAGGCACTGCTCATACCGACGAAGATTTACGTGAAGCCGATTCGTCGGTTGCTGGAGGAGTATCCCGTGCCGGAGTCGGACGCGATCCACGGGTTGGCGAACATCACGGGCGGCGGTTTGCCGGACAACATCGCGCGCATCCTGCCGCCGGGCCATCGCGTCCACGTGAAGCGCGGTTCGTGGCCGATCCCGCCCGTGTTCACTTGGCTTCAGAAACTCGGCAACGTCGCCGACGCCGAGATGTTCCGCGTCTTCAACATGGGCGTCGGCTTCGCGATCATCGCCGGGCCGAGTTTCGCGAAAAGCATCGTCGACCATTTGAACGGCAGCGGCATCGAAGCCTGGATCATCGGCAAAGTCCGTTCTGGTGAAGTGGGTCTCGAGATCACTTCTGGCTGAGAACGTCACACATTTCTTCGAGGTGCTTCGAGAGGCGGCTCCACGGGTTCAACAACTTCGGATCGTCCGCCTTGTAGACCGCATCCGTCACGTAGACCCAGCGCGAATACTTGCAGGCCATTTGGAGGCTGGGGCGGTCGAGTTTCTCCTGCGAGTGGAGCAGCACACCACGCGTGAATGGTGGATAGTCCGAGTAACCTCCGAAGTAGTCGCCCTTCAAGCGTTCCTCTTTGGGCCACGCGTTCCCTTCGTGCACCACGATCACATCGGCGGCGTTGGCGGCGAAGTAGCGGCCGGGCGTTTCCGCGCCTGGGTTCGCCACGGTGGGCCAGAAACCCGCGTCGTGGGCGTACCGGTTGAGCGAAACCTGATGCTTCGTCCCGGCCTCGGTGTCCTCGTAGATCATTTCGTCGAAGAAGATCCCCTGCGTCTGCGGGTACATTTTCAACCAGCGATCGACGTCGGCTTTCACGTCGGCCTCGCGCCGCTCGCCGTAGCGTGTGGAGACGTACCCGAGCACGACGCAGCCCGACCCGCGCAGGCGGTCGATGGCCTTCGTGTAATTCGCGTCCACTTGCTCGCCCGGCCCGGACGCGGGATTGAGAATCACCCAGATGGGGACCGTCTCGTGCTTGCGTTTGAGGTCGATGAGCCGGTTGTACTCCGCGTTCTTGTGGATGTTGGCGGGGTAGACGTACATCGGCACAAGCAGTCCGGTACGTTCCTGGGCTCGGAGGTGGAACTCCTGAGCCTGCTGTCGGCGCTTCGCGGCATCGTCCGGGTTGGAATGGCACCGTGCTTCCAGCGGGTACAGGTGAAGCACCGGCTGGAAGCACGGTGCCACCCCCGGGAATGCCACGGCGCACAGCACGACAATCAACAGTGCTGAGAGCTTGCGATTCACGGTGGCACTCTCGCGCGTTGAAGGATGGGAATTCCTAGGCGTCCCGACCTCGAACAACGAAGAAGCCGCTTGCGGTTCGCGCAAGCGGCGGGTGCGGATCATGGCGAAACGATTATCGGCTCACGACCTTGTAGTCGTAGGTGTCTTTGTCGCCGAGGCTGACCTGCTTGTGGTAGACGGCCTTGCCTTGGTCGCCGGCGATGTACAGGTACCAGTTGCCGGCGGGAAGCCGTACGTCGAACTCGCCAAACTGGTTCGCCGAGGCGTATTCCTTCTTCGTCTGATCGTCGGCGTTCACGAAGACGAGTTTCGAGCCAGACATCGGCGTGACCCGATCGGGCATCACGACTTCACCGCGGACCGTGACCACGCTCGAACGCGAAGTCGTCTTATCCGGGCGAATCTTGGGGGCGTTCGGGTTCGGCTTCGAGAACGAGTTCGACGAGCCCGGGGTGCTGGGCACGCTCGCCGGCGGGATCATGTCCTTGTCGGGCACGACGATCGGGCCGTTCTCGCGAATCTGCTGCACTTCCGGCCCGATCGGCGGGATGTTCGCGGCTGGGGCCGGGCAGGAGGGTTCCGGTGGGTAGTAGTAGCTCACCACCGGCTGGCGAACCGTGACCGGCTTGTAGCTCGTCACCGGCACCATCGCACAGCGCTCGACGTAGCTCGTCACCGAGTTGCACTTCGACCGCATCAGGTACGAGGTACACGGCGTACAGATCTTCTGCGGGCAGCCCGTGCAGGGATCGTAGTACGTCGTGTACTTGTAAGAGGTGACCGGCTCGTAGTAGTAGCTGGTGTAGTTCTTGGTCACCGGCTCGTAGTAGCTCTTGCGAACGTACTCGGTGACCGGTTGGTAGTAGCAGCGCTGCACGTAGCTGATCTGCATTTGAGGTTGTGAACACGCCTGCGGGCAGGCTTGCGCTTGCGGGCAGGTGGGGCAAGCCGAAGGAGCGTAGTAGCTCGTCTGGGGCTTGTTGCAATCGTTGCAGCAAACTTGGAACACGTTGTTCCAGGCCGCGGAGGCGGATCCGGCCGAACCGAGCACCCCGCACGCGGCGAGCACGAGAGCGGCAGGCAATCGAAGCAAATTCATGGTGTGACCTCTCCCGAGTGTGGGCGCGGGCACGCGGCCCGAACGCAGTCCAACTTCACCCTAAGTCGCATTTCGGTTCACTCAATGCGATTTCGGGTGTGGCGCAACCCATTTCCCCGACCGCGACCGTTACAAGCCGCAAGGTTTGCACATTTGTCACCCCTTCCCCAGATTCCGGGTAAATGGGTAAGCAATCCGGGCGGCGAATTGGAATTGTAAAAAGGATAGCCTCCCAGCTTACCGTCGGCGTCGCGCTTATTGGCGAACCGGCAACGTCAATAGCCGGGGGATCCATCGCATCCGGAGGCGCAGGCGACCGGGACGGCCGCGTTCCCAGGGAATCACAACTTCACAAAAAATGATCTTGACACGCAACTTCATACCCGTTCCGCAATGCGCGGTTCCGATTAAGTAGACGCGCCGGATAACCGATACTTCTTGCCAGCGGGGTACCCACGGATGGGGCCAAACCCACGCGACGGATCGGCAGGCACGAGGGACGATGACATGACCGGCCAAGAGGTCCTGGTCCCGATCAACGAGACGGATTCGCTGCGCCAGCAGCTCCTCCAGGCTCAACGGCTCTCCAGCGTCGGCGAGCTCGCATCGAGCATCGCCCACGAGTTCAACAACATCCTGACGACGATCATCAACTCGGCGAAACTCGGGATGCGGAACCCGGACGTCGAGGAAAAGCAGAAGGCCTTCGAGCGCGTGACCAAGGCAGGCCAGCGGGCCGCGGCCATCGCCGGCGGCATGCTCGGCTTCGCCCGCAAGAGCGCCAGCCAGCGCGTGAAGTGCGACGTGGCCCGCCTCGTCGAGGAAGTACTCATCCTTACCGACAAGGATCTGAGCAAGCACCGCATCCACGTCGAGTCGAAGATTCACTCGCGGCCGATGGTGTGGGC
>JAYTUG010000058.1:0-11267 GCA_043744695.1 Gemmataceae bacterium
GCGACCTCTCCCCCACAAAGCTGGGGGAGAGGTGTGGGTCGCCGACTCGTCTATTTGCCTACTTCGAGAGGCACACCCCTCTCACTTGAAGTAATCTTCCGCCACGGCTCGCTGCTTGTCCGTGATCGGCACCTTCGCATCGTCCACCAAGTCCTTCACCACGGCGCCCGCCGTCCGCTTTCTCAAGCGGCTTTCGGGCTTCAATATCAAACGGTGAGCCAGAACCGGGTGGGCCATCTTCTTGACATCGTCCGGCATCACGAAGTCGCGGCCGTTCACCGCCGCCATCGCTTGGGCCGTGCGAAACAGTGCGATCGTCGCACGCGGGCTACCGCCCAACATCACATCCTCGTGCGAACGGCTCGCATGTACGACCTCCAAAATGTATTGCTTCACTTTCTCATCGACGTGAATTCCGCGAATCGCCTCCTGACAAGCAATCACGTCGTCGGCACTGACAACCGGTTTGAGGTCGTCGATGGGGTGCCCGTGCTGCAAGCGCGTGAGCATTTTGGATTCTTCCTCCATCGTCGGGTAGCCGAGGCTCAGGCGGATGAGGAAGCGATCGAGTTGCGCCTCGGGCAGCGGGAAGGTGCCTTCCTGATCGATGGGGTTCTGCGTGGCGAGCACCAGGAACGGCGGCTTCAACACGTACGTCTGTCCGTCGACGCTGACGCGGCGTTCGCCCATCGCTTCGAGCAGTGCCGCCTGCGTACGCGGAGTGGCCCGGTTGATTTCATCCGCGAGCAGCGTTTGCGCGAACACCGGCCCCGGGCGAAACTCGAACTCCGCCGTCTTCTGGTTGAAGACCGAAACTCCGGTGACATCCGAAGGCAGCAGGTCCGGCGTACACTGGAGCCGCTTGAAGGTACAACCGACGCTGCGGGCGAGGGCTCGCGCGAACATCGTCTTGGCGACGCCGGGCACGTCTTCGAGCAGAATGTGCCCTTCGCAGAAGTACGCCGACACCGCGAGAGCGAGTTGCGGGCGCTTGCCGATGATCACTTTCTCGATGTTCCCAACGATGCGACCGGCAATCGCGGCGATATCGACTTGGCTCATGGTGCCTCGGCTCGGGTCGGATCAATTCAAGATACGACAACGACGCCGCTCGCCGTCCTTCGTTCCGAGTGCGTCGCCCGTTTTGGCGAAACCGGCGACGTGAGTCGCCGGGTTTTTCGCGCACCCGGCGACTCACGTCGCCGGTTCGCCACGAAGACTGCTAAACTGGCACAGCGGCAACCTGAAGATCGCGGCCACCATCGCCCGAACCGCTGGCATCCTGCAACTCCAGCACCGGCTAGAAGCACGGTGCCACCCAATACAGTCTCACCTCACCGCGACTCATTCATGCCAACCCATCTGCCCGAAGCCATCCTGAACGAGCCGGTGTCGCAGCACACGCGGCAAGACTTCACGACCCTCGATCCCAATTGGACGGTCAGCGAGGCACTCGATCACATGCGGCGATTCCCGCCGCCCGGCCGGATCATCTACTTCTACGTCGTCGACGAGCACATGAAACTGCTCGGCGTCGTGCCCACGCGGCGACTCCTCCTCAGCACGCCCGAGACGTTCATCCGCGATGTCATGATTCGCGGCGTCATCGCCATCCCGGCCGACGCCACGGTTCTCGAAGCGTGCGAGTTCTTCACGCTGCACCGGCTGCTCGCATTCCCGGTGGTCGATGCCGCCCGCAGGCTGATCGGCGTGGTCGATGTCGAACTGTACACGGAGGAACTCGCCGAGACGGAGGACGCCCCGCCCAGCGAGCGCGTCGATCTGTTCCAACTCATCGGCGTGCGGCTCACGCGGGCTCAGCAAACGCGACCGCTGCGCGCGTTCCGCGGCCGCTTCCCATGGCTCTTGTGCAACGTCGCCGGCGGAGCACTCGCGGCGATCCTCGCCAGCGTTTACGAGGTCGAATTGAACTGGAACCGGGCCGTACTCGCGCTCTTCATTCCGGTCGTACTCGCACTCGCCGAGAGCGTCGCGATCCAATCGGTGACGCTCGCCCTCGACGGCCTACGCGGGGTGAAGCCGACCTGGCGGGAACTCGTGCGACGCCTGCGCTACGAAGGCCTGACGGGGCTCTTGCTCGGCGGCGCGACAGGCCTACTCGTCGCCGCGATTGCTTCGATCTGGAAGGGCGAACCTGCGTTGTTCGGGGTCGTCGCAGGCGGCATCGGCATCGGCGTCACGTGTGCGGCCCTTTCGGGAATCGCGGTGCCTTACATCTTGCGACTGCTTCGCCGCGATCCGCAACTCGCCGCCGGCCCCATCGCCCTGGCCTGTGCGGACGTACTCACCTTGCTCGCCTACTTCAACCTGGCACGCTTGCTCACCTGACCCCGCTTCCCTCACTTGAAGGTTTCCCGTCCATCTTGCCGGAAATGTTGCATCCCCCGTTCCGGTCGCGCCGATAACAAGTGCGATGACGGCTGCGAAGTCGGCGGACGGACGGATTCTGCACGGGGGAGAAGCGCCATGCGGGTTGCTCATTCGAGTCGCAACTGGGCCAGTTGCGCGGTCCTCGCAAGCCTACTCGGCAACGTGGGCTGCTTCCACGCGCAGCAGTCGCTGAACGGACCGGAGGCACTCTCGCCTCGGGTCACGGGTCCGATTTCCGTCCCGCCGCCGGGCTCCGTTCCGACGGAACTCGAAAAGATCACCTTTCCGCCCTACGTAATCGAAGCGCCCGACAACCTCCTCATCCAAGTTGTGCAGCGGGCCAAGGTGCCCGATCCGAACTGGGTCCGGCCCAAAGCCGACGTCGACATGAAGGAAAAGGCTCCGACCATCGACTCGACGAAGCCGCTGCCGGTGCAGGATATCTCCGGCACGTTCCTGGTTCGCATCGATGGCGCGGTGAGCCTCGGGTTCTGGGGGTCGGTGCCGGTCGCGGGGCTGTCGCTCGATCAAACCGCGGAGGCCGTCCGCCAGCACTTGCTCAAAACCAAGACCATCGCGGAACTCGGCGTCCAACCCGAGAACCTGATCGTGATCGTCGATGTGATCGCATACAACAGCAAGAAGTACTACGTGATCACCGATGGCGGTGGCTACGGCGAACAGGTGTATCCCTTCCCCATCACGGGAAGCGAGTGCGTTCTCGATGCGCTGGGCAACACGTTCGGATTGCCCTCGATGGCGAGCAAGCGGAACATCTGGGTCGCTCGCCGCAGCCCCCGGCCCGACCAACCCTGGCAGATTCTGCCCGTCGATTGGATCGGCATCACGCAGCACGGCATCACGACTACGAACTACCAGATCATGCCCGGCGACCGCATCTACGTGAAGGCTCAGCGGATCATCACCATCGATACCGCCCTGGCCCGGATGCTCAGCCCCGTGGAGCGACTCCTCGGCGTGACGCTGCTCGGTGCCAACGTGAACAATCAGCTCAAGGGGAATGTCGGCGGAATAAATAACCGTAACTGAGTTGCAGATATCTGGGCGGCACCGTGCTTCCAGCCGGTGCAGGCAACACAGCACTGGCTCGAAGCACGGTGCCGCCCAGCCTGAGAAAACATCGGAGGCCACCATCATGCGAATGAAACTGATCGGCACGATACTCGGCGTTCTCGGCTGGTCGGCGGTGGCGTCCGCGCAGGTCCAGAATCCTTACGGACAGCAGGGCGGCGGCGGGTTCCCGCAGGGCGGCGGCGGTGGCAGTTCGTTCATGCCCAACATTTACAACCAGCAGACGCAGCCGCTAAGCCCGTACTTGAACATGAGTCGAGGCAGCGGGAACCCCGCCGCGAACTACTACTTCGGCACGCGGCCCGGAACCGTTGGCGGCGGAGGAGGCGGCTTCGGCGGTGCCCCGAACATGGCCTTCGGCGGCAACCGCGGACCGTTCCCCTTCCAGTACGCGCCGGATGAACTCGGGCCGGCAGGTGAGCCTGCCGAGGGGTACGTGCTTCCGCCAGCGGGGCATCCCGTCGTGTTCTCGAACACCCTGGGTTACTACCCGTCGCCGTTCGGTAACAACCGCAACGGAAATCGGAACGGGCTCCAGGGCGTGGGAGGCAACCGGCCCGGCGGCGGCGGCGGACAGCAGCAACAAGGCCCGATGCCCAAGCGGTAAAGCCGCTCGCGGCTTCGCGATTCGATGATTCAGGAGAGCGACATGGATGTCAATCAGATGCGCAACGGTCCGGCGATCTCGCTGCTGTCGTGGCTTCCCGCTAAGGGGAAGTTGTGCGGCGTCGTGGCCGGGGCGATGCTCGCCACGGGAATGACGGCACTCGCGGCACCGCCGCAAGTGAGAGCGCCGCAACGCGCCGCGTGGTTGCTGCCGCCGCAGAAACTGGAACCGGGCGACGTGCCCGCCATCGCTCGCGGTGCCATCGACGACCTTCCCAGCACGAGCATCGGTAGCACGCCCGTGTCGCGCTCCGGGAAGAAATCGTCGGATAGTCCCGCCTGGCTCACCGGCGTCGATCCGAACCTGATTCCCGTCAGCGGCCTGCTCCCCTCGCGTTCGACGAGCGAAGTCCGAACGCTGGGTGGATCATCTTCGATTCCTCCGCTGACTCCTGGCCGAACGCAATCGACCGCCAGCGCCGCGTCGCCGGTGCCGAGTTCGACCGCGAAGCCGTACGTCCCGTTCCCGCAGGCTTCGGATAAATCAAAGCTCCCTCCCGCGACCGAACGCGCCGAGGCCCAGCTCGATCCCAGTACGCCTCTCAAGGGCATGGCAGCCAACGGCGCGCCGCTCATGGCCGGGCCTCCCGCTTACCGCTGGTACGGCTATGGCTCCGTGACCCCCGGTGCCAACGCCTTCGCCCCGGCGGGGCAGTATCCGAGGGCTTCCTCGAATTGGTACTCCGTGACCGGCGCGACTCCCGGCGCGTTCCCCGTTCCCGTGATGAATCCTTACCGCTCGGCTCCGGGGAATGAGCCTCCGCAGTACACGTTGGCCATGCCTGGGAGCGCGGGCGTCCCGCCCGCTTCGGTACAACCGCCTCGTCAGTTCACCGAGGCCGTTCACTCGAGCGGCCGGGACACCCGCGCTCCGAGGGGCATCTCGCCCGCTCCGGTCAACTTCACGAAATCACCTGGGAACGCGGGCATCTCGCCGATGCCTTCGATCGGCTCCATCGGGACGGGCTCGGCACCGGCGATGCTGCCGCTTCCGCCCTTGCCTCAGCCGGTAGGCGTGCCGCTCATGGCGGCTCCTCCCGCGATGCCTGCACCTAGCGTTTCGATCACCCCGGCGAGCGATTCGCAGAAGGCACCGGTTCTGCCCGAGCCGGTGGGCCTGATTCCGTCCGTCGATCCGGCACCGCTGCAACCCGAGGCAGCAATCGTCGTCCCGCCGACGCTCCCCTCGCTTCCCATCGTTGAAGCGAAGAAGCCGCTAGTCGGCTTGCCAGTGGTTGCGATCAAGGCCGCGGGCCACACGGTACCGGCGGCTCCCGAGGCACTCCCGCCGGCACTTAACGACGACATGAATTGGAACCCAACTCCGGAGCCGGCGCGAGTCGTGCCGCCCGGCACCTGGCTTCCCGCGTCAACGCCCGGCGCGACGAATGCGAAACCCTCCTCCGCGGCTCGCGGGCAGATGCCGGAGGCGAACCGACCCGATCCGGTGGCGACCTTGATTCAGGGTCTGTGCCGCGGCCGTGCTGAAGGAATCGATGTGCGGTGGACGGCCAGCAAGAAACTGACGGTGTGTTTCGAAGTGCGATCGCAGCCGGAAGCGACTCGACTCGTGCGCGACATCAGCGCGCGGCAGGAACTCGCGGCCTACGGCATCGATTTCTGCGTCTTGGTGAAGTGAACGAAGCCCACCCAAAGCTTTTGGGTGGACTTGGCCAAGATTGGTAGTCCGCACTCTCCGAGTGCGGAACCGCTCAAACCGCACTCGGAGAGTGCGGACTACCAGCCGAGCAAATCAACTGAACTTGTAGCTACCGGGCAGCGGCACGGCAAACGCCGGTGGAGCCGAAGCCATGTCGTACTTCGCGGGGCCGAGGTTCTGCTTCGAGGCGAGCATCTCTTTCCACGTCAGCCGCTTACCGGAGTAAGCCGACTCGCGGGCCATCAAGGCCATCAGCGTGCTGAACGCCGCCGATTCGCCATCGTTGACGAGCTTGCCCGAGCGGATGCCCGCGAACAGTTCGTCGTGTTCGACCTGATACATGTCCTTGTACGATTCGTCGCCGAGTTCCCAGGTCGGAGCGCCGGTCGGCGAGACGGTGTGCTTCATCAGTTGGGCCGAGCCCTTGGTTCCCATGATGTGGTCGTTCACGTCTCCGCTGCAGCCGGCCATCTGGCGGCACGTGGAGAACAACTTCGCGCCGTTCTTGTATTCGAACGCGACCGAGAAGTGGTCGTAGATGTGGCCGAACTTCGCATCGGTTCGCACCTGCCGCCCGCCGACGCCCGTACACGCGATCGGCATCTCGCCCTTCATCACCCACGAAGCCTTGTCGAAGTTGTGGCAGTGCTGTTCGACGATGAAATCCCCGGAGAGCCACGGGAAGTAGTACCAGTTGCGCATCTGGTACTCCATGTCGGTCCATTCAGGCTTGCTGCCGCGGTGCCAGAGCGGGCTCGTGAGGTAGGTGATGTGCATGGCGGCGACCTCGCCGATCATGCCGCCGTGAATGCGCTTCACCGTTTCGCGCTTGCCCAGATCGTAGCGGTAGCAAAAGCCGGAGCAGAGGCTGAGGTTTCGCTCCTTGGCGAGTTGCGCGGTTTCGATGACGGATCGCACGCCGGTCGCGTCCACGGCCACGGGCTTCTCGCAGAAGACGTGCTTGCCGGCTTCGATGGCCGCCTTCAAGTGCATCGGACGGAAGCCGGGCGGCGTGCAAAGCAGCACGACATCGACACCGCAGTTCAGCAGCTTTTGGAAGCCGTCGAAGCCATCGAACCGGCGATCCGGCGTCACGTCGATCTTCTCGGCGATGTCGCCGATCTTCTTCAGTTCGCCGAGGCTGTCTTCGAGGCGATCCGCGAAGGCATCGCACATGGCAACGAGTTTCACCTTGGGGTCGGCCCGCAATGCCTGTTTGGCGGCACCGGTGCCGCGACCGCCGCAGCCCACAAGACCAATTCGCAGGACGTCGTTCCCGGCCGCATACGCGCCGGGCAGCAGAACCGTGGAGGCAGCGACGCTCGCCGCGGTCGCTTGTAGAAAGGTTCGGCGCGAGGCTGATGCAGCACTCATCTCGGAATCCCTCGGGAAAGGAACGGTGTCTCAACTATTGTGCGCGAAGCACCAGCCACTTGCCACGGGAAATCTCCCGTGCCCTGGCGTGCGGCCCTGAGTATCATGAAACCTAGCACCGTTCATAACGGTACCACCCGTGCCACCGCCACGTCCCTCATGAGAGTTCCCATGTCTGGCACCCTCAGACTCTCGCTCGCGTTCGCGCTCAGCACCCTCGGCAGCAGCGCGATCGCCGCTCCGGCACCCGCGACCGGATCAAACGTCCCCTTGCCCTACCCGGCCAAGGCCCCGCTCGTCGTTCATGTGAATGGGTTCGAGCGCGTCAAGGATCGCCTCACCAAGATGCTCGATGCCCTACCGCCGGGCGAGAGCAAGCTGGTGAAGAAGGAAATCGAATCGGGCCTGGTGCAGTTGCTGAAGGACCGCAAGCTCGACGCCGTTCCCAAGGACGGCCGGATGTTCGTCGTGCTGCACGATTTCGCCAAGCTCGTCGAGGGCGACCCGGCCGTGTCCGTGCTGCTGCCCGTCACCGGCTACAAGGAGTTCAAAGAATCACTGCTCACGGCGGAGGAACGCAAGACGCTCGAGAAGGCCGGCAACGGCATCGAATCGATGAAGTCGTCCGCGACTGGCGACGAGCACACGCTTTATCTCATCGATCTGAAGGGCTTCGTCGCGCTCACGCCGAGCAAGGAGATCGCGGAGGTCTATGCTGGCAAATACACCTCGGCTCAATCGGCCGCCATGGGTGCCGACCTCGCCAATAGTTTCCTCGCCGCCGATGTCGCGATCTTCGTCAACATGGACGCGATCAACGAGATGTACGGCGAACAGATCCGCCAGTTCAAGGGGCTCATCGACTTAGCACTCGGCACAGCTCAGAACATGGGCATGATCCCCGGCCTCGGCAAGAAAGAACTCGAGATGGCCAAGACCATGATCGGCGGCCTCTTCCAGGGCATCGAAGACTCGAAAGGCATCGTGCTGGCCGCCGAGTTCCGACCCGAAGGGCTGAACTTCCGCGCTCAGGTTCGCTTTGCGGAAGACACCCAGAGCGCGGACATCTTCAAGACCGAAGTGCCGAGCGCGCTGGCAGACCTCACCAAGCTGCCCAAGGGGCTCAGCACCTACGGCGGCTCGAAATTCGGCAAGAAGTTCACGGACCTGGGCAAGAAGTTCGCACAGGAATTCTCGGTGGCCGAAGACGACGAGAAGGGGTTGGCCCAACTTGAAAAATTGCTCGCGGAGGTAGCCGCCGCCGGACCGCAGGGCGATTACTCGGCCAGCAACGCCCCGGAATCCTCGATCGGCGTGACGGCTTACAAGTCCGCCGAGAAGGCCGCGACGGCACTCGTCAAGATTTACGAAAACATGCCGGCTGGAGGTAAGTTCTCCAGTGTCGTGCTCAAGAGCAAACCCAAAGTGAAGAATGAGGCCGCGACCGTGGGCGACTTCAAGTTCGCGGAAGTGAACCTCACCTTCGACTTCGCCGCGACGGTGGAAGCACTTCCCGAAGCGGCTCGCGAAGCGGCCATGGGGCAGTACAAGCGACTCATGAAGGAAAAGACGAGCATCTGGCTGGGAACCGACGGCAAGGTCGTGGTGCAACTCACGGCCAAGGACTGGGACACCGCCAAGAAATTGCTCGAAGACTACCTCAGCGGCAAGGGCGGAGTCGGCTCCGATGCCGGGTTCCAACTCGCTCGCAAGAACCTGCCTCCGGAAGCCTCGCTGCTTTACCTGTTGGAAACGAGTCAGGTCGTGACGATGCTCGCGGAGCAAGCCAAGGCCGTGGGCCAGGCTCTCCCCGGCGGTGGCTTCCCGCAGATCGGCAACGTCAAACCCGTAAAGGGCGACGCCACCTACATCGGCATCGCCCTCTCGCTCAAACCGCAGACCGCGACCGTCGACCTCTTCGTGCCCGGCACCGCAATGAACGTGATGGCCAAGATGATCGTGCCGCTCCTCAAGAAAGTGGAGTAGTCCAAAAGAAGTTCTGGTGGCACGGGCATTCACCCAACCAAGCAAGTTTAAGGAGTACCGATGTTCCTTCGCGCACTCGCTCTGTTTTTTGCCGTCGGGCTCGTGGCGCTCGCGGGCTGCGGTCCGGCCAAGCTCGACGTCACCAAAACCTACACGCTCGATGCTGGCGAGCCTCAGATTATTTTCCTGGATGCGCAGCCGAAGCCGCAGAAAATCACCGTGGAGTTCGAATCCTCGGCGAGCCCGATCACCGTCCTGCTCATCAAGGATGAGGACGTGCCCAAGGACGAAGACGGCTTCATCCCGACGAGCAAGGCGATCGCTTCCAAGTCGAACGAAAAGACCGCAACCTTTTCCGGGGACGTGCCCGAGAAGACGGCCTCGCGCGTGATCATCCGCAGCGCGAATACCAAGACGAGCGTCAAGGTGCGCGTGACGAATCAGTGAGTTTGGCACTTTCTAGATATAGCCATTTCCAAAGCCCGCCCGTGCCTCGCACCGCCTTCATCCAGGTTCCACCATCAAATCGAACAGCGCATCCAGCGACTGCACGATGACCTTGGTATCGGTGAGCACGGGCATGAAGTTGGTGTCGCCGTTCCAGCGCGGCACGATGTGCCAGTGGAGGTGCCCGGGCAACCCCGCCCCCGCGACCTTCCCGAGGTTCAACCCGACGTTGAAGCCGTCCGGATTCATACGCTGTTCGAGGATGCCGATCATCTTGCGAAGCACGAGTTGCAGGTCGAGCAGTTGTTCGGGTTCGAGTTCGTCCAGGCGGCCTTTGTGAACGCGCGGGGCCACCAGAAGGTGGCCGTTGTTGTAGGGGAACTTGTTGAGTACCACGACGGAAAGAGGCGTGCGGTACACCAGGAGGTTCGCGCGGTCGTCGGTGCCGCGTACGCCCTGGCAAATGAAGCAGGCCTCCGGTGTCGGAGGCTTCTGTTGCTCCTTCGGATTAGCGACGTACGCCAGCCGCCACGGTGCCCAAAGTTGATCCATGACGGGTTCCTCGGAGGATAACCGCTACGATATGGGCTTTTGTCGTTGCCGGGATCACACGCGGCTTTTACATTCGAGAACAAGACCTACCTCCAGGGCTCGCCGTCATGAAGTTCAAACTCGCCCTCATGATGTTCCTCCAGTTCTTCATCTGGGGGGCGTGGTACGAACTCGGCTTCGACTACATCCCGAAGCTGGGCTTCAACAACGACTGGCAGCTGCCCCTCGTTTTCGGCGCATTCAACATTGGAGCGCTGGTCGCACTCTTCTTCAGCACGCAATTCGCCGATCGCAAGTTTGCCGCGGAGAAGTTCCTGGCGCTGAGCCACCTCATCGGCGGGCTCGCCATGCTCGGGCTGTTCTTCATCGAAAAGGAGCCGGGTGAAGCGAGTGCTCCGTTCTGGCCGTTCTTCATCCTCATGCTCATTCACTCCGTCTTCTACGTGCCGACGATCTCGATCACGAACTCGATCGCGTTCGCGAACCTCCGCGATCCGGCCCGCGAGTTCGGGCCCGTTCGCGTCTGGGGCACGATCGGATGGATCGCGGCCAGCTGGCCGTTCATCTTCATCCTCACCGACTGGGCGAAGGTGCCCGCGTTCGGCGATGTCGGCTTCACGGAGTGGCTCGGGAAAGTGTTCGGAACGTCGGTCGAGGGCGAAGCGGCGATGCGGTTGAAAGCGTACGTGTTCCTGGTCGCCGGGGCGGCGTCGTTGGTGCTCGCGGCTTTCAGCCTCGCGTTGCCGCACACTCCGCCCAAACCCGCGACCGGGGAAGATTCGCTGGCCTGGCTCAAGGCCATGAAACTCCTCAAGCATCCGTTCGTCGCGGTGTTGTTTCTCGTCACGTTCATCGATGCAGCCGTTCACCAGAGCTTCTTCTTCTGGACGTTCACGTTCCTCGGGCCGAAGGGAGACGGTGGAGTCGTCGACATTCCGGCGAACTGGGTCGGGCCGGTGATGAAGATCGGGCAGATCGCCGAGATTATCACGATGCTCTTTCTGGGGCTCGTCCTCAAACGGTTCGGCTGGCGGACGACCATGGCGATCGGCGTACTCGGACACGCGGCCCGCTTCGCCGTTTTCGCGTTCTACCCCGA
>JAYTUG010000059.1:0-11257 GCA_043744695.1 Gemmataceae bacterium
CCGTCCATGCGAGTGGCCTTAAGCGACCTGAAACTGGATCGACTGCTCGTGATTTATCCCGGCGACCGACGCTATCCGCTCGCCGATCACGTCGAGGTCGTACCACTGGCGGAATTGGTCGAGAAGAGATGGACTTCCGCGCGTACATAACGAAATACGGCTGAGAATGAGAGACGAAAATGAAAACTCACTAACTCATATCCGAAACCGGTGTAGGCGCTGACGAAAAACTAGTGAGTTTTGTGATTCCAAGGCGGGCAAGCCGCCAAAAAAGGCACCAAAAAGCGTTTTTTTGGTAAGATGATGTTTGACTGTCGCAGCATCGCCGAGACGCCGAATTCCTCAAAACCAGTGTAAAATGCGTGCCCCCCGAAAAAGCCATCGCACTGGTCGTTAGAGGCACCGACTGGTCCGAAACCAGCCGGATCACAACGCTGTTCACCCGCGAGTTCGGCAAGGTGCGGGCTCTGGCCAAGGGTGGGCGGCGGCTCAAATCCAACTTCGACATCGCCTTCGACCTGCTCAACGTTTGTAACGTCGTCTTCCTCCGGAAAGCGCACGGCGGGCTCGATCTGCTCACCGAGGCGCAAACGGCCGAGCGGTTCCCCGCACTGCGCCGAGATTTGAAGGCACTTTACGCCGGGTACTACATCGCGGAACTACTGGCCGACGGCACGCAGGACTACGACCCGCATCCGGAACTCTTCGACGTGGCCCTGGAGACGCTGCGCAATCTAGGAACCCAGCCGCTTACACAGCTCGGCTCGCCGGATGCGTTCGATTCCATCATTTCATTTGAGCTTGTCTGGCTCCGGGAGCTGGGATATAGCCCGCGGCTCGATGCATGTAGCTCGTGCGGTTTAGACGTGGTTCCGCCGGGGGCGGTGCGGGTGTTCTTCAGCCCACTGTCGGGCGGCGTGCTCTGCCCCACGTGCGGGCCGGCCACGGCCGATCGGCGGATGCTCACAGTGGCCGCACTCGAAGTTCTGCGGGGGCTGACCGAGTCTTTAGAAGCACGCGGGCCGAAGCCCGACTTCACGGCGGTACGCGGGGAACTTCGCTCGCTACTCGGGCAGATCGTGAGCTTCGTGCTGGGTCGCCGGCCGAAGATGCTGAGCTACTTGGAAGAGACGCGCTGAGTGGAAACGCGGTTTCTGGCTTCGAAACCGGGTTTCCGAGTGCCTTGAGGGGAACTGGGTCATGGCTGACCGCCGATCGCGACGGATGCAACTGCTGGCCGCGGCCGTGGCGTGCCTCGGGCTCGCGCCCGGTTGCCAGACCATGCACGATATCAAATCGAAAGCCTCCAACTGGCGGCCGTTCTCCTCCGCGTACGACGATCCGCGCGCCGACGAGAAGATGGCGCAGGCCCAACAACTGTTCGACAACGCCCAGTATTCCAAGTCGCAAACGCTCTTCAAGGAACTCGCAGACAACACGGGCAACAGCGCCACGCTCGCCGAGCAGGCCCGCTGGATGCAGGCCGAATCGCGCCGCGCCCGAGGCCACTATCCCGAAGCCATCGACACCTACCACCGCCTCCTCATGGACTTCCCCACCGGGGCCCACCGCCAGGAAGCGTGCGTGAAGGTCTTTGAAATTTGCGACTACTGGCTGGACGATTTCCGCAAGGAACTCACCGCCCGTCAAAGCGAGAAGGGGATCCTGCACTGGCGGCCGCACCTGCCCAACCCGTTGGATCACACGCGGCCGTTCCTCGTGCAAGAAAGCCGAGCGCTCGAAGCGCTCGAGTACGTTCACACGCACGATTTCAGCGGGCCGCTCGCCGACAAGTCGCTCTTCTGGTGCGGCTACGTGAACTACATTCGCGGCAACTTCGACGAGGCCGACCACTTCTTTAGCCAGTTGGTCGAGCTCCACAAGGATAGCCCGCTGCGACCCCAGGCCATCGCGTACGCCATCCAGGCGAAGAACAACGCCACCGGCGGCGCGATCTACGACGGTCGCAAGTGCGCCGAAGCGATGCACCTGGTGAACGTCGCCGAGGCTTCGGTACCCGAACTGACCAACGATCCCGCAATGGCCGAGAGGCTGACGAAGTCCAAATTCGCGATCCGTTATCAGCAGGCGGAGAAGGACTTCAAGACGGCCGAGTACTACGAACGAACGGGTCACCCCGGCTCGGCAGTCTTTTACTACGAACTGACGCGCCGCCGTTACGCCGGCACGCGGTACGCCGAAATCGCGACCGAACGCAAGGACCACCTCAAGGCGCAGATGGACGCGGGCAAGATTCCGACCGGCAACGATCCGCTGATTGTCGCCCAGGCCAAGTGGAAGGAACTGTTCGGCAAGAAGAGCGACGTGGTGACGGCGGACAACCAGGAGCCGGCCGCGCCAGTTCAAGGCCCTAGCGGCCCCGACCCGCGCACCATGCCCAACGTCGGCAGCGGCCCAGCCAGCAGCCCCGGCGGATTCCCGGTGCGGTAAGAGCAGTCAAAGAACGAAACGCAGAGGCACGGGGACACAGAAAAGAATACTGAAGAGAAAAGAACAACCATGTACGAGGCAGGGATCAATTCAAAATCTCTTTTGCCTTTCTCGGTTTTTTCTGCTCTGTGCCTCTGTGGTTAGTTTCTGAGTTTCTGGGAGAGGTCGATGCTGTCGCGTTACCTACTAGCCTCAGTGGTCGTCTCGGTTGCCGCACTCGTCGGGTGCCAGGGCGGGACGCCGACCATCTTCGGCTACCAACTCGGAGCCGACGCGCTCTACGATTCCAACGTCAAAAGCATCTACGTTCCCGTCTTCAACAACCGGGCGTTTCAAACGACGCCTTACCGCGGCATGGAAGTGGACATTACGCGCGCCGTCGTGAAAGAGATCGGCGTGAAGACGAAGTTCAAGGTCGTCTCCGACCCGAACCGCGCCGATACCGAGTTGAAGGGCGTGATCATCGCCATCAACAAGAACATCCTCAACCGCAACCAGCAGAACTTGACGCGCGAAGCCGAAGTGGTGCTAACGGTAGACGTGCTGTGGCGAGATCTGCGAACGGGCAAGAACCTCTCCGCCCCGCGCAAGTCGATCGCTCCCGGCGGGCCGGGGTTGCCGCCGCCGGAAGCGATCCCGTTCGATCCGAACCTGCCGCTGCCGCCGGGAATTTCACCGGACGAATCGTGGCTACCCGTGCGACTCGTGGCCACGGGCCGCCTGATCCCCGAACTGGGCGAATCGATCACCACCGGCGAGCAGAAGGCGATCAACCTACTTGCGGTTCAAATCGTCTCGATGATGGAAAAGCCGTGGTGATCAACCCTGCCGGCCACCGGCCAAGCATACATCGCTTTGGCCAGTAAGTAAGTCCATGTGCTTACTTCTGTAGTCGCGAATGCAACCAGCTCGATGCTCGCAAAGCGCGATCGATCACCGGCATGACAGAACTCGTAGGCACGTCGAGTCGGTCTGAAAAGATAATCAGTTCGCGGCCTTTGTACGCACGCGCAGCGTTGTATTGAAGATCGTACTCAAGCGACCTTCGTTTCGCATACTCTCCATGAATCTGTTCGCAGCGGAAGAAAAGGGTCGTCGCGTCTGGCGGCTCAGCGGCGTAACCGTCGCGGAAGGGCAACTCGTCGTCTGCCACGTCTACGCGGAGGCGGCCGAGGACCGCGACTGGGCAATCCACATCTGGCACTCGCTTCGCCACGCCACAACGTGACCCGTCACTCGATAGCGGCGGGTTCTCTGGCCACATGAGGCTGAAATTTTCGATCAGTCTTTTTGCTTCGTTGTAGACTCGCGAAACGGTTTCTTCATCTCGTACAGCTTGAGGTGTTCGCGGAAGTCGTCCCCGACACTTTTGTCTTCATCCTTTGACATCAAGCTGAGTGCCTGCTTTTGAAACTTGACGGCCTGTTCGAAATCGCCCGCTTCGGCATGTGCCGCAGCCAGTGTATCGATCGAGTTCACGGTCTTCCAACTCGTCAATTCGCACGCCTGGGTCGCCAGCTTCACCGCCCGCTTTCCATCGCGGAACTTGGCCTGTGGGCATGTCGCGAGACGCCATGCGAAACCGTTAAGCCAGTAAGTTTGCTTCGGATTGATGCGGAGCACTTCTTCAAAGTCTCGGATCGCAACTTCGTAATCACCCATTTCCCACCTCGACGAACCGCGGTTTCCGTAGGCATAGAACGCCTTGGGATCGAGTCGAATGGTTTGCGTGAAGTCTTCGATTGCTTTCTCGTGGTCGCCCAAGTCCTTCCGCGTGAGGCCCCGCGAGTTGTAGCGAGAGGGACTCGGTTCGATCTTAATGGCCTCGGTATAGTCCGAGATAGCGTTCTCGTAATCCTTCTGAGACCGCCTGATCTCCGCGCGATTCCCGTAAGCGTACACGTATTTGGGATCGAGACGGATTGCTTCCGAGTAATCCTCGATCGCTTTGTCTAGGTCGCCTTTTTGTTCCCAAGTGTAACCGCGCGAGTTATAGCGGTACGCATTCGGTTCGATTCTGATCGCCTTGGTGTAGTCGGAGATGGCGTTTTCGTACTCCTTTTTGGACCGCCGGAGATTCGCTCGATTCACGAGGGCATAAGCGTACTTCGGGTCGAGACGGATCGCCTCCGAGTAATCCTCGAGCGCTTTGTCGAGATCGCCTTTCTGTTCCCAGGTGTAACCGCGCGAGCTATAGTGCGAGGCCTTGGTTTCGAGGTTGATCGCCGCATCGTAGTCGGCGATTGCCTGAACGTATGTCTTCTGCTCGCGGCGCAGATTGCCGCGATTGGAAAATGCCCCCGCATCTTTCGGGTCGAGGCGAATGGCTTCCGTGTAATCGTCGGCCGCCTTAACCTGGTCCTTTTTGTTCTCCCACGCGGCCCCGCGAATTCGAAACGGACTTCCAAATTTAGGATCGAGCCGGATCGCCTCGTCCAGGTCCTTGATAGCGGTGTCGTAGTCTTTTTTGTTCGACCAGGCGATGCCGCGATTCGAGTGAGGCACGGGATCCTTCGGGTCGAGTCGTATGCTCTCGGTATAGTCCGAGATGGCCTTATCGTTTTCACCCTTCGCGAGCCAGGCGTTTCCGCGCGAGTTGTAGACCGCGGGACTAGCCTTCAGACGTATCGCCTCCGTCAAATCCTTGATGGCGTTATCGTATTCCTTCTTCTTACTCCATGCCTCGCCCCGGCATTCCCATGCCCAAACGTCCTGGGCGTCCTCGCGGATCTTGCCAGTAAAAAATCCGGGCGCGTCGGCCAAATTCACGACTTCGCTCTTCATCACGTGACCGTCGTAGGGGGCGGGATACTCGCTGTGTCGAATCGTGATCCATTCCTTGCCGGCCCAGGTGACGACCGCGCCTTTGTTCCATTTCTTGACGACCTTGCCATCTTCGTCGCGCAGAGGCACGCCATCGATCTTTGGGAAGACCCACTGCCCCGTCCAGGGATCATCCTCGGCGCGAACGACGGAACCAGTGAGCAGAAAGAATGCAAATACTGCAACGGCGCGAACCATGGTGCGGCCTCCGGTGTAGATGGCACCTTCGGATTGTCGCGGAGCGTCCCGCGCGATGCAAGAGGTTGGGAAAGGAATGTGAAAATGGAAATTGCAAATAACTGCATCCAGCGCTTGACGTATAACTTGTTCTTAACTACCATATCTTTCGTTATTCTTCGCTCGCGTTTTTCATACCGAGGGCGTCATGTTTCAACCTCATCGCGGTCGCAGGCTCGCGTTCACACTCATCGAACTGCTCGTCGTCATCGCCATCATTGCCGTGCTGATCGGGCTACTACTGCCGGCCGTGCAGAAGGTCCGCGAAGCCGCAGCCCGCACGAAATGCACCAACAACCTGAAGCAGATCGGCGTGGCGATGCACAACCACCACTCCGCCCAGAACAGCTTTCCCTTAGGGTTTAACTCGCGCAGCCTCACGACCGATGGCGATGGCCTCGGGCCGGGTTGGGGTTGGGCCGCCTACCTGCTCCCGTACCTGGAACAAGATGCACTGCATCGCAAGATCGACTTCAACCGCGACATCACCGACCCGTATCACGCGCTAACCCGCGTCGCGAGCATTCCCGGCTTCCTCTGCCCGTCCGATAGCCCACCCACCCCGACGTTCACCGTGGCGGGCGTCGCGAATTGCCAGGTTGCGTTCGCAAACTACGTCGGGCTCGGCGGCATCTACGAAGTCACGGCCAATCCCGATACCAACACGGGCGTGCTGCTCCGCAACCGCGTCTACCGCGTGACCGACATCACCGACGGCGCGAGTTCGACTCTGATGGTGAGCGAGCGGCACAGCAAGCGGTCGCCGATGACCACGTGGACCGGTGCCGTGACGGGTTCGATCAATCCACCGATCAACCCCGGTTACGAAGATGAAGGCCCACCGACGCTGATCCTGATGAACATCGGCGAACCGGCGGACGCGCGCACGCCGAACAACGCGCTCGATCACGTCGAAGATCCGAGCAGCCTCCACATCGGCGGCATCAATGCCCTGTTCTGCGACGGCTCGGTGCAGTTCATTCGCAACTCGATTAGCCCGTACACCTGGTCCGGCCTCGGAACCCGCGCGGGAGGCGAGGTTCTCGGTGACTACTGATCTCCACTCGACTTCAACTGGCATCAGCAAGCGATCCCTCGTCGCGATTGGCGGCGGATCCTTGCTGCTGGCTTCCGCCATCGGCGCGATCGTGTGGTGGTTCGCCCGCACCGACGAACTCGCCACGCTCCGCGGCCACGAGGGTGCCGTTCGTGCCGTGGCCGCGAGTTCCGATGGAACGGTCCTCGCCTCCACCGGCGACGACGGCACCGTGCGAATCTGGGATGCCACCACCAATCGCGAACTGCACGCATTCGCCGGCGACAGCGGCAAGATTCGCGCCATCGCATTCGGAGCCGGCTCGATCATCGCTTCGACGGGCGACGACCGTACCGTGCGGCTCTGGAACTGGCAAACCGGATCGGCCACGGGAACGCTCAGCGGCGCGAAGAAGACGCTGGAGTGCCTTGCGATTTCACCCGATGGCCAAACCGTCGCCGCCGCTGGGATCGAAGGTATCGTTTACCTTTGGAACGCGGCGAAATCAGCGACCCCAAAAGCTCTGACGGGTCATGCCAAGCACGTTCACGCGCTCGCGTTCGCACCCGATGGCAAGACGCTGATCTCGGGCGGCGAAGACGGCAACATCCGATTTTGGGATTACGCAGCGGGCACACCACTTGGGAACTTCCCCGCCGATCATCGGCACGTCTTCAACCTCGCGGTTTCGCGCGATGGAAAGGTGTTGGCTGCGGCCGTGAGTGGGAAAGGCGTGAAGCGGTGGTCGCTTCCCGATCGCAAGGAACTGCCCGCCCTCGAGGGGGCCGGCTCGGTTCGCGCCGTGGCCATTTCGCCCGACAATCGGACGCTCGGAACCGTACACGAAGATGGATTGGTGAAGGCGTGGGACGCGGAATCCGGCAAGCTGCTCAGCTCGCTTCAAGGGCACAAACGGGTGGTACTCGGGATCGCGTTTTCGCCGGACGGTAAGACGCTGGCCTCGGCCGGCAGCGATGGCACCGTCAAACGCTGGCGGGTGCCGGCGCGCTGAGTGCGTTCAACTCGGTCAACAAGGCGCGGACCTTCTCGCGGATCAAATCGCGGACTTGGCGAAACTCTTCGGGTGGCATCTCGCGCGGGTCGGGGATTTGCCAGTCGAAGCGCTGCTTGGCCTGAACCAGCGGGCAGGCATCGCCGCAACCCATCGTGATGGCGGCATCGATCGGCAGGCCGTTGAACTCGTCCAGCCCCTTCGAGGCGTGGGTGCCGAGGTCGTAGCCGAGTTCCTTCATGGCCTCGATGGCCTTCGGGTTCACGCGGCCGCTCGGCCGACTTCCCGCCGAGAAAGCCTCGACGTTCTCGCCGCCGAGGATCGTCGCGAAAGCCTGTGCCATCTGGCTGCGATTCGAATTCTCGACGCACACGAACAGCACGCGCTTCTTCACGAGCTGGCCTCCTTCGAACGGGAGCAGCAGCCCGGTGCCTGAACGCAGGCACAGAGCGGCACGGCAACGAGCGCACCGAGAAACGGCGCGGTCAGGTAGATCCACAGGTGTTCGAGCGATCCGGAGAGAATCGCCGGGGCGAGCGAGCGGGCGGGGTTCATGCTCGCTCCCGAGATCGGGCCGGCGAAGAGCGCTTCCAGTGCGATCACTCCGCCGACGATCGCGCCGCCGAGTGGCCGCACTTCGGGCTTCGCCACGCAGACGCCGAGAATCACAAACAGGAGAACGGCCGCGAGCCAGGCTTCGAGCACGAACGAGTGCCACGGCGGTCCGTAGGGCAACGTGGCTCCGAGCGTGGCGTGGTCGGGGAACATGGCGAAGAGCAACCCGCTCGCGGCGAACGCCCCGGCGACCTGCGCCAGAATGAACGGCAGCACGTCGCGGCCGGGGGTCCAGCGGGCCACCCATAAGCCGACGGTCACGGCGGGATTCATGTGAGCGCCGGAGACGCTTCCCACGGCATAGATCATCGCCATGACGATGAGGCCGAACGTGAAGGCGATGCCGGCGTGGCCAATCTTTCCCGGGTTGGCCGCGTCGAAGACGATGGCCCCGGTACCGGCGAATACCAGAACGAAGGTGCCGACGAACTCAGCTAACAAATGACGACGATTCATGGTGATGGTTTACGCGGTACGCCGAACTCCGCCAACCGAGCGAGCCGGTTTGCGGGCGATCATTCTTCCATCGGTCTCGGTCGGTTGGACCAGTGCGTGGGCGAATCGCCGGCGACGACCACGCCCTTGTCCTGCCAACCCATGTAAGCGCGAACGTCGCCCGTCGTGTAACGCAATGTCAAGCCGCAGCGGCGGCGCGAGGATTGATTCGCCTCCGAGCCGTGCAGCAACAGGTCGGAGTGGATCGAGGCTTCACCGGACTTCAGGGTCACGTTCACCGGATCGCCGTACTTCTCGACTTCGGGCACGGTTTGATTCAGAACGTTGCTCGGGTCGGTTTCCGTGAGCTTGTAGGTGAGGTGGCCGAGAACTTGCGTGCCGGGGATGAACCGCATGTTCGCGTTCTCGGGGTCGGCGTCGTCGATGGCCAGCCACACGGTGACGGCCTTGCTCGGCGTCAGCGGCCAGTAGCTCGCGTCCTGATGCCACGACACCGTCTTGCCGTCGGCGGGCATCTTGCAGAAGAAGTGCGACCCCCACGCGACGACGCTCGGGCCGATCAAATCCGTCACGATTTGTACGATGCGCGGATTCGTGAGTACGTCCCAGACGCAGCCGTGCCTCAGGTGCGCGGAACTGATCGAGTAGCTGTCCTTGCCTTCGGCCGCATATTGCGCCAGCAGTTTGTCGAAGTACCCGCGAAGATAGGCCATCTCGTCGGCGTTGAAGATGCGGAAGGGCTTGAGGTAGCCATCGCGATTGAAACTCGCGATTTGTTCCACCGTGAGCAGCGATGGCGAGGTGTTGGTACTCGGGTGGAAGGTGAGGTCGCGATCGACGGCAGTGAGTTCGTCTTGGCCGGGGATGGCGTTGAACGTGATGGGGGCGTTCATGTCTTTCGCTTCTTGGAAGGCAACCGCTTGATGGTGACTTTGCCGCGCGGGCGGACCTGCACGTTGAGCTCGTATCCGCGGAGAAGCGCGGTGCCGAGCAAAGGCGGGGAATCCGATTCGTCGACGGACACTTCGAGGAGTTTACCGTCCCAGTCGATCCAGGCCGCATAGACTTCGTGTCGAACGATGGAGCCATCAGCCAACATGGCGCGGTCGTCGCGGATCCAGCGCAATTGAAGGCTGACAATCAACTGGCGGGAAAGAAGTATCTGCCCGGTGTAGCCCGTGTCGATCACGAATGGGACAGAGAGGGTATCGGATGAGTCGCCTCGGATGGTCAAAACCACTGTCGGTTCGAGCGAGGAATCGACGTGCCCTGAGATCACGACTTCACCGAGCGCCGATGGCCTCCGAGTCGATGCACAAATTCAAACCCCACACGCACCATCCACGGCTGAGCATCGGGAACGCTCGCATACAACTTCTTGGTCGCGGCCATCGAGTCCCGCGAGATTGCGTACTTCCCGGTCTCGATGTCGATAGCGACGAACTTGCCTTTGTCCTTGGACGTCAGCCCCGGTTCGATCTTTTCCCGATAAATTGCGTCGCCACGGCGAGCAAACTCCTCCAACGTATAGCGGGGCATTCGCACGTCGATTCCTCCTTGGAAATATTCTACCGCCGAACCACGCGTAAATTGGGCATCTCGTCGGGGAACTTCTCCGCGGCCGCTTGGGTCACCTTCGTTCCGCCCACGCTCAACGCGCGCAAGCCTTCGAGCGACTTCAACTCCAGCAATCCTTTGTCCGTGATCGAGGTCTTGTTCAAGTGCAGCGTCTCGAGACGTTCCAGTGTCTTGATGACGGCCATGCCTTTGTCGGTGATTTTCACGGCGTCCGAAAGGTCGAGCGCTTCGAGCCGCGTCAACTTCGTCAGGTCCGGGAGGCCCGCGTCCGTCACCGTCGATTCGGGAATGACGAGTTCGCGGAGTTCCTTGCAGCCGACGATCGCGTTCAGTTCTTTGTCGGTAACGCCCGATTTGTTCAGCATGAATCGCCTCAGGTGGGGAAGTCCATGAAGGCTCGTGAAGCCTTTGGTGGTGCAGAGGGTGCCATCCAGTGCCTGGATCGAGCCGATCTCCGGATGCTTGGCTAGGGCCACGAGTACGACGTCGTTCGCCGTATCGAGTTTGATCGCGACCCGCGCCTCGGAGTGCAGAGTGGTATCGATCGTCGTTTTGGCTTTGAGAAACTTCAGGGCAGCGATTGCCTTCTTCTCGCTGTCGTTCGGCGTGTCGTCTGCAGCCTGAATCGTCAGCGCCGAGGCGAGGCAAAGCCCAAGAATGATTGCGAATGCGAAGCGCACGGATAGTCCTAGGTTGGAAGTTTCACGAGGTGGCTAAGAGATCGTCCCAGTTGGAAGCGTCGAAGATTCGTTCGGCCATCCGTTCAAGGCGTTCCGAGTCCTCGATTGCTTGCAGTACCGTCTCGGCCTGTTGAACGAAACCGAATTTGCGACGACCCTGAGCCATGAGCAACCGCCGGGCTTCCTGCGATCGACCTTGAGCGACGCCTTGAGCGACGCCCTGAGCGACGCCCTGAGCGACGCCCTTCTCGAGTATCCACTGATAGGTCGTCGAATCTTCGAGAGTCATGCTGAGGCTCCGGTAAATTTCCGCAATGTGGGCCGGCTGGTGGCGCATGCCGCACAAGACGAAGGTCGAACCGTACAACT
>JAYTUG010000060.1:0-2860 GCA_043744695.1 Gemmataceae bacterium
AAGCAGGTCTGGCGGGCCACCGCCAAGGGCGCCGAGATCGCCCGCACCCAGATCGCCCCCCTTTGGGAGGCATGCGGCAGCCAGAATTCCGGGGGGTGAAGGAAGAAAGTCGGTGGTGTATCACTCTGAATCCGCCTGGATGGAACGCAGAGATATCAGAGCAACCAGAGCGCATCAGAGAGGGCCAGGAGCAGGGATTCGGCCCTAGAACAGCTCCCTCCGTTTTTCTCCGGTTGCTCTGGTTCCTCTGAGTTCCTCCACGATTTTCAGACTGAGACACTACCGACCAACGAACCGGCAAGAACACACCGCACACGATGATCGCGCTGCTGCGTCATACGGATTCGGTCTGAACGTCGCACGCCTGTACGGCGCACGGTCGGGTGGCGCGGTCGAGAATATATGGCAGCCTGTCCATCGCAACGGCAAGGAGGCCGACGATGGATGTGCCAGAACGAGAACCGGGTGACATTGAGAAGCTTGAAGCGTTGATCGCTCGCGAGCGTGACGGTGATCAGCGTGATCGCTATGACGAAGATGATCCGTTCAAAAGTACCGTCTAGCGAACATCGTCGATCCAAAACTGCCCTAAGACTGCCCTAAGTTCCGAGCGCCGAATACGTACAGGACCGATCCGCAGACTCTCGACAACCCGTCCAGAAAGCCTTTGTAGACAGCGCTTTACGTTCGTTTTCAGATTCTAATGGCTTCCTGCGGATCGCGTTCAAACCATTCCCTCCCTCTCCGCCTACGACAGCCCCTGCGATTGCAGGGGGCTTGTCATTTTTTGAGAGCGTGCGGCGTGCAACTCGTGGCACGACCTTGCCACTCGTGCCACTCCTTTACCAAACGTGGCACTCCATTGCCGCTTTGGGAAAGGGAGTGTGGTTGTGCAAGAGAAAGGAAATCCGCTCCATCCACCGCAACCCGGTCGAGCGACTCCTCGTGGAGAAGCCGACCGACTGGGTGTGGCCCAGCGCGATGTACTGGGCCGCGCGGCACGAGAGCGGCATTCACCAAACCCCCTCTCGGGTGATCGGGACGAACGACCGGAACCGCTGCGAGCAACCGGCGTGGAGGACCTGCGCTGCGATTGGCCGCCGGGAGACTTGCGGGCATGTGCGGCGTGGTCGGGATTCCAGTGACGCGGCAACACGGGAGCCGATCGCCGATATGCTTAGGGACGCATGGAGATGGATCGTGTGCAACCCCAGCAAGGCGGACGCGAGCCGCGCGACCGCACTACCCTCCGCTCAGAGCAGCGGGAGGGAGTGGCACGAGTCGGTGGGCGGGAAGGTGGGGCCACCTGCGGGGTCGCCCAGTGGCTGCCAGTTGTCCTCGTGGCGACCAGTTTCTTGGCGACCTCTCAACGGACCCTCGCGCAAGATCAGCCACCAAGCGGCACAACTCTGCCGTCCGCGACACGCATCGCAACGCAGCCGGAACCTTGGCCGAACCAGGACTCGCCAGTCGCCCACGAACGCGGCGGCCTCTTTGGCTCGCTCCCGGAGTGGCTCCAGCTCCGCGGCCAGGCCACGTTCATTCTTCAAGGCGTCCCCGGGTTCCCCGCCAGGTACGACGCGCCCTCGCCCAGTCTTCCCTCACGCCGACAAGCAGAACTGTCGCACAGCTACACGCTCTTTCTCGGGGCGCGTCCGCTGCCGTTTCTGGAGGGCTTCGTCGATCCGGAGATGGTGCGCGGCGATGGAATCAACCACGGCTCGGGCCTCGCGGGCGCTCCCAACGGCGATGTCATCCGCAATCCATCGGTGGGCAAAGATCCGTACCTGGCCCGGTACTTCGCGCGCGGCACCATCCCTCTCAGCGACGAGCGAGAGGCCGTCGAATCCGACGACCATGTGTTCCGGGGACCGCGGCCCGTCGAACGGCTCACCTTCACCTTTGGGAAGATGGGCTCCAACGACTTCTTCGACACCAACGGGTATGCCAACTCGACGCGGACCCAGTTCATGAACTGGGGCTTCATCAACAGTACCGCGTACGACTACGCCGCCGACACGCGGGGATACTCGGTCGGACTCGTGGCCGAGCTGAACACGAAGGACTGGGCGATCCGGCTGGGGTCCTTCGAGATGCCCACCGTCGCCAACGGCATCGATCTGGCGGGCAACATTCGAGACAGCCGGGGCGACCAGGTCGAGCTGGAGATGCGCCCCCGCTGGCGGGGCTCGGACCAGAGGCCGACCGTCATCAAGCTCCTGGCGTTCCGAAATCTGTCGAACGCCGGGCGATACCGCGATGCCATCGAACTCGCCCAGGCGTCCGCGACCACACCCGACATTACCTCCGTCCGTCGCACCGGCACGGCCAAGTACGGATTCGCCGTCAACATCGAGCAGCCACTGGCGGACGACGGTGATACCGGACTGTTCGCCCGCGCCGCATGGAACAACGGAACCACCGAGACCTTCGCGTTCACCGAGGCGGATCGGAGCTACTCACTCGGTGTCCAGATCAGCGGCAAGAACTGGTCGCGGCCGGACGATCGGCTCGGCATTGCCTTCGGACAGAACTTCCTCTCGGGCGACCATCGGGACTATCTGCAAGCCGGGGGCGTGGGGTTCCAGGTGGGCGACGGTCGTCTGAGCTCCGGCCCCGAAACGATCGTGGAGGCCTATTACTCCGCGCGGCTCACGGGGTTCACCGAGGCCACCGTGGGCTACCAGTTTATCGCGAATCCCGGCTACAACCGCGACCGCGGACCGGTTTCGGTGATCTCTTTTCGCGTGCATCTGTTCTTTTAGAGGGTGTGTGAGAAGGGTCGATACAGCCGAAGAATAGGGGATGGAACGGAGTTCCTATCCAACCGATCTGACTGATGCGCAATGGAAGCTGGTCA
>JAYTUG010000061.1:0-2859 GCA_043744695.1 Gemmataceae bacterium
GAAGGCACCTGTGGCACCGGTGGGAATCGACCTGGGGCCAGCCGGCCGGTCGCTCTCCGAGATTCCCGATGCCGCGCGAAGCGGTCTCGAACCGGTGACCGGCACGGCTCAGAAGGCGTTCAACCGGCTGCTCCGCGACGTGACCTCCATGCAACCGAAGTCGAAATCGTGAAAACGTGCCTCCGGAAGTCGGCAAAGAGACAAGACGGCAACCATCACCTCTCCCCCAGCTTTGTGGGGAGAGGTGATGGTTGCCGATGCGAATGCATCGGCATCGCGGGTGAGGGGGAGTTGCGGCGTACGAAGAAAAGCCCCCTCACCCGGAGTTGAAGTCGCTAGGCGCGTCTTCAACTCCGACCTCTCCCCCGCAAAGCCGGGGGCGAGGTGAAGAGATCGCCAACCTGTCTTTGGGGAACGAGATGTTGCGACTGCTGCTTGCATTGCTGGCGATGGGAACCGCGAGTCCCTCCGCGCTCGCACAGAAAGCTGAGGCGACGGATCTGTTCCTCGCGCGGTACGAGCTCGGCCTGCGGATGAAGGCCTTTGAGGCTCGCTGGGAAAAGACCGACGACTCGGCCGCGCGGAAGCGCGGGGCGGCGAAGCTTGCGGAGGTGCACGCTCAGTTCCTTTCGTTTCGCTTGTCCGAAGCCGCCCGCACGCTGGACCTGGCCGCGTTCGCGCTCGAAAGCGGTGAGCCGCCGAGCAGCGCGAAGTTGTGGGCCGCGAGCCTCGCGGCCGTGCCGGAAAAGCGACTCGTCGATGCACGCGAGAAAGAACTGGCGGTGACGCTGAAGCAAACCTACGCGGTCCAAGGCGAGATGCCGAAGAACCTCGAGGTGCAATTCTGGTTCAGCGACAAGCAAATCACGACTATGAAGCCGACGCAGTTTCCGTTTAGCACGAAGGTGCCGTTGCCGGCGCTCGGCGAGTTCACCGGCCTCGACCGCAAACTCTACTTCCTGGTCGAATCGGGCCGCACGGTCCAGCACCATTCCCTCGGCATCTCGCAAGTCTCGAAACTGGAAGAGCGACTCGGCACCCTCAAGAAAGCGACGAGCGAGTGGAAGGACCTCGACTCCATCGAGAAGGCCACGAGCCGCGATCGAGCCGAGCAACTCGCGGCACTTGCGGCCGGCGGCATCGAGGAAACGAACATCCCGGCGGCGAGCTTATTGGCGAACGCGGAAGCGATGCTCGATGGTAAGCCGTTCTTCACCATTGCGAGAAGCGGTCAATTCTGGATGTCCGTTCCGCTGGGCGGCAAGAAGTCCGCACCGGTGCGAGTTTCGATCCCCAAGAATCTCGACCCGACGAAACTCGTTCCCGTCGTCGTGGGGTTGCACGGTGCGGGCGGCAGCGAGAATGTGTTCTTTGAAGGTTACGGCGCGGGGCAGATCGTGAAGGAGTGCGAGAAGCGCGGGTGGGTCTTCATCGCCACGCGGAGCGGGTTCGATTTCAGTGGATCGCCACCGGTTGCGGTCATCCTCGACGAACTGACGAAGCGCTATCCGCTCGATGCAAAACGGACGTTCGTCGTGGGGCACTCGATGGGCGCAGGGCAAACCATTTTGCTGGCTCAAAAGCACCCCGGGCGATTCGCGGCAATCGCTTGCCTCGGCGGCGGCGGAAGCGTTCGCAACGCCAAGGCGTTCGCAACGCTCCCCGTGTTCCTCGCCGCCGGCGAGAAAGACTTCGGCCTCGCCTATACCAAGGAATTAAACGAGGTGCTTGCGGCCAGCAACGCCTCGGCCGTCCAATTCAAGGAATACCCCGGCCTCGAACATCTGTTGATCGTCCGCGAGGCTCTGCCGGACCTGTTCGAGTGGTTCGAGAAGGTCGGGTCGAAAAGATAGTGGAGCCTTCGCCGCGTTTCGTACCGTAACGTCGATTCACAAGAAGCAGTAAGCGAGGTGCTCGGATCATGAAGCGCATTCCATCCACGACGGTCCTGTTCCTCCTCACCCTCGGCGTCGGCGGTGCCGCCGATACGCCACTCGTGGAACTCTCGGGTTCCTATAAGGCGGTCGCCCTCGTTCGCGATGGCAAAACCGAGCCCGAAGAGTTGGTCGCTTCGGTCTCGGTAAAATTCGCCGCGGACGAAATCACCTTCACGATCAAGGACAAGACGTTTCCGGCGAAGATCAAGTTGAACGCCAAGGCGATGCCCGCGACGATCGACATTGCTCCTTCCGACGGCCCTGAGAAAGGCCGCACCTTTCTCGGTATCTACAAATACGATCGCGGCAAACTCGCGATCGCATTCAGCGAGCGCGGCGAACGGCCCACCGCTTTCAAAGGTGAAGATGGCGTCCTGCTCGTGAAGCTGAAAAGGGACGAGAAGAAGTAGGCGTTATCCCTGTCGACCGCTGAAAAACAAAAAGGGGAGCAAGTCTGAGACTTGCTCCCCTTTCGCGTTGGCATCGACCGTTAGCTCGGCTCGTCGGCGTCGGCCGGAAGTGCGAACAACGGGCCCGCGGCGCCCGTTCCGCCGCGGAGGTCCTTCTTCTCTTTCTTGTCGGAACTCACGATCTCCTCGGCATCGTCGGGCATGTCCGGAATCTGGTCCGGTGGCGGCACGGTCGGGTCGTCCACGTTCTTCATGGAGAGACCGACCTTGCGGTCCTTCGTATCGACGCGGAGTACCTTCACGTCCACCTCGTCGCCGACCTTCACCACTTCTTCCGGGCTCTCGATGGTCGCATCGGTGAGTTCGGAGATGTGGAGCAGGCCTTCGAGGCCGGGTTCGAGTTCCACGAAGACACCGAAGTTGGTGAGCTTCGTGACCTTGCCGCGAACCTTCTGGCCGGGCTGGTAGCGGCCGGGGATGTCGCCTTCCCACGGATCGCTGGCCATCTGCTT
>JAYTUG010000062.1:0-11201 GCA_043744695.1 Gemmataceae bacterium
ATCCTCGCGCTTCAGTTCCGTGATGAGTCGCTCGTCGCCGCCGAGGATCGAATCCGCCAAGTCGCGCTTGGTCTTCTGCAATTCCAGCACCTTCTCCTCCACCGTGTTCTTCGCGATGATGCGATAGGCGAACACCGGCTTGACCTGCCCAATGCGGTGGGTGCGGTCGATGGCCTGGGCCTCGGCCGCCGGGTTCCACCACGGGTCGAGCAGGAAGACGTAGTCGGCCGCGGTGAGGTTTAAGCCCACCCCGCCCGCCTTCAAACTGACGAGAAAGATCTTGCACATGGGATCGGTCTGGAAGCGTTCGACCCGCGCCTCGCGATCGCGCGTCTTGCCGTCGAGGTATTCGTATGCGGTGCCGGCCGCATCGAGCCGCGATCTCACGATGCTCAGGAACGAAGTGAATTGCGAGAACACGAGCGCCTTGTGGCCCTCCTCGGCGAGTTCCTCGAGTTGCGGCAACAGCACGTCCAACTTCGCACAACTTCCCGCGGCGAGTTTCTGGTCGATGAGCCCCGGATGGCACGCCGCCTGACGCAATCGCAAGAGTGCCGCCAGTACCTGGATCTTGGTTCGCTTGATGCCGAGTTCGTCCACCTTCGAGAGCAGCGACTGGCGATAGTGGTCGCGGAGTTCGTCGTAGAGCCGGCGCTGTTCGGATTCGAGTTCGCAATAGACGGTCTGCTCGGTCTTGTCGGGAAGGTCGGTCGCGACTTGCTTCTTGGTGCGGCGCAGGATGAAGGGCCGGAGCGCCTTGGCGAGGAACTCGCGCGCTTCGGGGCCGGGATTGCGGAGCGAGCCGGCTTCTCCGCCGAAGGTCGCGGCGCGGCCCAACATGCCGGGGTTCAAAAAGTCGAACAGCGTCCAGAGTTCGCCGAGGTGATTCTCGATCGGCGTGCCGCTCATCGCGAGCCGGTGATCGGCCTGGATTAGCTTCACGCATTTCGCGGTGTCGGTGCTGGCGTTCTTCGCGAACTGGGATTCGTCCAGCACGCACGTGTCGAAGTGGAACCCGGACAGCATGGCGGCATCCCGGCGCAGCGTACCGTAGGTCGTGAGGATCAGGTCGTACGCCTTGAAGGTATCGGTGGTGCGTTCGCGCGCCAGTCCCGTGTGATCGAGTACCTTGAGTTTCGGGGCGAAGCGAGCGGCTTCCTGCTTCCAGTTGAAGATCAACGATTTGGGCACGACGATGAGTGCGGGGCCTTTGCGTTTGCCGGCGAGCAGTGCGAGGATTTGTACCGTCTTGCCGAGCCCCATGTCGTCGGCGAGGCAACCGCCAAACCCGAACTTGCGCAAGAAGCGAAGCCAGCCGAGGCCGTCGCGCTGATAGCCTCGCAGTTCGCCTTTGAACGAAGTGGGCGGATCGGCGGCTTCAACGCCCTCGAACTTCTTGAGTTCGTTTCGCGCCTTCTCGAATTGCTTGTCGAACCCGATCTCGGGCCGCGAGGAGAGTAGGGCATCGAGCACGCCAACTTGGGCGCGACTGTACCGGACGGCTTCGCCGGTCGTCGTTCCCATGCGGGCGAGCATGCCGTACTGCGCGAGCCATTCGTCGGGTAGCATGCCGACGCTGCCGTCGTCGAGCACGATGGTTTTGATGCCTTGCCGGAGGGCGTCGAGGAGCCGAGGCAGCGGCACGGATTTGCCTTCGAAGTCCGCGGAGCCGGCGAGGTCGAACCAATCGCGCTCGGTTTTCACGGCGAGTTCGAAGTGTCCGGCTCGGCGATACAGTTTTCCTTCCGCCTCGACGAGCCAACCGGCGGCGGTCGCCTCACGCACGGCCTTCGGCAACTTCGTAGGGCTGATTTCAAACCCCGGTTTGCCATCGAACCACGCGGCCTGCATCCCGAGGCGATTGAACAAACTCAGTGCGTCTCGCTCGGCAACCGCATCGCGAACGATCAATCGCTTCCGTTCCGCTTGTACGATGGTGCCTGCGAACGGCAAAGCCGGGACCATCAGATCGTCGTAGACGAAGGTGAGTTCAGCCTGGAGTGCCGAGCCGCGGTAAGTCGTTGCCTTTTTCACAACCAGCCGCGACCGCGGGGCGATGCGTTCCTCCGCGAACTGCAACTGTTCGGGAAGGTTCGTGCGTCTGGGGCGCGGGATCGCGAGCAACCTCGCGACGAGTTGATCGCCCGAATCGATCGGCACCTCGATCGAGCCGACCTTGCGGAGGATCGGAACCCACGCATAGCCGCCGCCATCGTTGAAGCGAGCGATTCGCATGTCCCAACTGACGACGCCGGGGATGAGGAGATCGACCCGAGCGAGCGGGAGCGATTCCTCGCCGCGCTGGAGGCTACCCGTGAGCCGCCAGTTCTTTCCAGCTTCATCCGGTGAGACGTCGAGCGATAGTTCCCAGGGCGGCCCTTCGTCGACCGTCATGACCGGGGGTTCGAGCCTCGCCTTCGGGTCGATGTAAAGCCGCACGCGCCCCGTCCGGCCGAGGTGCGGAAGTACTTCGTCGAGGAGTTCTTCACCCAAGCGGTAGCGCGAGGATTGATTCTGGTAGTACGACGGAATGTACACGTTCGCGATACGGTCCGCACCTTCGAGCAAATTGAGAACGCGACGGTCGAGCGGATCGGGTTGGTGGTCGATGTCGAGGGAGCCGCTATACGCTTTCGTCACTCCCCAGGTGCCGTCCTTCTTGAGCGGTTGCGTTCCGAGATGGAGCATCAACTTCCGCGTGGTGAGGCTGCAAGGAATGTCCACGAGATAGATCAGCCGCTGCTCGCTCTCGCGAACGGGTCTTGCGTTCCACTGATTTGAAGTTGGAGTCGGTTGGGCTTCGCGTTCGACGGCGGCAAAATGGTCCTGCCAGGTCTCGAGCGGTTTCGCCTTGAGTTGCGCCTTGGCGGTTGGACCCTGGCGAGGCGCAGGCTGTGGCTTCGCTCGATACTCGTCGTCGTCCGGATCTTCATCGGGGTAGTCCATGTAGAGCGAAATTGGGCCGACGATGTGGTTGCCGAACTGACGTTCATCCGCCGCGAGGATCGTGGCCCAGACGTGCTTGCACGGATCGATGTTCCCCGTGGCGTAGGGGCAATTACATTGCACCGCGAGTTCGTGACCATCGAGTTTCAGTTCGACATCGTAGATTTGCGAGCCGCGAACCGTGGCCGTCACGACGGAATCGGTGAAGGTTTCGAGCCGAACGCGGCGATTGCGAAAGTATTGATTCCCGCGGTCCCGAACGCCGGAACCGACCTGCTTGGCAAGTGATATTGCGAGTGGCATGAAATCGTTCTAGAGGGGAATCGCCGAGCGGCTTGCCCGTTTTAACAAATCGCCGGGAGCTCGCGAAACTCGTGCAAGATCGAGCTGTTCAGGAATCGAAGCCGAGGTAAGATGCCTCTATCCTGCCGAGACTCTCCGCATGACTCGCTTCCTCTCGTTCATCGTCGTTGCACTCTTCGCGCTTCGCATGGTGGGGGCCGAGCCTGCGCCGCTACCGCGGGCCGTCGAGCCCATCGACTTCGACCGCGATGTGAGGCCGATCCTCGCGAAGAACTGCCTCTCGTGCCACGGAGCCGACAAACAGAAAGGCGGCCTTCGACTCGATCGTAAAGCGGATGCACTCGCCGGAGGCGACTCGGGTTATGCGATCCTTCCGGGTAAGGCGAAAGACAGCCCGATGCTGCATCGCATCGCGAGTAAGGATGCGACCGAGCGAATGCCGCCGAAGGGCGAGGCGCTGAGTGAAAAGGAAACCGCGACGCTTGGGGCATGGGTTTCACAAGGTGCAAAATGGCCCGACGCAGGCAGCGCGGCCGGTACCGATCATTGGTCGTTCCAGCCTGTGCTGCGACCAATGGTCCCCGGCAAGTCCACCAATCCGATCGACGCGTTCATCCAATTGAAGCTCGCTGCGGCCGGGTTGAAGCCGAACGCCGAGGCCGATCGCCGAACGCTCATTCGCCGACTCAAATTCGACCTGCTCGGATTGCCGCCAACGCCCGAGGAAGTCGAGGTCTTTGAGAAAGACACTTTGCCAGATGCGTACGAGAAACTCGTGGAGAAGTACCTTGCGTCGCCGCACTTCGGCGAGCGCTCGGCCCGGCACTGGCTCGACGTCGTTCGCTTCGCCGAGAGCCATGGCTTCGAGATGAATCACGAACGGCCGAATGCCTGGCCGTATCGCGATTACGTCATCAGGTCGTTCAACGACGACAAGCCTTACGATCAGTTCGTGAAGGAGCAACTCGCCGGGGACTCGCTCGGCGCCGATGAAGCGACGGGCTTCCTCGTCGGCGGGGCCTGGGACCAAGTGAAGAGCCCCGACCCCGGCCTCACGGCGCAGCAACGCGCCGACGAACTCCACGACATCCTCGGCACCGCCGGTTCCGCCTTTCTCGGCCTCACGGTGGGCTGCGCTCGCTGCCACAACCACAAGTTCGATCCGGTTTCGCAGGTCGATTACTACCGGCTCAAGGCGGTGTTCGCTGGGGTGAGGCACGGCGAACGCACCTGGAAGCAGGACAGCCGAGCGAAGGATGCGGAGGCGTTCCAGAGTGAACTCGCGAAGGTGGATGCCGCGCTCGCGGCATTCGAACCGTTTGCCGATCCGAAAGCGAAAACTGCCCGACGCATGCCCGTGAACGCGCGAATGAACGTCGAGCGATTCGCGCCGCTGAAGACCGCTGCCGTACGGTTCATAGCGCTCGCCACGAACCAAGGTGAACCGTGCATTGATGAACTGGAGTTCTTCACAGGCAGTCGCAAGCTCGACACCACCGGCGCGAAGCTCCGCTCCTCCGGCGACTATCCGAGTTCTTCACTCCACAAGCTCGAACACCTCATCGACGGCAAGTACGGAAACGGCCGCAGTTGGATCTCGAATGAGGTCGGCCGCGGCTGGGTGGAAGTGGAATTTCAACAGCCCGTTGAAATCGACCGCATCCTGTGGGGACGCGATCGCGAGGGGCTCTTCCTCGACCGCGTGCCGACGCGCTACCGCATCGACGTTTGGACCACTTCCTATGAATGGCTCACGGTCGCGTCGTCCGATGATCGCATGCCATTCGGCTCGGGCCAGGCGTTCCCACCGCACCTCGACAAAGTCGATCGCGAGACGTGGGCGAATCTCTCGAAGCGTCGGGCGGAACTCCGCACTCGTCTCGGCAAGATGGCCGGCTCCGGAATGGTCTATGCGGGCAGCCTCGGTTCACCGGAGCCGACGTTTCGCATGCACCGCGGCGACGCGATGCAGCCGCGCGAACCCGTCGCCCCCGGCGTGCTGACTTCACTGGGATCGAAGCTCGAAATTGCACCGGATGCCAACGACTCTCAAAGGCGACTCGCCCTCGCGAAGTGGATCGCGGAGCCAACCAATCCACTCACGGCCCGCGTGATCGTGAACCGCCTTTGGCAGAACCACTTCGGCACGGGCCTCATCGAGACGCCGAGCGACTTCGGTAAAAACGGGGGCAAGCCGACACATCCCGAGTTGTTGGATTGGCTGGCTTCAGAATTGGTCGCACCGAAAACTCCGGTCGCTTACGCTCCCGGCTCGCCATGGTCGCTCAAACACATTCATCGCTTGATCGTTACGAGCACCACTTATCGTCAAGCCTCCACGACCAACGCCCTCGGCATCGAGAAGGACGCCCAGTCGCGACTGCTGTGGCGCTTTCCGCCGCGACGACTCGAAGCCGAGGTCATCCGCGATTCGATTCTCTTCGTCACCGGTAAACTCGACCTCAAGATGGGCGGCCCCGGATTCAGCTTGTTCGAACCGAACGCGAACTACGTGCGCATCTACAAGTCGAAAGAGACCTTCGGTCCGGAAGACTATCGCCGGATGATCTACATGCACAAGACGCGGATGCACTCGGACGGCACCTTCGGCGCCTTCGACTGCCCGGACGGCGGCCAAATCACCCCCAAGCGAAATGCGTCCACGACGCCGCTGCAAGCCCTGAACCTGCTCAACGGTGCGTTCCTGCTTCAACAATCGGAGTTCTTCGCGCAGCGGGTGAAACCGGATAATGGAGGCGTATCGTCTCAGGTGAAGCAGGTGTTCCGGCTGACGTTCCAGCGCTTGCCGTCGGATTCGGAGCACGACGCGGCCGTAAAGTTGGTGAAGTCTCACGGCCTCGCGGCACTCTGCCGCGCCGTGCTGAACGCGAACGAGTTCCTGTATGTGGATTGATTTGGTATCATGCGTTGTGAAGGAGGAGGAAGAATGACTACGGAACCAATTACGATTCAGGTCGCGCCGAAGATCGCGGAAGCGTATCGCTTGGCCGACACGGAAGAGCAGCGAAAGCTTGACTTGATTGTCAGCTTTGGGCTCCAGAACGCGATGCAAGACACGCGATCGCTTCAGGAGATCATGCGCGACATCGGTCAGAGGGCACGTGAACGCGGGCTCACACCGGAAATCCTCGAAAGCATCCTGAACGATGATTAAAGCTCGCTGGGTCATCGACACGAATGTCCTCGTCAGCGCAATGCTGTTCGAAGGTTCCATTCCAGGTCAAGCAACGTTCCATGTATTGGACAAGGCGAGACTTCTCTCCTCCGCTGACTCGCTCGGCGAAACCATCGAGGTAGTGAACCGGAAGAAATTCGATAAGTACGTAACCTCGGACGACCGAGCCGTTTTCCTCTCGAAGCTGATTCGGTCCGTTGTCCTTGTCGAGCCATCCGAGAAGATCGAAGTGTGTCGGGACTCCAAAGACAATCGATACCTCGAAGTGGCTGTGGAAGGTCGTTCGAGCGGCATCATCACCGGAGATGAGGACTTGCTCGTGCTTCATCCATTCCGAGGCATCTCGATTATCACACCGGAGCAGTATTTGTCACTGGTCGCACCATCACCATGACACGACAGCCCATTTTGACCCGCCGTCTCTTCCTCGGCAATGCCGCGACCGGCCTCGGCGCGATCGCGCTCGCGTCGCTCCTCGCCGACGCCGCCGATCCGATTCGCCCTGCTATTCTCTCGGAGTCACCGCTCGCTCCGAGGCAACCGCACCTCGCGCCCAAGGCTAAACGCGCACTCGTCATCTTTTGTTCCGGTGCCGTCAGCCACCTCGATACCTTCGACTACAAACCTGAACTCGTGAAGCGCGACGGACAGCCGCTGCCCGGCGGTAAGCTCGTCACCTTCCAGGGCGAACAGGGCAACCTCGTCGCCCCGATCTGGAAGTTCAAGCCGCGCGGCCAGAGCGGCAAGATGGTTTCAGACCTACTGCCGAAGCTCGCCGAACTTGCCGACGACATGTGCTTCGTTCACTCGATGACCGCGAAGAGCAACACGCACGGGCCCGCCGAGAACCAGATGAGTACCGGGTTCACGCTCGACGGTTTCCCGAGTGCCGGGGCGTGGGTGAGCTACGCGCTCGGCAGCGAGAACCGCGACCTGCCCGCGTTCGTCGCCATCCCCGACCCGCGCGGCAATCCGCAGGTCGGTCCGAATAACTGGAGCAGTGCGTTCCTGCCCGCCGTGTTTCAAGGGACCGCGTTCAACGCGGACAAACCGATCCCGCACCTCGCCCGCCCCGCCACGATTTCCGGCAAGACCGACGCCGACACTCGCGACTTCCTCAAACTGCTCAACGAGGAACATCTCAAGAAGCACCCCGGCGACTCGGAACTCGCGGCCCGCATCGCCAGCCACGAACTCGCCGGCCGCATGCAACTCAAGGCTTCGGAAGTCTCGGACCTCAGCAAGGAGACCGCGAAAGTCCACTCGGAATACGGCACCGACGATGCGAACAAAGTGAAGGCCGGGTTCGCGCGGAACTGCCTGCTCGCCCGGCGACTGCTGGAACGCGACGTCCGCTTCGTGCAACTCTTCAACGGGTCGTACGCGATGGGCGAAGGCGTCGGCAACTGGGACGGCCACAAGACCATCAAGACGCAGTACGACATCCACGGCCCGATTCTCGACCAACCCTGTGCGGCCCTCTTGCGCGATCTCAAACGCACCGGGCTCTTGAAGGACACTCTGGTGGTCTGGGTCACGGAGTTCGGTCGGATGCCGACGTTCCAGAAGGGGGCGAGTGGCCGCGATCACAACCCGAGCGGCTTCACGGTGTGGTTCGCGGGAGCCGGCGTGAAGGCGGGCACCAGCTACGGAGCGACCGATGAATTCGGCCACAAGGCCGTCGAGAAGGTGGCGACGATCTACGACCTGCACGCGACGATGCTGCACCTGTTGGGGCTGAATCATGAACGGCTCTCGTTCTACCACAACGGCATCGAGCGCCGCCTGACTGATGTTCACGGGCACGTGATGACGGAAGTGTTGGCGTGATAACTGCTGGGATGCGACGGACCAGGCGCGAAATTCATGAGCGGCAAATACCTCGATATCTCCGACTCGCTCACTTGGGAGGACGGATTGCCACGCCTTCCGTGGGATCTCATCGCGACCTGGATCCAGCCAGACGATGATTCGCTCGACCAACACGTTGCGTGGACGGCCATTGTCAGACAATGGCTGGCAGCGCTCGGACCGGCTCTTGGCAACGAGTATGAAATTATCGAATCGGAACACTTCTTGATCCTCTCGGCCGAGACCAGCGAAATCGGCCATCCCTTGCTCGGACTGGCCGAGCGCTGCAAGATGGCGTTGGAGTCCACCCTGCCTGGGGTCGCCAACTTCCAAAGCGGCGGCAAGCACCCAGTCATTGCCTTGCGGAATTCGGACGATTATTACCGATACATTTCGCTTTACTATCCGGAAGGTAAGCACGCCGGATCTGGCGGCTTGCACATCCGAGAAGGTTATCCGCACGTCGCGGTTCACGCCAAGCCTCTGTGGTCGTCGGAAAATGCACTGGCCCATGAGTTAACGCACGTTTCCCTCCACCATCTTTCGATGCCGCAGTGGTTGGAAGAAGGACTGGCCCAGATGTTTGAGCACGCTGTGACTGGCCGTTCGGTGCTCCAGGTCGATGCCCGGATGGCAGAACGCCACAAGCGGTATTGGGGAATACACGGACTGGATGAGTTCTGGTACGGAACCGGGTTCTCGCGTTCAGGAAAGGTTTCAGAACTGAGCTATCAATTGGCTGAGATTTTGGTCCGTTTGCTAATTGAGGAAGGCAAGCCGAGGTGGTTTGGCTGGGTTCGAGAACCTCAACGGCGATTCTTCGCGTTTCTCCGACAAGCACGTGAGCAGGATTGCGGCGAAACGGCTTGTCAGGAGCAACTGGGTTTCGGACTCGGCGACCTAGCCTCCAGATTTCTTGGGTCGGATCTTGGTTCTCCCACTTGAGGTCTCACTGACCTGACTGCTTGCGAAAGGAGAATCATCAACTTTGAGGTGGCGTGAAGCCGATTCACCAGAGCCGAATGATGCCGTAGGCGTCGAACGCGGTATCGCTACCGACGACGGAGAAGGCGTTGCGTAGAGCATGGGTGATAATCATGCGGTCGAATGGATCGCGATGCTTCGGGTCGGGAAATGCAAGCTGCTCATAAGCGATACAATCATCGAGTGTGATCGGAAGCACTGTGACTTGGTAGGTCGTGGTTGCTCTTTCCAAGAAAGGAACGAATGGAACGGACAAAGTCAATTTCTTCATTCCCACCTTGATGGCGATTTCCCACACGCTCGCCATACTCAAAACCAATTCGTTCGCCGGATCATTCAGAAGGACCGTCGCCCTGGGACTCATCTGTGGACTCGAATCCGAGTGCCAGATGAGCGAATGAGCATCGAGTAGAAGTTTCATTCGATGTACTCCTTCATGTCTACCAGCGGGGCGTCGAAGTCGGGCGCCATGTACAGAATCATACCCTTGCAAGCGCCCGGTCCGGGCCGCGGCCGGCGCAAGCCGAGGGCTTCGTATTTCACATCTTCGATAAGGACCGCGCGAGACTCTTCAAGCAGCGTGTCCCAGTTGAAGCCCCGACGGGTGGCGAGTTCCCGCCCACGGACTTCAAGGCTGGGGTTCGGTTCCGTCGCTAGCCGCACCGAAACTTCGATCTCGCCTTGCGGTAACGCCAACCCCGCCGGCGGATGGATCGCGCCATCCGCGCCGACGACCGTCGTGAACTGAATCGCGCTCATCACTGTTCCTCCGCAGATATTCTAGCTCCCAATCTCCATTCACTCTTCCATCTCGGGCGGCCAGCCCTTCGGGAATTCTCCGTAAACCGCAAGGTAGGCCCGCACCGTTGCCGGGGGCTCCTCATCTTGGGCCGCCTCCACGGCTTCGCGATGGCCCTCGTCGAGCTTCTCCCGCATCTCGGAGATCTCCGCGTCCTTCTGCTGATTCTCCTGCTCCTCCTCGAAGGCTGCTGCCGGATCGTAGCCGGCCCACTCGGGTTCGTCGCCGCGTTCTTGCTCGTCGAGTTGTTTCTTGAGCCCGCGAAAGTCCACGAGATGCAGCCTGGGAAAGTGGTACTCCCAGTCAAGGTCGCGTCCGCGGAGGCGGCGGAAAATCATCTCGTACACCGGCTGCAAATCGGTCCTCCCCGATACCGTGCCGGTGCCCATATAGAAGTCGAGGTAGGTGTAGCCGCCATCGCCGAACATCTCCTTCCGCATCTCGTCGATGAATCCCGCCATCTTGGGGTCCATGCCATCCGTCGGCGGGAACATCTTGGCCATGAGTTCCGTGGGAAGTTCCGGCCTCGGAAGCGGGGGGGGGCCGCTTTGAGAGTTGATGATGTCGGCCAGGAACCCGCCGCTGCCGCGCATCGAGCCGAGGTCGAACTTGCGGCCGTCCGCAGCGATCACCTCGTGGTTGTCGGAGAAGACATCCCACAGGCACCGCCCGAGCAATTCTTGGCATTCTCGCTCGGGCTCGACCGGAACCTCCTGGTACTCGGCTGCGATCTCTTCCAACGTCGGCTCGGGTGGCGGGGGCGGTGCGTCCGGCTTGCGGAACAGGGAGTTGAGGTTGCGGTGCATCCGTACTTGCTCGTCGTACATTTGCGCCACCGTCGGGTGATCCACCAATACGAGTGGCGACGCCGCCCAGCCGTTTGGTGCGAGTTCCGCGAGTACGTCCGCTCCGGCCCACCCGTGCGGGAACAGGATGGCGAACTCGGCTTTGATTTCCTCTTCGGTCAGGCGTGCGCCATCGTCGTCGTAATCGGTCATCGTTTGCCCTCGCTGAAGATGCTGTTCTCGGCTGAATGTCCGTACTCTTTTGGAGTGCAAGTTGTAGAGGATTCGGCCTGATTCTCCACCTCTCCCCTTTGGGGAGAGGTCGCCATGCCGATGC
>JAYTUG010000063.1:0-2856 GCA_043744695.1 Gemmataceae bacterium
TGCCTCCGCCACGGCACAGAGCGCGCGAACCATGTATGCCTCGCTGATGGAAAGCCAAGCCGCAAGTACTGCGATGTGCAAACCATGTAACGCACCCGAGCCAAGGAGCCAAGGGGGTGGGGTGAATCGTTCGGGTGATCGAGCTCGCCACTGGTCGCGTCGCGCATGAACTCTTCGGGCACCGCGCGGTGATCACCGCATTCGCCTTCTCGCCGGAAGGGAAGACGCTAGCGGGCGAGGCGAAGCGCGCGAAATCACGACGGGGAACATCACCCCACTAACGCCTGAGTCCGCGATGCCACCACCTTCTCCAGCATCGCGATGAACTCGGCGAGGGGCTTGGCACCGAGATCCTCGCCGGTGCGGAGTCGCACTGCCGCCGAGTTCGCTTCCATCTCCTTGTCGCCGATCACCAGAACGTAAGGCACCTTCTGCATCTGGGCGTCGCGAATCTTCGAGTTCATCCGCTTGTCGCTGAGGTCGTTCTCGACGCGGAAGTCCTTCGCCCGAAGCTGCGCCTCCACCTGCTTCGCATAGTCGAAATGCCGGTCGGCAATCGGCACGATTACGACCTGCACCGGTGCCAACCACGGCGGGAACGCACCAGCATACAGCTCGATGAGATACGCGATCATGCGCTCCATCGTGCTGATGACGCCGCGATGAATCATGAACGGCCGCTTCTCGGTGTCGTCCGCGTCCTTGAACGCCAAGCCGAACTGCTTCGGCAAATGCGGATCGAGTTGGATCGTGGAGAGCGTCTCCTCGCGGCCCATCACGTCCTTGACCTCGATGTCCACCTTCGGCCCGTAGAACGCCGCCTCGTCTTCCGCTTCCTTATAGTTCACCCCGGCGATTTGGAGCGCCTCGCGGAGCTTGGCCTGGCTCGTCTTCCACATGAGGTCGTCGTCGACGTACTTCACCTTGTTGGCCGGGTCGCGCTTGCTGAGGCGGAAGCTGTACTCGGTGATGCCGAGATCCGCGTAGGCCTTCTTGATGAGGTTGAGGACGCCGACGAACTCCTCGGTGATCTGGTCTTCCCGAACGAAGAGGTGTGCGTCGTTGAGCGTCATGCAGCGAACGCGGCTGAGGCCGCCGACCACGCCGGAGCGCTCGTAGCGGTACATCTTGCCGAGTTCCGCGATGCGGATGGGCAAATCGCGGTAGCTCCGCGGCTTCAACTGATAAATGAGAATGTGGTGCGGGCAATTCATCGGCCGCAGCACCAGTTCCTCCTCGCCCATGTCCATCGGCGGGAACATGTTCTCCTTGTAGTGGTCCCAGTGCCCGGACACTTCGTAAAGGTTCCGCTTGGCGAGGTCCGGCGTGTAAACGTGCTGGTAGCCCGCGGCCCGTTCGTAATCCGTGATGAAGGCTTCGAGCAGGCGGCGAATCGTCGAGCCCTTGGGAAGTAGGATCGGGAAGCCGGAGCCGAGCAGAGGGCTGTTCATGAACAGTTCGAGTTCGCGACCCACTTTACGGTGGTCGCGTTTGGCGGCTTCCTCGACGCGTGCTAGGTGCGCCTTCAGGTCGGCTTCGCTGGCCCAAGCGGTGGCGTGGAAGCGCCGTAGCGCCTTGTTCTTCTCGTCGCCGCGCCAGTACGAGCCCGTGACCTGCGTGATCTTGAAGGCCTTCGGATCGAGGTTCACGGTGCTCTCGACGTGCGGCCCACGGCACAGATCGCTGAACGTGTCTTGCTGATAAACCGTAAGCGTGGGGGCTGAGCCGGCCTGCGCCGAGTTTCCGTAGTCGTCCTGCCCAGCGACGAGCCCCTCGATGAGTTCCAGCTTGTACGGGTTGCTTTGGAAGAGTTCTTTTCCCTCGGCGGCCGTGATCTCGCGGACCTTGAAGGCGTGCTTACCCTTGATGATCTGCCGCATTCGGTCGGCGATCCAGTTGAGGTCTCCTAACTCGGGGCTCTCTTCGATGTCGAAGTCGTAGTAGAAGCCGAACTCGACGGGCGGGCCGATGGTGGGCCTAGCGTTGGGGAAGCGTTCGACGACGGCCTGTGCCAGAACGTGCGCGTAGGAATGGCGAATCTTGTAGAGGGCCGGATCGTAATCCTTCGGAATGTACTTCTCGCCCGCAGCCTTGAGTTCGGCTTCACTTGCCATGTGCAGAGTCCCTTCGAGTCGATCATCACAATGCGGAAATGATACGTGGAGATTAGGGAGTGGCCGAGGGTGTCAGCGCACGGCATCCGGGATCCCTAAGTCGGAACTAATTTTATTGGCTAAAGGGTTGGGAATCTCGCGATGGCGTGGGACCGCCGAACGGCGTTTGCTTGAAGGATTTCCCCACCAGGAATGGCGACCACCTTCGCGAATCAGGACGCAGCCATTCCGACGAAGATGTCGGATCAAATCCGTCCGCTTCACAGCGTGAGCCCCACTTCTTCGTAGACGCCGTTCGCGGCGGCGGCAGTTCGAGCGTCCTCGCGATTCATCTCCAGTGCCTCGTCCAATGCCTCCCGAAGGTTCTCCAGAAGCTCCTCGCGCGTTGCACCCTGGGAGTTCACACCGGGAACCTCTTCAACCCAGCCGATCCACCATTCACCATGTTTCTGAATCGCTGCGGAGTATTTCGCGATCATTGGCCATCTCCCAATTTTCAAGCTCTTTTTCCCTGTGTGCCACCACAACTCGTTCAATCCATTTTAACGAACGGCCGCAACTTGTCGAGTTTCTTGGTGCCAATGCCCTTCACCCGGGTAAGCAGCTCGAAAGTTGGTGGATCTTTTGTTCACTTCGACGCCTTTTAGAGTATCGTCAACAATATCACTCACCCCGGGAGGAACCCGATGTCCGCCACGCTCACAGCCGAACAGGAAGTCCAGGCTCAACAACTCGCCGCCAC
>JAYTUG010000064.1:0-2852 GCA_043744695.1 Gemmataceae bacterium
GTGGGATCGATGCGACTTGTGCCGCGGAGCCTGCCGCGCATGGCCAGCATGGTCCGGACCCGACCTCGAAAAACACTTGATTTCAAGGTGAAACCATGAGCGCGACCCGCAGAAAAAAGAACGCGCGATGTGGCCATGCGAAAAACGGACTACGCCAACACGTCCTTCACCACGGTGCCGCCGACGTCGGTCAGGCGGAAGTCGCGGGCGGTGGCACCGGCGAGCCCGTGGGAGAACGGCTTTGTGGAATCGTTTCACAGCCGGCTGCGGGACGAGTTCCTGGACCGGGTGTTGTTAGAGAACGTGGCGGATGCGAAGGCCTGCCCACTTCTAGCGGCACACCCGGCTACCCATTGCAAAGACGCTGGCGAGGCGTAACCATGTACCGATGCCCGATCGCACCTTTCCTCGGAGTTCACACCATGCGTCTCTCCTGCCTGCTCGTCGCCTGGGCGTTTCTGCTCGCGCCGGCTTCCTCGGCCCGCGCCGAGGACAACAAAGACACCAAGGAATTCCTCAACCCCGAGAACTGGGAAGGCCGCGCCGACATCTGGAAGATCGAGAATGGCACCATCGTCGGCGAGACCAAGGAAGACCCCAAATACAACACCTTCTTCTGCTCGAAGAAGAAGTACGCGGACTTCGAACTGTCGTGCAAGGTGCTGCTCAAGGACGGCGTGGGGAACAGCGGCTTCCAGATTCGCAGCACGCTCCGCGACCAGAAGAAGTTCGTCGTGGCCGGGCCGCAGGTGGACATCGGCAAGGGCTACTGGGGCAGCCTCTACGGCGAAGGCGTCGGCGGCATGATGAAGGCCTCCGATCCGAAAACGATCGCGAAGGCCGTGAAGGAAACCGAGTTCAACGACTACTACATCCTGGCCAAGGGCACGCGCATCACCATCAAGATCAACGGCGAAACGATGGTGGATGAAGACTTCCCGAAGCTGCCTGGCAAAGACGACAAGGACGCTCCGAAGGATGGAATCATCGCGTTCCAGTGCCACGCGGGCTACCCGGCGATGCGAGTCGAGTTCAAGGACGTGAAGTTCAAGAATCTGGCGAAGTGATGGGCCGAGAAATGGCAACGGACGGGTGATGCCGTTCCGACGAGCGTGCGGAAGGCAGCAGGGGCTGACCCGGTTCGGTGCGGTCAGCCGTGTACTTCGGCATCGGTGGCTTTGACCACGATGCCGGAGATCGCGGGCTTCGTTCCGTGGATCGCCTCGTACACCTCTTCGCGGTGGACGGGCACATCCTTCGGAGCGACGATCCCGAGCCGAACCTTGTCGCCGCGGATCTCGATCACCGTCACAACGACATCGCTGTTGATGACGATGGACTCATTTTTTTTTCTGGACAGGACGAGCATCGGTGTCTATCTTTCGTTGAACGGACAAACCCACGATCCGTTTCCTACTGGTATGCGGACGCGATGTTTCTCGCACTGCGCGAAGAATCTTCGCCCGTCAAATCTATTCCACTGTAAAACCGGGTTGGTTGAACCGTCAAGGAGTAATCCGGGGTATGTGCCCGATTTTCCCCAGATTTTCCTTGACGACGCACGAACGAAGTGAAATCTTCTCCAGCTCGCGAACCCGTCTCGACAGCTCAACTCAGGATTCGTGCGAGTTCAGACCTTCGCCAAGTGTCCGGTCAGGGGCCGCCGATGGGTCGAATTCCTTCGTCGGCGGCGGTCGACCGATAGTATTTCGCAATGCGCCGCACGGTCGGATCGGGGTCCGATTCGGCTAGTCGCAGAACCCATCCCGGCGCGGGTAATTTCTTCTCGCCGTTCAACTCCATGATCACGCGTGCGGCCCCGGCGCGAACGCCGGGATCCGCGTCCTGGCTCAACCGTTGGAGCCACGGTTCCGGATCGGCAAAGTCGTCGTCGTAGCGCAGGTCGAGCAGCAACTTTAAGCGCTCGGCCGCATCGGGATCGACGAGCCGGCGGCCCAGCGAAATCTCGCCATCGCTCCGCCCGCGACTCACGAGTGCCGCCCGGCAGATCTTCCGCACGTCCGCATCCGGATCGTGGAGCCAGTTGAAGAGCGCCTCGTCTCCCAGCACGGGTTCGCCCTCCGTCGCGGGGCCGACCGCGAAGAGTGCAGCCCGGCGAATTTCGGGATCCGCCGCTTGGAGTAACGACACGAGTTCGCCGCGCATCGCGAGGTGCGGTTCGGTCGCGGCGCGAATGGCCGCCAACCTCGCTTCGATCGGTTTCATTCGAAGCGTGGCGCTAACGGCTTCGCGGCACTTCGCGGCGTGAATGCCGCCAGTTCGCCGAACCAGTGCTGGCAGCAATGGCGCGAGCGCCTCGCGTTCGCTCTCACTCCAGGCGAGGTAGACATCGAGCAATTTTGAAGCGAGGAGCATTGCGCGGGAGTCGTCGGGCGGCAAGGACTCGAGATGGCTTCGGAGGGCGTTTGCCGCCGAGATGCGAACCGGTGGCTCGGACGCTTTCAAAAGCTCCGCGAGTTGGTGCGGCCCCTCATCGCCAAGGGTGGCCAGCGATTCGGCCCACTTCGTCCGCTCGTCTTCCGAGGCAGCCGACTTCAACCGATGGACGGCGTACTTCGTTTGCAGGCCGTTCCAATTCGCACCGGCCCAGACGCCGACCGCAACGAGTGCGAGGACGAACATCAGTGCCCCACTTCGAACCCATTTCCGCGCCATAACGATTCTCCAGACAAGCGGAAGAATCTAACCCGCCGTAGTGATTTTGGGCAAGGGCAACCATCCGGGGTGTGCCTCCCGGGGTGCAGTACATGGTTTGCAGTCCAGCTGCTTGATCTGATAGACTCCATCTCGAAACCCGCATTCCCCAATCGCCCCAACTCCAATCAGGTGCC
>JAYTUG010000065.1:0-2851 GCA_043744695.1 Gemmataceae bacterium
CACAAGACGGTCCACACGGGCCGACGTGAGCACAACCACACGTCGGATGTATTCCGGCACGAGCGTGCCCGGGCCGCGCACGTCGCGGATCATGTCGCCTTGGCGCACCGAGTCGATCGAAATGATGCTGCGCTCGACCGTCGGTGCGGCGGGCTTCAGCTTCGCGATGAAAATCGTGGTGATGACGATGGCAACGGCCCCTGCTCCGTAGAGCACGTACTTGCCGGTCTTCGGCTTTGGGGCGCGAGCGATATCAACCATTCTTTATAGATGCGGAATCGGGGGGAGTGTCATTTCGACAAAACGTAGTGGGGCCATGAATGGTTTCGAGTCCTGCGAGGAAGTGCGATCGCGGTGGGGTCGAAACCACCGGGCCCGGTAACTACGTGCCCCAGTTGACTTTGGACACAGCCAACTGGCGAAGGGTTTGGGCCTGTGAATCAGGCCTCCGCGAGGCGGGCCGTCAGGGCTGCCCCGACCGCCGTGGAGAACCGGGCCCAGGCGTCGGTTTCGAGGTTCAGGCGCTTCCGCCCGGTCTTGGTGAGACTGTAGAACCGCGCCCTTCTATTGTTGTCCGAAGTGCCCCATTCGGAAGCCAGGAGTTCTTGCGATTCGAGGCGGTGGAGAGCCGGATAGAGCGCCCCCTGCTCAATCTGGAGACCTCCATTTGAGATCTGGCCTATGCGGAGCAGGATCCCGTACCCATGCAGCTCACCGAGCGAAACGGCGCGCAGAATGAGCAGGTCCAGTGTGCCCGGCAGCAGGGTGGCGTGCTTAGCCATTGTCCATTCCTCATGAGATTAGGACAAACGATACAGAGCGCTCTCCTAAGCTGTCAAGGAGAGTGCGGGTTTGAGCCGAAGTGTCTGCGTTTTCATTTGACTGCTTCTGGTCTTGAGTTGGGTGAGGTTTCTTGAAGTCCTGACAACGCGAAGGGCCGTCCATTCGGACGGCCCTCTCGCGCCTCAGGTCCTGCTTCCCGTCAGTTGTCGGCGGCGTACTACCCAGGCCGCACTACCATCTATAAGATGTGGCTAGACGGCCTTCATCTCCTCCCCCGTCGCCGGCGTTGTCGCAGCACAGCTCACTGCCACCAGCGACGTTCCCGGCACCGCATTTCCCGTTGGAGTCGGAGCCGCGACCGGAGCCGCAATCGGAACCGGGACCGGACGCCGCACACTCGTCTTCGCCGGAATCCTGATCGCCGTCAGCCACTCGCCGATCACTTCCGGCTGCTTGGCGAACGACTTCCTGACGAACCCGGTCAGGATGTTGAACAACTCGCGGGCCAGCAACAGCTGACCTCTGAGCCCGAGCGTCGCGCGCCGGCGCTGCAGCTTGTCGCCATCGCGTGCCACGATCGTGTCCTGCAACGCGACCACCGCCGCGTCGAGCTGCTCCAGGAAATCCGCCGGCAGCTTCTCATCCACGAACACCTGCGTGTACTCCGCTGCCGCCGAGGACATTGCCCGGCCGGCGGCCAGCAGCGCTACGTCCGACGCCGACGTGTTCGGCACGGAGAACTTCGCCATCTTCGGCGTGTCGATTCCAGCCAGCCTCGACCGGGCGATCGCCGATATCGGCTGCATATGCTCCAGCCGCAACGCACGTCGAAGCTCAGCCTTGGATACCGTGGCTGCCTTCGACTCCTTCACTGTGCCGTGCTGCACGGAGTGGTTCGACTCCATGTCACGGATCAGTTCGTCCAGACGCGCAGACGCTGGCGACTCGGCGAACGGCCCGAGTGCCCCCGTATGCTCGACCAAGAACCACTTGGCCCTGCGAAGGGACCCTACGACTTCACCTTCATGATGCTGCATGGACTACCTCCTGCGAATAAGGGTTTTGACGCGCGAACAAAACCGGCCAGCGCGCGCGTCGATACGCTGGTCGGCACAAATCATCAATTGTTGGCTGCGGTAGCCGCGGTGAAATGCCGACTCTCAGAGAAACAATGCGGTGGCCTTCGTACAGAAGCCAACGGCAAAGTCATTTACACAAACATCTGCACACTACTTGGACTTTCTGGTCGTTCGGCGGGACTTTCTGGTCGTTCGCCGGAACCTTCTAGTCGTTCGGCGAGACTTTCTGCTCGTTCGGCGAAACTTTCCGCCCGCTCGTTGCTCGATGCCGCCCGTTCGTTGCTCGATGCCTCCCGCTCGGCGAGACCTTCCGCCCGTTCGTTGCTCGGTGCTCCCCGTTCGGCGAGACCTTCCGCCCGTTCGTTACTCGGTGCTCCCCGTTCGACGAGACCTTCCGCCCGTTCGTTGCTCGGTGCTCCCCGTTCGGCGCCTCCTTCCGCCCGTTCGTTGTCATCTTGTCGCCGTTCGCGGTCACGTACCGGCGGTTCGGCGAATCTGGCAGCCCTTCGACCTCGTCTTGCAGATCTGGGCGCTGGTCGGCGGCCCTGCGGGGCCTCCCCGTCTCGCCCCCCTCTACCTGTGTTAACACATCCAACCCCCGCCGTTTACTACGGCAGCCCAATCTTTCCGCACCGTAATAAAATCGGGAGGTTCAAGCGATTAATAGGGGAGAGTTGAGACGGACTTCGACCGTCCTGCTCACCTGTTGTAACTTTGAGGGATGACCGACCCCACGCCACCCAAGGGCGAAAAATCCGCCGATTCGGCCGAAAAGGCGCTCAAAAAGCTCGAAGCTGAGCGCGGACTCCTCTATCCCGCCGATCGCTACAAAGCGCTCGTCAATGGCGTGAAGGCAGCGCAGGATCTCATCGAACTCGGCGACAAAAAGGGGAGGTTCGCCCTCGTCATCATGAGCGTGCTGAACGCCGTGGCCGTGCTCCTCGTCGTTCGGAGTGGCGACGTGGCCATCCCCGGCGGCGGAATGCTCG
>JAYTUG010000066.1:0-11151 GCA_043744695.1 Gemmataceae bacterium
ACCCTCTCCCCAACGGGGAGAGGGTCGGAGGGCGCTATCCAATCGCAGCGTTCATCCGTTCGAACAACCGGTCCACTTCGTCCGCCGTTTCGGCGTCCAGTTCCCAGCCGTACGGTTTGCGTCGCCGTGCGGTGGGGAACAAGCCGCGCTTCACCATGAGGTGTTTCTCGACCGCGAGGAAGCCATCGAGCCCCGCCTGAAGTTGCAAACTCACGATCGCGCAGATCGGGAAGTAGATGCGGTACGCGGTTTCTTCGGCCCCCCGTGCGAGTGCCTTCCAGACGGCGACGATGCCGTCGAGCAGGTCCATGCCGGGCATGGTGCCAGTGATGCCGCGACGGAAGCTGTCGATGAGGAAGACGCCGCCGGAGCCTTCGAAGATGCGGGCCACGCCGTTGGTCGCATCGCGAAGGGCCGAGATGTTCGGGCCGTTCGGCGCGGCTTCCGGCTTGAAGAGAATCTTGTCCGGGCCGTAGCGTTCGAGCAACTTCACATACACGCCCAGCGGGATGGCCTGACCGACGTAGCCCGAGGCATCTTGCACGATGACGGGAATGCCGATGCCATCGGCCAGCGCCCGGAAGTGATCGACGAGATGCGCTTCGCCCAGGCGACTCGTCAACGGCGGCACGGCCATGACGGCATCGCAGCCTGCCGCTTCCGCAGCCACGGCAAAGCCGAGCGACTGCTTGGTGCTTTCCGCGCCGACTGCCGCGAACACCGGCCCGCGGCCCGCTGCGAATTCGACGAGCATTTTCGCGATTGACAAGCGCTCGTCACTTGTGAGCTTGAGCGTCTCGGACACCATGCCGGTGCCGAGGCCATCGGCCCCGACGGAGAGGGCCCATTCGACGGAACGCTCGAGGGCGGCCGCGTCGATTTCGTCGTGGTCCGTGAACGGCGTGTGGGCAATCGCCAGCACACCGTGAAGTTGTTTGGGCATCAAGACTCCCAAGGCTTTTATGCAAGCCCTTCTCAGCCCGAAGGGCTGGGACAACATAGCCCAGGGCAACGCCCTGGGTTCAAGTGACTCATCAATCCCTCGTCAGTCGCCAGCCTGTAAGGCTGGACAGCATGTCGCAGCCCTTCAAGCTGCGAGCGAAACATCCACGATACCCAGGGCGTTGCCCTGGGCTATGTTGTCCCAGCCCTTCGGGCTGAAGGCAGAATGGCTACAATTCCTTTATCGCAGCCAGTACTTTCCTCAGCCCCCTCTTCTCGATCTTGGATTGGAGGATCGCCAGGATTGCGCAAACCTGTCGAGTAGCGAGGTTGGTTCCTACCGTCCGATTACCTCGCGCAACTGTCTCTCTCCGCTTCAGTTCCGTTTTACTTTTCTTGGCTTTTAGCGAGTCTTCGAGATCCATGAGCTCGGCCTCTTTGAGTAAAGCGAATGGATGTAGCATAGTCGAACGGAAGAGTTTCGAAGGAAGTATTAGCCACGTCCCAGGTCATGCGACCATGGCTCACCAATCCCCCACGCTGCCATCGCTGTAGAACACGCGTTGTGCAATCTCCTGCTGAAACGGGTGCTTCTTCACTTCCGCTTCGTCGATCGCGATGCCGAGGCCGGGTCGCTGATTCGGCTTCACGAGCCGGCCCTTCGGTTCCACCGTGAAGCCTTCCTGCACCACGTCTTGCCGCCAGGGCACGTCGGCGTGAACCGTCTCGCAAATGATATAGCTCGGCTGCGAGAAGCCAAACTCGAGACTCGCCGCGGTACTCACCGGGCCTTGCGGATTGTGCGGCGCGAGCGCAATGCGATGGGCCTCGGCCAGCGCCGCGATTCGGCGAGCCTCGGTAAAGCCGCCGCAATGGGTGATGTCCACCTGGCACACGTCGCAGGCCCGTGCGTTGAACAGGTCCTTGAATGCCGCGAGGTTCGTGACGCGTTCCCCCGTCGCGATCGGCGTCGTCACGGCCCGGTTGATCATTGCCAGCCCGTCGACGCTCTCCGGCCAGCACGGTTCTTCGAGGAAGTAGAGCCCGTAGGGTTCGAGCGCCTTCGCGAATTGCAGCCCCATCGCCGGCGATGGCCGTGCGTGGCAATCGACCATGATGTCGATGCTTTCGCCGACCGCCTCTCGCATCGCGGCCACGCACTTCTCCGCCGTGCGGATCGGCTTCAACCCCTCGATCGGCAGCGTCGGCGGCACGGCCATCGTCTTGAACGCCGTGAAGCCGTCGGCCACCGCTTGCCGCGCCAAGTCCGCGAAGCGCTTGGCGTCGTCGGCCGCGGTCTCGTAGAAGTCTTCCATCTTGCCGCCGCCGAGGTGGCAGTACGTTCGGACGTGGTCGCGGACAGGCCCACCCCACAGCTTCGAGCACGGCACCCCGCACACTTTGCCCAAAATGTCCCACAGGGCGATGTCGATGCCGGCGATGGCGGTGGCCCGCACGATGCCGTGCCCGTGCCAGAAGTGCTGGCGGTACATCATCTGCCAGAGGTGTTCGATGCGGGTCGGGTCTTCGCCGAGGATGAGTTCGGCCGTGTCTTCGATGGCTCCGACCACGGCCCGCGTGTGCCATTCGAGCGTGGCTTCGCCCCAACCGAAGAGGCCGTCTCGATCGGTGAGCACCTTCACGAAGACCCAGTTGCGCATGCGGGCGTGGCAAACGTGCGTTTCGACGCGGGTGATTTTCATATCGGGCTATTGTGCCCGACTTGGCGGCGAGAAGCAAAACGAGAATCGACGACTTAGGTCTTGCAACGTGATTCCCGACATGAATCGTCCTTCGAGCGTTGGCTTCATCCTACCAGAATTCCGTCGCGGAGCCGCAACCCGCCAGCCACTTTGGCCCGAACCCCCACGAGCATCTTGCCATCTGCTATCATAACGGGGAGAAAAATCGATTGCGGGCCGAACCACTCCATCGGCCCGCGTGAGGGACAGCAATGAACGTATCGGCCGGGTTGGCACGCCTCCGCAGCGGCGAACTGCTCTACACCGACGAAGTGGGCCGCGATGCCTGCGGCATCGGCGGCATCGCCTCGAAAGACGGCAACCCCTCGTTCGAAGTCGTTCAGAAAACGCTCACCGCCCTCAGGTGCATGGAACACCGCGGCGGGGTCTGCGGCGACGCGGGCGACGGCGCGGGCCTCACCGTCGCCATCCCGCAAGCCTACTTCAAAGAAGAGGCGAAGAAGCTCCGCCTCGAAGGGGCCCGGTACCTGAAGCCGGAAGACACCCTCGCCATCGGCGTCATCTTCTTCCTCGAAACCGAGCCGGCGAAGATCGAAGCCGCGCGCGCTCTCGTCCGCGAACAACTCTCCACCGGCCCCGTTCAGTTCCTCGGCTTCCGCACCGTTCCCACCAACGACGACGCACTCCCCAAGAAGGCGCGCGACGTCCGCCCCGGTGCCATCGAACAAGTGCTGTTGAATGTTCAAGGCGATGTCGCGGTCGCGGAACGCTGGCTCTTCCTCCAACGGCTCGAACTGCGCGAACGCTTCCAAAAAGCGGGCCTCGCCGTCTACGTCTGTTCGCTCTCGGCCCGGCTCGTCGGCTACAAGGGGCTCATGACCAGCCCCCAACTTTCCGACTTCTACCCGGACCTGCACGACCCCGCGTTCGAGACCGGCCTCGCGACGTTCCACCGCCGCTACAGCACCAACACGTTCCCGAATTGGACGCTCGCGCAACCGTTCCGCCTCACGTGCCACAACGGCGAAATCAATACGGTGAAGACGACCCGCAACGCGGTCCACGCTTTCGCCCGCGGCCTGAACCCGCCGCTACCTGGTGGCGATCTGCTTTCACCCAAGATGAGCGACTCGGGCAGTCTCGACGAATGGGTCGAGTACCTCACGCTTCAGCAGAACTGGAGTCTGCTCCGCGCCCTGCGGCTCTCCATTCCTCCGGTTTGGGACACCGAAGCAGACATCTGGGGGCCGGAAGCCTTCGACCTGTTCACGTACTATCGCCGAACGTTCGGGAGCCTTGGGGCCTGGGATGGCCCGGCCGGCATCATCGGCACCGATGGCCGCATCCTCGTCGGCCTCGTCGATCGCATGGGCTTGCGGCCCGTCCGCTGGTGTTCGGACAAGCGAGGCTGGCTCTACATCGGCTCCGAGTCCGGAGTCTTCGGTTTGGATATCACCACGATCGTCGCCAGCGGCCAATTGCAACCCGGCCAGATGATCGCGCTGGACACCACCTCGGGCGAGCGCCTCGACAGCTACCAGATCATGGCCCGCGTCGTGGCCGAGGCCAAGGTCGAACTCGGCGACGTTCACGAACTGAATCGCCGCCACATCATCATTCCCGAGGGCTTCGATTATACGCGGCAAACCACCGATGCCGTCGGAGCCATGCTCGCCGAACGAAGCTGGACCCTCGACCACCTGCTGCAAGCCAACGGTTGGGACTTCGAACGCGCCGTCTTCGTGAAGGACATGGCGAAGCTCCGCAAGGAGCCGCTCTCTTCGATGGGCCACGACCGCGTGCTCACGGTCTTCTCCGTGTACCATCCGACGCTCTTCAAGTACCTCCAGCAAACGTTCGCGGAAGTGACGAACCCGCCGATCGACCCGTACCGCGAAGGCGGCGCGATGTCGCTGGCCACGTACCTCGGGAGAAGCCCGAACTCCACTCCAGGCTCCACCGGCGACGAGAACCTGCCGGTTCGCCAAATGGAACTGCCTTCACCCGTAATCTCGGATGCGATCGTCGAGGAGATTCGCCAGAACGAAGTGCTCGGGTTCAAACACCTGGACGCGACATTCCCGCTGTCCGGCGGCGCGGATGCCATGCGGTCCAGTTTGATCGCGCTGCAAAGCGCGGCCGAAAAGGCCGTCCACGACGGCTACCACGTGCTCTGCGTTTCGGACAAGGAAGCCTGCCGCCGCGGCATCGATCCGATCCCGTCGCTCCTCGCGCTCGGAGCCGTTCACCAGTATCTTTGCCGCCAGGGTCTGCGCGATAAATGCAGCCTCGTCGTGCAAGCCGGGGACATTCAAGAAGGCCACGACGTCTGCTGCCTCGTCGCCTTCGGGGCCGACGCCGTTCACCCGTACCTCATGCTGCGCCTGGTGAAGGACGGCCTCATCTACAAGGACGGCGACACGAAGCAAGAGAACCGCCTCGATGGCCGCGAGGCGCTCGAAAACCTCTTCGCCGCACTCGAAGACACCATCAAGAAGGTGATCTCCAAAATGGGCATCACCACGATCGAAGGTTACCGCGGGGCGCAACTCTTCGAGGCGGTCGGCTTCGGGCCCGACCTCATGGAGTTCCTCGGCGAGTTCCCCAGCCGCATCGGCGGCATCGGCTTCCCCGAACTCGTCGAAGACTGCCAGTGGCGCGTCCAGCGAGCCGAAGAAATGCTCGCCAAGAATCAGCCGATGGGCAAGAACAAAGACTACATGGCGTTCAACGCCAAGATTCGCATGGCCCTCCGCGACGCGGTGAAGGAAGCCCATCCCGAGCCCGAACAGGGCGGCGGCGAGATGGCTTACACCGCACCGCCGGAGGAGTACGACCCGGCTGCCCCGCAACGCGTCGGCACCAAGTTCATCAAGTTCTCGGACATGGTGAACACCCGCGTGCCCACCGTGCTGCGCGATCTGTTCAACGTGAAGCGTGCCGGCAGCGTCGTCCCCGCCACGGAAATCCAGCCCGCCCTCACCATCATCCAGAAGTATTTCCGCGGCGCGGCCATGAGCCACGGGGCGCTCACGGGCGCGAGCCACATGACGATCGCTGCCGCCGTCAACGAATTGGACACGATGAGCAACAGCGGCGAGGGTGGCGAATCGCGCGCCCGCAACGACATTCCCGAGCGGGCCTGGGGGCCGTTCTGGGAGAAGGAACGCGCTCGACGAGTCGCTCACCCCGGCATCTACACGCTCGGCGGCAAGATCGAGAAGAGCCGCTTCCGCAGCCGCATTCGGCAGGTGGCGAGCGGTCGATTCGGCGTCGATGCCGAGTACCTCGTGAACGCCGACGAGCTGTCCATCAAGATGGCTCAGGGCGCGAAGCCGGGCGAAGGCGGGCAGTTGATGGGGAAGAAGGTGACGGCCGAGATCGCCGAGATTCGCTTCGCGAAGCCCGGGACCGATCTCATTTCGCCACCGCCGCACCACGACATTTATTCCATCGAAGATCTCGCGCAACTGATCTACGACCTGAAGGCGACCAAGCCGGGCATTCCGGTTTCGGTCAAGCTCGTAGCGGTGGATAACATCGGCACCATCGCCGTTGGCGTGGCCAAGGCCGGCGCGGACATCATCGAGATCGACGGCATCGACGGCGGCACCGGGGCCGCCATGGTTTCCAGCAAGGAACACGCGGGCCTGCCCAGTGAAATGGGCCTCGCCGAGGCTCATCAGGCGCTCGTCGTCAACGGCGTGCGAAAATCCGTGCGCCTCCGCGTCGGCGGCGGCATCAAGAACGGCCACGACGTCATCAAGTACGCCCTCTTCGGCGCGGACGAATTCAGCTTCGGCCAGGGCCTCATGGTCTCGGTCGGCTGCATCGTTTGCAAGTCGTGCCACATTCCGAACTGCCCCACGGGAATCACCGGCTCGCCCGAAATCTTCAAGGGCCACCCCGAACACACCAAGGCCTATCTGATCGCGGTCGCCGAGGAAGTCCGCGTCATTCTCGGGCAGATGGGCTTCAAGAATCTGAGCGACATCACGGGCCGCACCGACTTACTCGTGCCCCGCACCGATCTGAAAGCCAAGCACCCGCGGTCCGCGCTCGTCGATGTCTCGCGCTTCATTCAGCCGGACATGGCGCTCTCGAAACTCGACGCGAACTACCCGCAAATGGGCGTCCTCGGCGTCTGCGGCGGCGACTCCTTCTCGCTGAATAAGAAGATCATCGACGCCGCGTTCGATGCCATCGACACGGCTCAGAACGCGGACATGGTGTTCCGCGTTCGCAACTCGGATCGGTCGGTGGGGGCCACGCTCGCCGGCACCATCGCGAAGCTGTACGGCCGCGAGGGGATGCCCAACGGCCGCAAGATCAAGGTGCGGCTCGACGGCGAAGCCGGCCAGAGTTTCGGCGTCTGGTGCATCCACGGTCTCGATCTCGAACTGCGCGGCTTCGCCCAAGACGGCGTCGCCAAAGGCATCTCCGGCGGCACCGTGGTCGTCTCCCTCGACTACAAAGCCTCGGACTACGGCGGCGAAATTCAGAGCGTAGCGGGGAACAACGTGGGCTACGGCGCGACCGGCGGAACGGTCTTCATCGGCGGCCGCGCCGGACACCGACTCGGCATCCGCAACAGCGGTGCCACCATCGTCGCCGAGGCCGCCGGCAAGTACGCCTGCGAGTACATGACCCGTGGGAAGGTGCTCATCCTCGGGCCGGTCGAAAACGAAATCGGCTCCGGCATGACCGGCGGCGAACTCTACGCCTTCGACCCGCACACCCAGGTGCCCGCCAAACTCCACGGCAAGAGCGTGACCGTGATCGATTGCGCCCACGTCGATTACGAGTGGATGCACCCGCTGCTGCACCAGTACTTCGCCCGCACCGGCAGCCGGCAGGCCGAGTACATTTTGAAGAACTGGGCGGAGATTCGCCGCGGCCGCCGCATCCGCAAGATCCTCCCGCTGGCCGTGGCTCGCGCCATGGAAGACTTCCGCGCCGTCGGCACCAACGCCGGATAAGGCGAGCCCCGGCCGAGCCCCATCAGGTGCCGGGTCAGTGGTTCGACGAAACAATACCCGTTCCGCAGCAGGAGTTTGCCCATGCGCTTACCGTCGATCGCTCTCGTGCTTCTGCTTCCCCTCTCGGGTCGCGCCGAGGCCCCGAAGCCGCCGACGGACCTCGTCGATTACGTCAAGAAAAGCGACGACGCCTTCGCCTGGAAGCAAGCGGAGAAAATCGAAACCGAAACCGGAATCGTCTACCAACTCGAACTCACCTCGCAGAAGTGGCAAGGCTTCACCTGGACGCACAAGGTGCAAATCTTCGTGCCGAAGAACGTGAAGCCGCAAGCGACGATGGTGCTGTGGAATCAGGGCGGCACGCCGAACGTCGGCAGCGGCCTCCTCGGCTTGCAACTCGCTCAGAAGATCGGTGCCCCCGTCGCCTTCCTCTTCGGCATCCCCAACCAACCGTTCTTCGACGGCAAGAAGGAAGACGCCCTCATCGCCGAGACGTTCGTGCGCTATCTCGAAACCAAAGATTCGTCTTGGCCGCTGCTCTTCCCGATGGTCAAGAGCCTCATCAAATGCATGGACGCACTTCAGGCTTTCGCGAAGGAAGAGTGGAAGTTTGAGGTGAAATCGTTCGTGGTCACGGGTGCCTCGAAGCGCGGCTGGACGAGTTGGCTCACGGCGGCGACCGGCGACCCGCGCGTGAAGGCCATCGCCCCGCTCGTGATCGACACGCTCAACATGCCGGTGCAGATGAAGAATCAGGTGACCGCCTTCGGCAAGCCGAGCGAGATGATCCGCGACTACACCGAACGCAAGCTCGTGCCGATCCAGGACACGGCGGACGCTCAGAAGCTCTGGAAGATGGTCGATCCGTGGGTGTATCGCGACCAGATCGCGGTGCCGAAGATGATCATCAACGGCGCGAACGACCCGTACTGGCCGCTCGACGCGCTCAACAGTTACTGGGACGATTTGAAGGGCGAGAAGCACATTCTTTACGTGCCGAACGCGGGCCACGACCTCCGCGAGACGGACAATACGGAAAAGAACGTCAAGAAGGAATTGCTCCCAACGCGGGCCGTAAATACGCTGGCGGCGTTTTGTAAGTGCCAGGTGTTCGACAAGAAGATGCCGAAGCATAAGGGAAAGTTCGATGGCACCGCATTATCCGTCAGCTACGAGGGAACGCTCAAGAGCCAACGAGTGTGGTCGGCGGATTCCGAGAGTCGCGATTTTCGGCAGGCTCGTTGGCGGGATGAGATTCTCGTGGAATCAAAGGGTGGTGGTCGAGCGGTGATTAGCGGGGAGGTGAGTACCGATTTGAATTTCAAACTTCCAGAGTCGGGATTCCGCGCGTTTTTCGTCGAAACGGAGTTCGAGATCGACGGCCTCGCGTTCCCGCTCAGCACGCAGCTTCGCATCCTCGAAGCGAAGAAGTAGCCGCATGGGCTGGGACTTTGCCGAGGAATTGAAACAGTGGGGGCCGCAAAGCCCACCCGTTGCAACGGGTGGGCTTTCTAGCGCCTATTGCGCTCACGTCGCCAGGTCGCACTACGAGAACTTCACGGTCGTCTCGTTCCTGTTGCCGCGGCGACTCGTGCGACACTTCCACGCGGTCTACGCTTACTGCCGTTGGTCGGACGACCTCGCCGACGAAACCGCCGGCGGGCAGGTTGCCCTCGATCTGATCGCGTGGTGGCGTGAAGAACTGCTCACCTGTTACGACGGCACGCCGCGGCATCCGGTGATGGTCGCACTCCGCGAAACGATTCGCCGCTTCGACATACCGTCCGAGCCGTTCCTGAATTTGCTCGTCGCCTTCGAGCAAGATCAGCGCGTGAAGCGCTACGACACCTTCGACCAACTCCTCGGCTACTGCCGCAACTCGGCCAACCCCGTCGGCCATCTCGTGCTCTATCTCTTCGAGTGCTTCGACGCCGAGCGGGCCGCACTCTCGGATGAAGTCTGCACCGGCCTGCAACTCGCGAACTTCTGGCAGGACGTATCCCGCGATTCGGGCATTGGCCGCGTCTACCTTCCCGCCGAGGATCGAAGTCACTTCGGTTTCACAGATGCGGACCTGGAAGCGAAGCGCTGCACGCCGCAATTTCGGGAACTGATGCGCTTCGAAGTGGAGCGAGCGCGAGGTTTCTTCGACCGCGGCGAGAAGTTGCTGCCGCTGTTGCCGCGTGCGGCGCGAATCGACGTGGACTTGTTCGTTCGCGGCGGCCGTGCGATCCTGCACGCGATCGAGCGTTCTCAGTTCGATGTCTTCACGCAACGGCCCGAAGTAACTAAGTGGCAAAAAGGGAAGCTGGTGATGGGTGCCCTGTCGAGGCGCTTCGGTTTAACGACTTGACTTGGCAGGCATTGCCGCTTAAACTCCTATCATGATAAAGATAATGAAGATTGAATTGACGAGGTGATTCGCGTGTGGGTTAAGGGCTTCTTCGCTGTTGCCGGTGTTTACGTTCTCGCCGCCGCGGTGTGGATCGTTTCGGCCGGCGTGCAGCGCGATACGTCCGGAGTCGAGCTTCTCAACGTCGCCTGCGATCCCACGCGCGAACTTTGGCGCGAGATAAACGCCGCCTTCATCCGCGACTACGAACAGAAGCACAACGTAAAGCCGACGGTTCGGCAATCGCACGGCGGCTCCGGCAGCCAGGCTCGCGCGATCGTCGATGGCCTCGATGCCGACATCGCGACGTTGGCACTCTGGACGGACACCGACGCAATTCGCAAAGCCAATCTCATGGATGCGGGCTGGGAAGAGAAATTCCCGAACCGATCGCTGCCGTACGTGTCCACCATCGTGTTCGTGGTGCGAAGGGGTAACCCGCTGAACATCCGCGACTGGATCGACCTGGCCCGCGACGATGTGAAAGCGATCACGCCGAACCCGAAGACCTCGGGCAACGGCAAGTGGAGCTTCCTCGCCATTTGGGGTTCCGTGATCTGGCGCGGCGGCAGTGAGGAACAGGCCCGCGAACTGGTGAAGGGCGTGTTCGGCCGCGTGCCCGTACTCGATCCCGCCGCCCGGGGCGCGACTATGACCTTCGCCACCAAGGGCATCGGCGACGTTCACCTCACCTGGGAGAGCGAGGCCCATCTCGAAGTGCAGGAATCGGGCGGGGCGCTGGAGATCGTCTACCCGCGACGCAGCGACAGGGAGAAGCCATTGAGCATTCTCGCCGAGCCGCATGTGGCCATCGTGGACAAGAACGTCGATAGCAAGGGAACGCGGGACGTGGCCGAGGCGTACGTGAAGTTCCTCTACACCGAGCCGGCCCAGGAGATCATCGCGAAGAACTTCCACCGGCCCACCGATAAAAAGGTCTTCACCCGGCACGCGGGGTTGTTCCCAGAGATGGAACTTCGGATCGCGACGGATTTAGTGCCGTCGAAGAAGTGGGACGACGTTCAGAAGCGGTTCTTCGCCGAGGGCGGCGAGTTCGACCAGTTGTACGCGCGGAAGAAGTGACCCGAAACCCGGTTTCTGCTTTGGAAACCGGGTTTCTTCAGTCTCAAGAAAC
>JAYTUG010000067.1:0-2832 GCA_043744695.1 Gemmataceae bacterium
CCGCGCGAACGGCGTAGCCATCCATCGCGCTGCGCGTGAAGCCGGGCACATCGACGGGTGAACGAATTGGGGAAGCGAGAACGCGACCCGCGGATTCGAGCAAGGGAAGTGCCTCGGAAGCGAGTTGCTCGATTCGTTCGTCCAGTAGGCGGAGCGCGGCCGCGACGGAGGTGCGTTCGCGAAAGCCCTTCATACGAACGTCGAAGAATGGCGTGGTACTCATTGGAACGGTCTCGCCAGACGGCGCGACCCGCACAACCCGGCGTTCTTGCCGGGCTTCGCCGACCGGTTCCGACCGCGAAACCGGCACAACCCCCCGACTGAAGCCGCAATCCGGGTCTTTTCGCTCAAGTCTTTCATTGCGGTGCGTGCAAGTCGGGCCTACGGTTTTGTTAAGAGGTAACTCGCATAGCAATTGTGCGAGTCGCTCGGCGGCCCGAATCGAGGCACGGGCGACCCTTTATCCCAACGCGACTACCGGAAATAAGGAGCCGATGATGTTGACCAAACGACTGTTCCTGGCCATGTGTGCCTTAGCATTGCTGATCCCGATGGTCGGCTGCCGGCACCGCTGCTGCAACAAGACGAGCGTGAGTTCGGCCGGTTGCTGCCCCACGGCACCGCCCGCCGGGTTCCTGCCGCCCGCGGGTTGATCCCGCGTAAATTGCCGTTCACTCCTCGTTCCGCGTGGAGCGCCGCTTCCGGCGCGACGCGCGGAACGCATGCGTTCCCTTCCAACCGCGCGATACATCTTACGCGTCCAACCCACTTCCTCCGTCATTTCTGAATTCCGGTTAAATACCCGCAGGTTTTCCCGAGCCCTTCAACGCATCGAGATTCCCCCCATCCTACGCGAAATCGCTCGCTTCGCATTTGTTTCGCATGAAGCGACAGCGCACGATTCCCCTGTCGCTTGAGGAGCAGCCACGGCCCGGACCTCCGATGGATCGGACTTCCGTCTGTTCCCCTCCCGAGACACGCTTCAGGAAGAAAAGGAGGTTCGCGTGCCGAAACGACTACTCATCCTCTGCCTGCTTGCCACGCTCTCCGCGCTCTCGACGGGGTGTTGCGGTCGCATCCGTCAGTGCATTGCCAATCGATGGCACGCCAACCATCAGTACGGCGGCGGAGGTGGTGGCTACGGCGGCGGTGCCGCGTGTTGCACCCCCGCGTTCAAGGTTCCCGCTCAGTACGGCGCATCCGTCGGCGGTGGCTGTGCTTCGTGCGGGTCCGAGGCTCCGGGCATGGTTTACCAGGGGGCCCCTGTACACATGCAGGCACCTCCCGGTACGCCGAACATCGGCTACCCGATGCCGCTCCTCGGCACCGGCAGCGAGAAGGTTCCCGGCACCATGCCGCCTAAGAACTGAGTCGAGTGACAACCCGATGTCAACGGCGAACCGCGGGTCAACCCCGCGGTTCGTTCGCTTTGGCCTTCTCCTCAGCGGAGCTTCCTCGAAGGTAAAGCGGTTCCAACGCGAACAGTTCTTCCCGTGAAAATGGCGACGCCCCCCGCCCGGTGCGAAGCACGCTTTCCACGATCGGTTCCCAATTCTCTTCCGATGCGACCCGTGCATTCGCGGGAAGCCACTTCGCGTGAACGGCGAGCCCCGGCCCGGTGATCCACGCCTCAGCGGGTAGGTGCGGCAGCACCTCGTCCGCGCGTTCAATCCGAAGTTCGTCGAGGGGAATGCCGCCACTTCTCGAGAAGCGTTGAACGTAAATCATGCCTTGAAGTGCATCGCCGATCACCCACACTTCGCGCGTCACCTCGGGAGCTTGAATCGCTATGGCGGCGAAGGTCGGGACCGCGATCAACTTACACCCAGTGGCATACGCGAACGACTTGGCAGACGCGATCCCGACGCGCAGCCCCGTGTAGCTCCCCGGCCCGATGCTCACCATCACGCCAGTAATCTCCTTCGGTTGAAGCACTTCCTCAGCCAACAGTTCGCTCACCGTCGGGGCCAGGTCGCGGCCTAGGCGGCGCGTTTCCTCCAACCGTCGACTCCGCGCGATGGTGCCATCGCGAGCCAGCCCGAGCTTGCCGACGCGGCCCGAAGTTTCAATTACGAGCCAGCTTTCGCTCATGCGCTTCCGAGTGTTCGAGGGGCCAGTACAATTTCGTCATTCTCGCAATCCGGACACCACGCGGCGAGTCGATCCCGATGAGCGACGTTCCGACCGTACACATCGATGGCGGTTCCCGAGGCAACCCCGGCCTCGCGGCGTGGGCGTTCGTGATCGCTCGCCCCGGCCTCCCGCCCGTGGAAGAAGCCGAGACGATCGGAACCGCGACCAACAACGTGGCCGAGTACACGGCTCTCGTTCGCGCGTTGGAAGCGGCCACCGACCTCGGCCTGAAGCGAATCGCCGTGCTCAGCGATAGCGAACTCCTCGTGAAGCAGATGAACGGCGAGTACCGCGTGAAGCATCCGGATTTAATTCCACTGTACGAAGACGCGCGCGAACTCGTGAAGGAGTTCGACTCGGTGGCGATCTCGCACATTCGCCGCGAGTTCAACAAGCGGGCGGATGCACTTTGCAACGAGGCGATGGACGAGCAGATGGGGAAGGCCGCTAAGCCTGCCGCTTCTCAAGCTGCGTCTCCCGGTCCGAAGCCGCCGAAGAAGGCGGTCTCCGATGGGCCGGTCCGCGAGGATGCGATTGCGATTTTGCAGAGTGCTGCCCAGGCCTGGGCGAGCCGCGGTCTCGGCGCGGTGCCACCCGCCGCGATCTGGGAACAACTTTGGTTCGTGTTGGAAGAAGGCGGCGTGCTGAAGAAGAAATAGTTTTAAGTTCCACGTTCGAGATTGGATCCGATGCCCGACA
>JAYTUG010000068.1:0-11087 GCA_043744695.1 Gemmataceae bacterium
TGGTCGGCGAGAAGGGCACGCTCTTCAGCCCCAACGATTACGGAGCGCAGTTCCGCTTCACCCCGGAGAAGGACTTCGAAGGCATCCAGACGACGACGCCGGAGAAGTTGCCCGCCGGCGTGGCAACCGACAAGGAAGTGGATCAGCAGCAAAAGAAAGAGTGGGTCGAGGCGATCCGGGCGAACAAGCCCGCGATGGCGTACTCGAACTTCGACTTTGCCAGCCGGCTCACCGAGGCCATGCTTCTAGGGAACATCGCGGTTCGCTTCTCCGGTGAGAAGCTCGAGTGGAACGCCGCGCAGTTGCAGTTCGACAATTCCCAAAAAGCGACCGCACTCGTGAGTAAAGAGTACCGCAAGGGCTGGGACGTGGCGACCATCGGCTGATGCCGGCGTTCCACTTCTGACACTTCCACGGATCTGGGCGGCAGCCGTGCGAAATTGGGAAGTCTCGGCGAGGCTTCCCTTTTGCACTCGGGAGTTGGGTCCGGTAAGCTAGACCTGTGAAGTCGCGGTCGAGGATGCCGCCGATCGCCCCGTTCTAACCCTGCCTACCTCGATGACGCAAACCCGCTTTGCTCCCGCGGAGTAACTTCCGACTTCACGAAATCCGGCCTGCGACTTGCACTACACTATAAGCAGCACCTCGAGGTTCCCGCCGTGTCCACACCGCTGCTCGTCGAATACTTCGATCGCTTGCCGCCACTGGAGATCGGCGACGACGAAGAGCAGTGGGCGGCCGGTGCCCGCGAGTCCATGCCTCTCTTCCGTCAGGAAGTGAAAGACCGCTACAACGAAGGCACCCTGCAGCGATTGCTGAACTCGACGGATGCGCGCACGCGTCGCGCCGCGATTCTCTCGCTCGGGCTTCTCGGCACCATCGACTCCAACGCTGCCGTGGCCGCCACGCTCCACGACGAAGACCCCCTCGTTCAGCGATTCGCTTCCGATGCGCTTTGGGAACTCTGGTTCCGCGGAGGCTCGCCCGACCAGAACTGGAGCCTCCAACAAGCCGTCCGCAAATCGGACCTGAAGACGGTTCGCACGGCACTCGACGATCTCATCGCTCGGGCTCCGGAGTTTGCCGAGGCGTACAATCAGCGGGCCGTTTGGTTCTTCAAGAAGGGTGAGTTCGGTCGGGCCGTCCGCGATTGCGAGATCGTGATGCGCCTGAACCCGCACCACTTCGGAGCGGCCGCGGGCCTGGGGCAGTGCTTCTTGAAGATGAAGAAGCCGCGTGCCGCACTCCGCGCGTTCCGTCAGGCCGTCGAGATTAACCCGACCTTCGAGCACCTCCACGAGACGATTCGCGCGCTGGAACAAGCTCTCGACAAGGAATGACATTCACTCGCGACTTCCCAACATCTTCCACACCCGCACCTCGCCACCTGGTTCCCAATCGAAGGTCATCACATCGGCGGACTGGCCGACTGCCAGTGTCGTGATCGGCAAACCGAGTAACTGACGAGGCCGGGCCGAGGCCATGTCCACGGCGTCCTTCAGGCTCACACATGCGTCGCGGATCATCGTGCCCACGCAGCGGTCCGTGAAGTGCCCGCTGCCGGCGAGGAATGGCGTGCCCGCGAGCACCACCTTACCGTTCGGAAGCACCTCGAGATCGGTGCCCCACTCGCGGTACTTCCCAGGCGGCGAACCCGCGAGGCTGCTCGCATCGCACGTGATCAGGGTTCGCTCGACGCCCTTCGCCCGCACGATGCACTTGACCACGGACGCGGGAAGGTGATGCCCATCGGAAATGACGCTCGCCCAGAGCCGATCCTCGGCAAGTTGTTCCCAGATGTAGTTAGGATGCCGTGGAAGCACGGCGTGGGCACCGTTTCCCAGATGCGTGCTGGTGCGGGCTCCGGCATCGACAGCAGCGCGAATTTGGTCGCCGCTCGCAGCGGTGTGGCCGAGCGCAACCACGACGCCCACCGCCGTCAGCTTCGCGACGAACGCAATCGCCCCGGACCGTTCCGGCGCGATCGTGACCATGAGAATCTTCCCGGCCGCAGCGTCCTGCCAACGCTGAAATTCGTCCCAATCCGGATCGCGAATGTGTTCCTTCGGGTGGGCTCCGCGGGGTCCGTCTTCCGACGAGAAGTACGGCCCTTCGAGATGATACCCGGGCAGCCAGCGTTCGAGTTCCGCATCCGCTTCCACGGCCTGCGTCAGCGTGGCGAACCCGTGTTTTAGGGCCTCGAACGAGCCGGTAATCAGCGTCGGGCAGAAGCCGCCGATACCGTGCTTACGGCATTCCTCGGCAACGGTTCGCACCCGATCCGGTTGAAGGTTGGGCGAGTTGAACGCGATGCCGAAGCAGCCGTTGATCTGCGGGTCGAAGAACGCCGGCGCGATCCACTGGCTCGGCGATTGGTCCGAAGGCGCGATTCCCGCGATGCGACCGTTCTCGATCGAGACCGCAATCGGCTGCCCGGTTCCGTAGTGCCTCGCGTGAATCGACATGAGAAGCGGCTTTCGGGAAGGATCGTTTCGGAATAGGATGAACCGAACGAGGAATGCGGGCGTCCCTTTCCAAGAGTTTTACCGAGGACCACGGCAATGGGCAGTGTCCGCGCATTGGCGTGCATTCTGATTGTCGCAGCGGCGGCTTGCGCCGCTCCGGTGCCTGCGCTGCCCAAAAACGCGGACGACGACGCCTCGCTCACCGCCGTGAAGTTGCTCAAGAACCGCAAAATTCAAAAAGAATTGAAGCTCAACGCCGAGCAGCGGATCGCCATCGTGGACGGCCTCGCGGACATCGACGAAACCGTCGAGAAGAAGCGGACGGCGTTGCTCAAAGAACCAAACCCGACGCCGGATCGGTTCGAGAAGCTCGAAAAAGACCATCAGGATGCCAACGTGAAATTGCTGAAGGCGACCGCGGCCAAGACGCTCACGCCGGGCCAGCGCACGCGATTGAAACAAATCACCCGTCAAATTCACGGACCCGAAAGCTTCAACGATCTCGCACTCCAGAAGTTGCTCGCGTTCACCGACGCCCAAAAGAAGGCCGTCGCAACGTTTGAAAAGCAACTCGAAGAGAAGATCACCTCGTACCTTAGCCTGCTCGGTAACGACGACTCGGACAATCGCAAAGAAGAGCTTCTCAAGTTCCGCGAGGAGTCGCTGAAGTCGCTCGTCGCGGGTCTGGCGATGGACCAACGCGAGGTCTGGAAGTCGCTGCTCGGCGAACCGGTGAAGGGCTTCGACGCGGTCGAACTTTGGTTCGCCCTTCTCGAAGAAGACGACGACAAGCCGGTGCCGTGAATTCTGCCCGCTCGAATTGAACCGAGGATGAAGACTGTGAAGAAGCCGTGGTTTCAGACGACCGCTATCGACTACCCGAACAGCCGGCCGCACATTGGCACGGCGTTCGAGAAACTCGGCGCCGACGTGCAGGCCCGCTATCGCCGCATGGAAGGGCACGACGTCTTCTTCCTCATGGGCAACGACGAGAACACGCTCAAGGTCGCGGACAAGGCGAAGGAACTTGGCCTCGATCCGCAGGCCTACTGCGACGACATGGCCCGGCAGTTCCGCGAAGTGTGGGACGCCCTCGATATCAGCTACGACGCATTCGTGCAGACGAGCAGCGAGCGGCACAAAGAGTGTTGCCGCAAGTTCATTCAGAAGGTCTACGACAACGACTACATCTATAAGGGCAAGTACGAGGGGTGGTTCTGTCCCGGCTGCGAGGAGTTCAAGTCGGACAAAGTGCATGCTGAGAACGCCGGGCAATGTCCGAACCACAAACGACCGCTCATCCGCCGTTCCGAGCCGTGTTACTTCTTTAAGTTGTCTCGGTTCCAGGATCGCCTGCTGGCATATTTGAAGGACAACCCGGACTTCGTGCAGCCCGAGAGCCGTCGCAACGAGATGATCGGCTTCATCGAAGCGGAAGGCTTGCAAGACCTGAACATCTCACGACACGGCAAAGAGTGGGGCATTCCTCTGCCGTTCGATCCGGAGTTCACGACGTTCGTCTGGTTCGACGCACTACTCACGTATATCACGGGCATTGGCTACGGCGACGACGAAGCGACGTTCAAGAAGTTCTGGCCGTGCGACATGCACTTCATTGGGAAGGACATCACGCGCTTCCACGCGCACATCTGGCCGGCGATGCTCTGGGCCGCCGGCGAGGACGCACCGAAGAAGGTCTTCAGTCACGGGTTCGTGTATCGGAAGAACGAGGCGACCGGCGACGTCGAGAAGATCGGCAAGGCGCTTGGGAACGTGGTCGAGCCGATGGAGGTGATCTCGAAGTTCAGTTCGGATGCGTTTCGATATTACTTCCTGCGGGAGTGCCCCTATTCGAGCGACGGCGAATTTAGCTGGGGCCGCTTCGCGGAAGTGTACAATAGCGAGTTGGCGAATAATCTGGGGAACCTGCTGAGCAGGTGCCTGACACTGATCACGAAGAACTATGACGGTGTACTGAGTGGGACTAGGGGTATCGTCTTGTTCGAAGAGGGCATGGATCAGTTACGGCAGCTTGAAAATCAAGGAAAGGGAGGATTAAGGGGTTGGGTTAGCATTTCTCCTGTCGTGAGTTCAGGGGGTCGGGGTGGGTTGATCCTCACACCTGAAACGCTACTCGAGTCGTTCGTCTCCTCAATTAGCCACGAAATCATGTCTTGCGAATACAACCGAGCCCTTCATCGAATTATCCAAAACTGCCTAACTCACACAAATGCATACCTCGAAGCAAACGCACCGTGGAAGCTGGTGAAGACTGACAAGGAGGCCGCCAAGAAAGTGCTGTTCAACGCGGTGCAATCGCTCCGAATCGCCGCGATCCTTCTTAAACCCTTTATCCCGAAGTCGGCCGAGGCAATCTACACGAGCTTCAACTTTCCGAAACCGTGGTCCGACGTGACCTATGCCGACGCCGCTCATCTGGCTGCCCAACCGGACGACCTCCGCGTGACGGCCGAACTCGTTGATGGAAAGGTCAAAAAGCTCTTTCCGCGAATTGGATGAAATTGGGAATCTGACTTATAGCCACTTCTGCTCACGGTCCTTCCACGTGATTGTCTGATAACGCTCGAGCGTCGTATCGTTGGCGTCGTCTTCGGCCATGATCCGGTCGACCATCTCACCCGTGGCGAGGACCGTCTCGTTGTCCAACACTTCCTGCCATTGTTGTTCGGTCAATTCCAACACGACACCCTCCTTCGATAGGAACGTTTGCACCCCAGAATCATTGTACCTCGGTCGTAGCGAACTGCCTTCACTTCGAAGTGTGATCGTGGGTCACCTTCCAGCCGGTGGGTAACTTCTTCACGATGAGCGTGAACCAGCCGCCGACGGTTTCCTTGGACATCGTCACCTCCCACTTGCCGCGGACGAGCGCGGCGTCGGCCGCGAGCATCTCCACGTTCAGATCGGTGAACTTCAACTTGCCCATTTCCTTGCCGTCGGCTTGGTAGGCTTTCTGGTAGCGTTCTTTCAAGGCCTTCCAGCCTTGGGCCGCGTTGGCTCCGGAGATGTAGAAGAGCTTGTCGTCGTTCCAGTAGCCGGCCATGAAGCCGTCGAGGTCGCCCTTGTTCCAGGCCACGACCTGGGAATCGAGCACGCCGCGGATGGCCTTCTCGTCGTCGGCCGGTTCGGCCCCGGAGATGCAAACGAGCGCGAAGACCAGTGCGATGGGCAGAAGAAAGCGAGGCATGGGAACGCTCCAGAAATGAGTCGGTGACGCGTGGAATTTCGCAATTGCGAAGCCCCACGCGGCACCGATAATATCGAGCATTCGACTGCGGACCGCACGATCACTTCTTCTTTTTCTTCGGTGCGGGGCGAGCGAGTGCCGGCGGCGGGCAGTTGCGAACGAGTACGCCATCGAGGTTCAATCGGGCGTCGGCACGGCCCGGTTCGCACAGATTGATCCGGTCGAGGATGAAGATCAAAATGTCGTAGCTGAGAACGAGCGACCAGCCTTTGAGTGGGCCGGTGCCGGTGCCGCAGAGGTTGCCCACGAGTTGGCCGTGCGCGCAGCATCGCTCGTCCGCGGATTTGGAAGGATGAACGCCCACCGTGCCGCAGAAAGCATCTTCGAATACCACGTCGGTCGGGGAACGGCGGATGCGGAAGGTTCCCGAGTTAGTGCCGAGGTAGAGCATCTGTTGATCGTGGGCGCACGGTTCCTGGCGCAGCGTGAGCGAGCCCTCCAGCACGAGTTCGGAGCCGATCGGTAGAATCGTCGGTACGTCCGTCTCGTCGCACGGCACCATCGAATCGAGGCGGAAGGCCACCTTGTAATTCGCTTTGAAGACGACCTGCACGCGGCCGTCGGCCCGGCACTCGCACTTGCAATCCTTGACGGGCAGAAACTCGAACGTGCCCGCCCGCTGTTGCTTGGACAACCTGATGAGCTGGGAGCACTTGGGTGCGGCTCGGGCGGGTTTAGGGGCCGGTTTGGGCTTCGCTTTCACGGCGGGCTCCAGGTGACAGTTTCGCAGTCAATAACCAACGATTTTCTTAGGATTCGCGGCTCAGAACAAGTGGGCAGTTGCACTTTCGTGCCAGATCGCCAGCTCCGGAGGCCGGTCGTAGCGAATGGGCACCCCAAAAGCCCCAGGAGGTTCGATCAACTCCGCACGCGTCGACTCCGCTCGCATTCACTCCGACAGCGCGAGTTCGCGGAATCTGGAGGGTTCCCAAATCCCAGGCTTGCTTCTTCGCCCGCGATAACCGATCATCAGGTATTCGAGCTTTTCGAGTCTTCCGAGTCCTTTCCCGTGAATGCAGCGGATCCGAAGCGGGCATCCTTTGCCGAATTGCTGGAGCAGTATCACGCGGGCGATCCCGACGCGATTGCGGAACTCTACGTTTCTTATAATGAGGTCATCCGGCACGCGGTTCGACGCAAGCTGCCCCATCGCCTCCGGCAAGAATTCGATTCCATCGATTTCACTCAGGATGTCTGGGCGAGTTTCTGTGCGATGACCGAAGCCAACTACCAGTTCCCCAATCAAGTCGCCTTTGAAGGCTACCTCACGCAGATCGCCCTAAATAAGGTGATCGAGGCGTCTCGACGCCGGTTCGCCAATCGGGACTACGGCAAGACGCGAGAAGAGAATCTGGCTCCGGTTATGGGCGCGGAGCCGACGCCGAGCCAGTGGGCCATCGCGGGAGAACAGTGGTCGCGGATCGCGGCCACACTTCCGGCACCTCACGTTGCGATCATCGAGCGGCTGCGCGAAGGCTTCACGCGTCAGGAAGTCGCGGACATGGGGAAGGTCACCCTGCGAACCGTGGTCCGAATCGTCCAGCGGGTCCAGCGACTCTGCGAGGGTTCGGCATGAACGCTCCCCAACTCACGACGGATGCCTGGGATCTCGCCGAGCAGATCAAGGCTCAATGGCGGGCGGGCGACACCCCCGATGCCGCGGCCGCGGTCGATGCCCATCCCGAACTCGCTTCGAACCGGTCGGTCGTGATCGATCTAGCGTACGAAGAGTATTTGCTTCGCGAATGCGCTGGAGTACCGCCCGACCCGGCGCGTTTCGCCCAGGCCTTTCCCGATTTCCAAGCCAGCGTCCAAGATCTGTTGGAAGCGCACTGCTTGCTCATGGCTCAGCCAGAACTGTTGGAGTCTCCCGCAGCCGAATGGCCAGCCGTGGGCTCGATATTCGAGGGGTTGGAACTCCGGGCGGAACTCGGGCGTGGAGCCTTCGGAAGAGCATACTTGGCATACGACCCAGAGATAGGCCGGCTGCGAGCCATCAAGCTGGCTCCCGGCGGTGCGGCCGAGGCCAAGCTGATCGGCCGGCTCGCGCATCCGAACGTGATCGACGTGTTCTGGATGCGGAGAGTGGCCCGGCGAACGGCGGTGTGCATGCCGTTCGTGGGTTCCGCCACACTGGCCGATGCCATCGCCGCGAATCAGGACGGAAGTACGGCCACGGCCTCGACGCTCCTTCGCGCGACCCAGGTGCGCGTCGCCGAGCAGCAACCCGATTCCCCTTCACAGCCGATCGTCTTCGAAGGCGATTCGTTCCTGGTCGGAGCCTGTGCCATCGGCGCGCGGATCGCCGACGCGGTCGATTACCTCCACCGCAACGGCGTGGTCCACGGCGACATTAAGCCCTCGAACGTGGTGCTGGAACCGGGTGGTTCCCCCCGCGTGATCGACTTCAATCTCGCGGCGGGTGAGGAACCCATCGCCGCGATCCGAGGCACGCCCGCCTACATGGCTCCCGAACTGCTCGAAGCGACGCTTTCCGGTCGATCGGCCTCGGTCGCGAACGGACCCAAGGCCGATCTCTTCGCCCTCGGCGTCACGCTCGTCGAGTTTCTATCCGGTCGTCATCCGTTCCGACCCGCGAGCAACAGCACGCTCTCCTCGCTCGCCGCTGCCATTTGCAAGGGTCCGCCCGAACTCCCGCGTGGGATTCCCGCACCCATCGCCCGCGTGCTTCGCTCTTGTTTGGCGGTTCGTCCCGAGGATCGGCCCGGCTCTGCGTCGGAACTGACTGCGGCATTCGAGCGGTTCGTCGAAAGCGAGCGAACCCGAAGTGCCCGCCGAAAGCGGCGGTTGCTGCTCCTCGCAGCGGTCGCCCTGTTCGCGGTACTCGCCAGTTTCGCAATGGCTCCCAATCGTGGGGAAGCGACTCCCGATGCAGCGGAGGGGTTTCAACAGCGCGGGATTCGCCTGCTCCACGAAGGCAAGCCCGCCGCGGCCCGTGCCGACTTCCTCTCGGCTCACGAACAGTCTGGCGATCCTACCGCGCTCGCGTTTGCCGCATATTGCTACGCTTTGAGCGGCGAGCACGAGGTCGCTATCGAACGCGGGCGTCTCGCCCTCGCCGGAGGAGCCGTTACGGCGGAAACTGAAAACAACCTCGGCCACTCGCTCGCCCAGCGCGGTGGCTATGCCGAAGCTATTCCCTACTTCGATTCGGCACTCCGTCGATCGCCCCATTTCCTTGCGGCTCGCTACAATCGAGCCATCGCTTCCTACAAGCTCGTGCTGAAGGGCCAGGTTGATCGCGAGGCCCAGACGATCTCCGACTTCGAACTGGTACTTGCCGCGGAGCCCCGTTCGGGGGCGATCCACCTCGATGCGGCTCGTCTCTTCCTGAATTGCTCTTCCCACGACCCTCGATTGCTCGACCGCGCTCTTTCTGAGCTGGAACTCGCGGTGGCTTGTGGTCTGAAATCAGATACGTTCCAATCCGATCCTACGATCAGTTCCAAACTCCTGAATTGTCAAAGGTTTAAGGACATCTTGCAGGCCAAGCCTTCGGGCGCAACTCCCGTTAACGCCCCCTTGGGACTCGTCGAACCACTTCCCTGATCGCAACTGCCCGCCATTTATTTTGGGAAAATTTCCATTTTCCGTGTCTCTTTTTGCGCGCTTTTCTCGATTGGCTCCTTGCGTTCGGCGATGTGGCCTTTTCGGGCCCGCCGAAGCACGACTCCACGCGAGGAATGCGATATGTTCGGGTTGTTAAAATTTTCTCGTTCGGCGCGGCCGAGCCGATTTCGGAGTTTCAAGCTGGGTCTGGAAGAGCTGTGCCCGCGGGCGACGCCCAGCGGCATCGACCAGCCGCCCGCTCCAGCCGATCCGACGCCGTCTTATGTTGCGCCGCCGGAGCCGGCTCCCCCTCCCGCTCAGACCGCTCCCGTCATCGACAACTTCGATGCGATCGAGGTCGGGCACGGGCTGTACAAGATCACCGGCCACGTCACGTCGGCGAACGTCAACGGCATGGTCGTGACTTTCGCGGGGATTCCCGCCATTAACGGCAAGACTGCCGTGTGCGACGCCAACGGCAACTTCACGCTCGTGATCCCCGTCAGAACGGACGGCACGGATCGAGGTGGAATCTCCGCCCAAACCACGAATGCGAACGGCCAGCAGTCGAATGTGGCTCTGGCGTTCGTTACGCCAACCCCTTGAATCGCGAAGGTGGGACGAACACTCTAACCACGGGAGAGAGTCATGGGTACGAGCGAACGGGAACCCCGGATGAGTCGACTGCGGTCGGACACCTTGCTGCCGATGGTGCGAGCGGCGATGGAGCGCGGTGAGGGTCCGCCCGCAGTGCTGGCGTGGGTTCGTGCGAACGGACACGCGGCCCGAAACGACGGCTGGACGACGCACGACGAGGTTCGTGCTCGCGCTCTGGCCGGTCGGCTGGCTACGACGCTGACGCATGCTGGAGGTCGCAACGTGTTGCGAACGCTCCCGCTCGGCGAGACTTGTTCCTCGGAGCAATTTGTCGGTGCTTAATGCACTCCGATTCGGAGGTTTGCCTCAGCTCAAAAGTCCGGAGAGTCGGGCTCTTGTGTTAAGACATGGCGATATTTCCGAGTAGGTGGTATTGACGCTCGATTGCAATTGACGAATGTTAAGGGTAGGAGAGGCGTTGCGCCGGCTTCCCCAGGTCCAGTTGGTCCACCCGCCAGGAGGCGGCATGTCGGACCCTCGGTTACAAAGTCTGCACCTCGAAGGCCAGCCTAGGCGGGATCAATTCCGCGCTGCGCGCCAGGTGATCCAGTCGGCGTGCGGCTCGCACACGATGGCCGGGGACCTGCGCCTGCTCGCTGCGGAGGATCCGCTGAACGCGGCCACCGCCGCGCCGGGTGGCAACGGCAAGGTCGCCAGTCGTTTCACGTTCTACCTCAAAGACGGCAACGATGTCTTCCCGCTTCGCATGGGTCTCAACAGTGTCGGAAGGCTACCCGATAACGATGTGGTGATCCGCGACGAGTGCGTCTCGCGTCGCCACTGCGCCGTTCTCCTCCACACCGACATGCGTTGCGAGCTGCACGACGTCGCCTCGAAGAATGGGACGCTGCTGAACGGCAAGAAGATCGGCGGCCCGACTCGCTTGCAATCGGGCGATCAAATTTTGCTTTGCAATCGCCGCCTGACTTTTCACGTCATTGAGGCTCCGATCGCCGAAGCCGTCGCGGGTTGAACGAGTAGTAGATTGCTTGGGCTGTGGCACGGTCAGGAGACCGGGCCACAGCATTAGCAGGCTGCTGAAAAACCCCGGTTGAATCTGGGTGGTCCTGGCGCTAATCTCTCCGGAACGAATTTCTGGAGAGCAATCATGCGTGGGCAGTCCGACG
>JAYTUG010000069.1:0-11075 GCA_043744695.1 Gemmataceae bacterium
CCGGCCACATCTCCGCCTTATAAGGCTTCACCTCCGTCGATGGATACCGCTTCTCCGGCAGAGCCAACGCGATCAGCGACTTCGACGATTCGTACTTCAACGGCGTGAGGGCATCTTTGCCGGGCCTCGGCTTCGGCAGCTTCAGCGTCGGGTCGCCCCAGTAGGTGAAGGTCCAGGCGGCCCGGCGATTCGCGCCGCCGAGCTTCGCGTTCTCGCCGAGACGCTTCTCTTTCAAAGCGGCGTACATCAGCAGGAAGTTCTTGGAGTGGCGAACCGCGGCCCCGGTGGAGCGGCCTTCGTAGGCGAGCGCGTCGAAGAAGCCGAGGCTGAACGCGCCGCCGGAACCCGAGTACGTGCGGTTCGGCGAACCCATCACGGCGATGGCCCCGCGATCAAAGAGCAGTCCTGCCTCGGGCGGGTTCAGCGCCAGGCAGCTTTGCAGAAAGATGATCGACGGCCGCAGCGGCTCGGTCCACTTCAGCATCTCGAAGTTGTCGATGAGCGTGCGGTAGTGCCCTTCCCAAAGGAAGATGTCGTGCTGCGGCACGAGTTCGCGGAGTTCCTTACCGGTGAGCGAATCCTTGCCGTAGAGGCCGGTCACTTTGCAGCCGGCATTCTCGAGTTCGCGGCCAGTGTTGCGCGAGAACGTTTCGAGCAGCGGCAGACCGTCGCCGGGGTTCGAGGCGATGAGAATCTTCGTGGGGTCCGGGTTGCGTTCGAAGAGCCGTTGCCGGGCGAAGACGAGTGGAATGATGCTGCGATCCGCGTGGAAGAGCCGGGCCGAAGCGAGCGAGATCAGCCCGTTTCCTTCGGGAATCCAGGGCTCGAGGTCGATCTGCTCGTCCTTGCCGGCAGCGGGGTTGTCGCGCTTCACTTGCGGGATCGATTCCAGATCGGCGAGCACGATGAGCGTGTCGGCGCGGAAGGTGTCGTTGGCTTGCAGTGCCGCGGTGACGACCGCACCGGCATCCTTGCCATCGGGTGACGTGAGCAACAAGGCCGCGCGTTTCTTGACGGCAACCCACGGCGCGAGGCTCGACTCTCGCTTCGGGTCGGCGGGGTTGGCGAGCACGAGGTTCTGAATCGGCCCGGTGCGGCTGAGTTCCTTGCGGTGCGCTGCGGCCACGGCGGCGGCGTCCTTGAGTTCGCTGACTTTGATGCCCGGCTCGTTGCCGACGGATCGTCTCGTGCTGCCGATCGCGATGATTTCCTTGACGGTACTCTCGATGAAGAGAAAGTATTTGTCGGGATCGACGGGTTGGACGAAGAGTGGAACCTTCAGCGTCCCCGCGAGGCAGGCGGCCTGAAGGAGTTGGTCGTGCGGTTCCACGGGTGCCACAACGATCAAAGTCGGCTTGGGAAAACTCGCTCGGATGAACGATTCGGACTTGGCTTCTACCGGTTGTACCGCCACCTTCACATCGCCCCAGTGTTTCGCCGTGTCGCGATCCTTGGCAAACGCACCGACGGGCACGATTTTCCCCGGCTTGCTGCGGTCGAAGAGGGGCTTCATCGTGATGTCGGCACGCGGCGAGTCGAGCAGGAAATCGGCATCGGGTTGCGCCGAGGCGACCGCGACGCTGAGCGCGATGAGTTCGGCATCGGTCATGCCTCCTGCGATGATGATGGTGGGAGTTGGTGGTGCGGCTCGCACCTGTACAACGGGCGATAAGCTGATCAGTACCGCCAGAAGTGACCGACGAATCATCATCTTCTCCCGTGAAACCCAGGGCGTTGCCCTGGGCTAAGGGATGCCAGGCCTTCAGCCTGAAATCCAAAACCGAGTCTCTTCAGCCCGAAGGGCTGGCAGCACTCAGCCCAGGGCAACGCCCTGGGCTCGGTGGCTCAGGGCAACGCCCCGGGGTTGATTGGTCCACGGCTTGCAACTTCGGTAGCAATCCCTGAGCGTTTGAAATCTGGATCGCGAGCCCCGGGCGGGCGTTCGCTTCCAGCAGAAGCGGTCCTCGCGTTTTGTCCAGCACGATGTCCACGCCGATGTAGCCCATGCCGACGACGTGGCTCACCTGGCGCGACATGTCCAGAATTTGCGGCCAGTACGGCACCTCGAACCCGATCACGCTTTCGCCCGTGTCGGGGTGCTTTTCCGCCTTCCGATTCTGGAGAACCGCATGGTGCGTGCGGCCCGTTTCAATCTCGACGCCGGCCCCAATCGCGCCTTGATGGAGATTCGCCCGGCCTCCCGATGCCTTCGTGGGAAGCCGCAGCATTCCCATGATCGGCTCGTTTTTGTAAACGATCACGCGAATGTCGGCCGTGCCCTGGTAACTGATGCGTTCGAGCACGGGATCGGGCACGACGCGCTGTTGAATGAGGGCTTCGTCTTCGGTGCCGCCGAGCGAGAAGAGGCCTGAGATGATGCCGGAGATGTGCTGGCGCAAAGACTCGGCGAGCATCGTTTGGCCGTTGTGGCGCACGAAGTCTGGGCCGTTGCGGCCGATGATGACGAGTACGCCGCGACCGGCCGCACCGCGGTTCGGCTTGACGACGAAGTCGGTGCGGCCTTCCAACAACCGGGGCAGTTGGCGGAGTGCGGAGTGCGACAGCAGTGAGGCGAAGAGGTCGGGCGTCGGCACGCCGATCTCGCGGCAGAGATCGTGCATCTTGCGCTTGCCGTCCACGAGCGGGAACTGGCTGCGCGGGTTGAGGTCGAGTATGCACTCTGTGTTCCGAGCGTTCATGCCGAGAACGCCGGCCGCACGCAGCGAATTATACCGAGAACGCCAGAACATCGTAAACACGTTGTTGGTTATTGGTTGCTGGTTATTCGGGCACTCAATAACGAGTGACCAATAACCAATAACGATCATCTACAAAAACACCAGAATGTCAGGAAGCTCCCGTAACGACGGATTCTGATGGCAGCTCCACGACCTTCACTTCTTCCGCCTTGAACTCGATCACGTCCTGGAAGCGGTAGAGTTCCGTGAGCCGGTAGCCGGTGTAGCGACCCAGCAACAGCAGCACGGCCACCACGAGGCCGAGCGACTCCGGGTAGCGGAACATCCAGCGGCTCACGGCGTCCGGGCTCAAGCACACGGCCACCGTGATCGCCACGAGGATCGTTCCGAATAGCGTCTTGAATGAAGCCCATTTGCCGTCCTCGGCTTCGACAGTCCAGAAGCGTTCGACCATGTGCGTGAGGATGATGAGCGGGAACAGCGCAATGTAGGCCGTGACGTGGAGGCCGGCGCGGGCCGCGAGTACCACGATCACAATGAGGAAGCCGATGATGAGCGTGAGCATCACCGCGGCCCGCGGAATGAGCAAGAGGTTGTAGCGATCGAGGAACTTGCGGAGTACCCAACCGACGAGCAGGGTGCCGACGAAAATGCCGAGCCCCCACGGGAGGCCTTTCAGGTCGCGGAAGATCAGGCCGAGCAAGGCCGGGGAAAAGACGCCGTAGGTTCGCACGCCGATGAGCACGCGGAAGACGCTGACGATCACCGTGGCGAGCGGCAGCAACAGCAAGAAGCGGACGAGGTGCTGCTCCGCAGGCGGTAGCGAGGCGAAGGTCGCGATTCGCCAGAAGGTCTTGATCGCGGGTTCGTCCAGCGCCGGTTGATCGACGTGGGGGCGAGCGAGCACGCTGATGCGGAGGTCGCCGAGGCCGCGGGCGATCGATTCGTCGTCGAGGCGCACGACGAGGTAGTTGGCGGGCCAGCCGTGGGTGCCGAAGTGCCCGTAGGTGGGGCACGCCGGGAGCCAGTGGCCGCTGGGTACGTCTTGCGAGCGGACGTAAGCTTCGGCCCAGTGGTGAACCGCCGCTGGTGCGTTCGCGTTGAAGGCAATGCCCGTGATCACGCGGGCCGGGATACCGCGACTGCGGCACAGGGCCACGAGGAGCCGGCTACGGCCCGCGTCGTCGCCACCGTTTCGCAAGCAATCGAGCGCACCGCCGGTCCCTTCCGTATCGCGCACCGGGAGTTCTTTCACGTAGTCGTGAAAGGCGCGAAACTGATCCATCGGCGCGCGAATGTCTTCGGTCAATTGGCGAGCCAGTTCCGAAATTTCGCGGCTGTCGCTCTCGATGCGCGGAGCGGATCGCAGAAAGGCTTCACGCTCCGGCGCGCGATCGAGTTCGGCCGTTCGCTCGTTCATGGCCGGCGTCGGCTTGTGCATGCCGAGCGTCGCCAAGAACGAGTACGCGATGGCGAACGGTTTGCGATCCTTCTCGTTGGCCATCGGCCGGCGCTTCCACGAAACCTCGCGGTCGCGACCTTCCTTCGCGGCGGCACCCCGACCCTCGTGGCGCACGAGATCGTCCGATTTCCAGGCTTCGTCGTAAACGTGCTGCTTCCGAAATTCCGGTGGAGTCGAGACGAATACCGGCAAGTGTTTCGCGTTGTCGCTCACTCCTCGGATGGTCATCGTGACTTCCCAGGACGACGTACCGACCGGGCCGCCCACATCGGCACCGCCCGTGGCCCGGCGCGTGAAGAAGACCGCGTTCGAGAGAACGATCAGTACCAGTGCCGTCAATGCTGCCAGCCGTGTCCGCGACATGAACCCTCCGTAGTCGCAATCCGCGTTGTGCTGTTGAACCTAGGTCGACAGGGCTTTCGAGAGTTCGGCTTTCATGCGGGCGAGTTCCGCTTCGAGTGCTCGTCGCGCACTCTGTTCGCGTGCCGCGACGTCCTCGGCGACGATCCGCCGCTTTTCCGATTTGGCCGCGGCCCGCTCCGCAGCGATGCGAGCCGCCCGCTCTTCGTTCAGGGAGTGAAGGAGATCGCCGGGCAGGGGGAGCAGTTCGCCCCGGAACCAAAATCGCGCCCAGCCATCGATGAGCGCGACCTCCAGCTCCAACTCGGGAATCGGCAAACGATCTTCTTCATTCGGCTTCACCCGGACGTACTTGCTCTTCACCCGATGGAGGACCGCCATATCCCCGGCTTCCGGGTCGAACAGGAGATAATACGGGATCTTCAGGTCGCGCTCGTACTTCTTGCGGTTGTCCTCGTAGTCCTTCCCCTTGCTCCTTCGGGAGACGTATTCCAGAACCAGGATCGGCAGGACGGGTTGAACGGCCGTTGCATAGCTGCCGTGAGCGTCGATCGGTTCGGAGTGCATGAGCACCATGTTGTCGGGGACCATGCGCAGCGGCTTGTACGGATCCTTCCCGGGTGCAACGTACTGGATCATCAACTCGCTGAAGACCTGGAACTCGGGCCAAACGGCACGCACCAGTGCGAGGCTCTCCACCGTGATCTCGCGCTGCTTGGACTGCTCGATCGACTCCATGAAATGCTCCAAGGGCAAGGAGCCGCAATATTCGCTCGCATCTCGCTCGTAGAACCGCTTCAAACGGGCGGTACTCAGTGCGACGACTGGGGACATGGAACACCTGGAACTTCTGAGAAAGTCGTGAATCGTGAAATTAGGTTCTTTACGAACCCCAGGAGAGGGTGGTACGATCTTATTATCCAGCCTGGGAACCTCGCTTCAAGCCCGCCCCGCATACACTCTCCTCCTATGAACATCCGAACACTCGCCATCGGCGTTTCGATTCTGTTCGCGTCGTCCCTTTTCGCCGGGGATTCGATCCCGGTGTGGGCAGCGAACAAGGACGAACGACTGCCCCAAAGCCGCTCCCAACATTTGCAATTCCTCGGCGTGCCGGATTGGCACGAAGCCGGCATTCGCGGAAAGGGCGTGAAGGTCGCCGTCATCGACAGCGGCTTCCGCGGGTACAAGGTTCAAGTCGGTAAATCGCTTCCGACCGGACTGCTGGCACGCTCGGCTCGTAAGGACGGCAACCTCGAAGCCAAGGACAGCCAACACGGCATCCTGTGCGGCGAAGTCGTTCACGCCATCGCACCCGATGCTGAAATTCTCTTCGCGAACTGGGACCCCGATCAGCCCGAGTCGTTCCTCGACGCCGTCCGCTGGGCAAAGCAGCAAGGCGCGCAGATCATGACGTGTTCGGTCGTGATGCCGAGTTGGAGCGACGGCGAAGGGAACGGCCCCATTCACCGGAAGTTGAGCGAGATACTCGGCGACGGCTCGCATCCCGGCGACCCGCTCTTCTTTTCCTGCGCGGGAAACACCGCTCGCCGCGCCTGGACCGGAACCTTTAACCCCGGAATGGATGGCTTCCACCAGTGGAACGAGAAGGTGTCGCTGAATTCGATTTCGCCCTGGGGAACGGAACGCGTTTCGCTCGAACTGTGCTGGTCGGACCCTGAGGCGAAGTACGCACTGGAGATCGTCGACTCGCAGACCGGCCAGCCCGCTCCAGGTTGCACCTATAAAGAACACGTCGACCCCTATGCCGCGACGGCGCGGTTCATCCCGAAGGACGGGCAGAATTTCGCGGTGCGGGTGAAGCAACTGAAGGGGCAGCCCGGCAAGTTCCACTTCAACTCGCTGGCCGCGTATCTCGGTGAAGTGCGGCTCGCGGGCAGCATCCCCTTCCCCGGCGACGGTCCCGAAGTCGTGACGGTCGGCGCGATCACACTGGATGGCTCACGTGCGTCGTTCAGCGCCTGCGGGCCGAATTCTCCGCGGCCGAAGCCGGACGTTGTGGCTCCGATTCCGTTCGGTACCTTCCTGCGCTCGACACCCTTCAGCGGCACGTCTTGCGCCACGCCGCAGGCCGCCTCGGTCGCGGCGCTCGCCTGGTCGTCGCACCCCGAGTGGACCGCAGCACGCGTGCGTTCGTACGTCACAACCAGCGCCCGCGATTTGGGGCCGGCCGGTCACGATAACGAGACGGGTTTCGGCTCGGTTCACTTGCCGGCCATCGCACCGGCACCGCGGCCGCGGTGATTCACCTTCCCAGCAGTCGCGTCGGGCAACCGGCGTACTCGCGTTCCGGCTGCAAGTGTTCGTGCTTCATTACCACGCTGTTCGCCATCACGCTCGCACTTTCACCGATCTCCGCGCCGTACAGCAGCGTCGCGGCGTGGCCCACCGTTGCGTTCGAATCGATCTTCACCTCGTCGATCTTGAGTACCCGATCCTCGAAGGTATGGGCCTGGAACAACGCGTTCACCGTCGCGCCGTCGGCGCACGCGATCATGTCCGGATCGACCGTGAAGGCGAAGGCATCCCCAATGACGACGTTCTTTCCGATCGTCGCGCCCATTGCCCGTAAATACCAATTGATGAACAACGTGCCTTCGAAGGGCGCGAGCGGCCCGTGGCAGCAGTAGTGCCAGATCGTGTAGTGGAAATCCCAGCGGAAGCACCAGAACGACCAGAAGGCGTGGGTGCCGGGCCGTACGCGGCCGAGCAGGAGCCACTTCAAGGCCAGGCCGTAAAGGCACAAGGCGAGCAGCGCACCGAGATCGAGCGCGGGAACCACGACGAAGAGCAGCACGGACAGTGAGAAGTGTTCCTCGGCCATTCCAACCAGACGGAACCAGGCGAGTACGACGAGCGCTGGCGCGAGCGGCATGGTGAACCGCAACAGTTCCCAGAACGCGCGGTGTGCGTAGCGCAGCTTCGAGGGGCGATGGGTGAGTGCGATGTCGTCTTCGAGTACTTCGCGTTTGGGAAGCTCGAACGGCGGATGGCCGAACCAGGAGGTGCGGGGTCGAATGCGATGGGCGTCGGCCACGGTGCAGACGCCGAGCAGCACGCCATCGGGGATCGTACTTCCATTTGGAATCACGGCGTAGTTGCCGAGAAAGACATCGTCGCCGAGGTGGGTGCGGGCGAGCGTGACCGCGCCGCGATGAATCCGCGGCCCGCCGAGAAAGATGCCGTCCGCGAGGAACGATTCGTTCCCGACTTCGGTCAGTTCCAACACGGTATCGAAGATGGTGCTGAGTTCGGAATGGCGGCCGACTTTCATGCCGGCTCCGCGGAGCCAGACGCGCCACATCATCGTGCCGCTGAGCCACTCATTCGCGGCATCGAGAATCTCCATCTTCAGCCAAACGCGAATGTACGCCGGGCTCCACCGGCTCACGACGCCTTCGGGGATGCGGCCCAGCGTACGCATCGAGAGGCACTGGCCGATCAGCATCAGCGGCACGCTCAACGCGATAGCCGCGGCACCGAGCAGAAGCTCCTCCGCACTGACTTCTGGATGCAGAATCCACTCCGCGGCCTCGGTTGCGTCGATCCCTTGAATCAACGTGAAGGCCAAGACTGCGATCGCGAGGGGGAAGGTCGCACTCGCGGCGAGCAGCATGCGGCCCGCAATCAGCAGGAGGCCGTGCTTCACGGGCGAAAGCACGCGGCTGCCAGGTGGAAGTTCGACGACCTCCGGAGCGGTACTCGCACGCGCCGCAGGGATTCCGTCCCAGCGCTCACCGGCGGGGATTGCGGTTCCACTCGGGAGGAACGAATGCGCGGTCAAGAACGAGTTCGCTTCCAGGCGGGAATGTCCGGCCATGCCCGAACGCACGTCCAGGGTGCAGCCGGCTCCGATACTCACTGGGCCGACAACGACCTGACCGGCGGCGAGTTCCACGAGCCGCAGCGAAACATCGCGGCAAAGCGTGGCGTCGTCGCCGATGTCGAGAAGGTCCCAACCGCCGTGGAGCAGGTTCACGCCCCGATGGATGTGAACGCGCCGTCCGATGCGGGCCCCGAGCAATCGCAGAACCGAATGCTGAAAGACGGTCCCTTCGAGCGTCCGCCACGGGATGATCCGGACGGCTTGCGTCACCATCCAGTTCCGCACGTAGAAGTTTCCCCAGACTGGCTCGCTCAGCGGTCGATACGTGCCGATGAGTGCCTTCTTGCTCAGCACCGCGAACGCAATCGTCGCCAGGGCATAGAGCCCCAGACCGGCGTAAAGAATGATCGGAGCGGCGAGCACGAAGGGAGCGAGCCCGAGTTCGCGGGTGAGTTCTGGGATGCCGTGATAGGCGAGGAAGTAAGCCAGCGGCCCCGCGAGCACGAACCCGAGCACGAGCCAGAGACTCTGAGCGAAGGTGGCCAGAAGCGGATGCCCCATTGGTCTCGGTTCCCGTGCGACGGCACGGTGTTCGACCGCGGTTTGCGCGTGTTTCGCGAGTTGCTCGATGGTACGGGCTTCGTAGATATCGCGGACCGCGAGTGCGGCGGTGGCTGGATCCTTCCGCAGAATCGTGATCGTCATCGCGGCGCGGAGCGAGTCGCCGCCGAGGTCGTGGAAGAAATCGCGATCGACTCCGATGGCCTCGTTCACTCCGAGCGACTTGCCGATCGCGGCCGCGATCTTCGCTTCGATCGGGTCGCGCGGCGCGAGCAGCGTCCCACCCGCTTCCACGTGAACTTCTAAAACCGGCAGCGCCAGCCGATCCAATTTGCCGCTGGTCGTAGTCGGAAGCTGATCCAAAAAAGCGAAATGGGTTGGGACCATGTACTCGGGCAGTTGGGCTCGAATCGCGTCCTTGACCGCATCCAGACTCGGTGGTTTCTCGCGATCGCTCGGCACGAGGAGGGCCGCGATTTGCTGGGCCGGCCCATCGCCTTGCACGCGGCACGCGGCCGCACGAACTCCCGGACAGGCCGCGAGGCGAGCCTCGATCGCTTCGAGTTCAATGCGGTAGCCGCGAACCTTGACCTGGGAATCGATGCGGCCGTGGCAGACGAGGTTGCCAGAGGCCTCGCGGTGCGCCAGATCGCCCGTTCGGTAGATGCGGCCATGGCGAGGATGGATTGGGAACTTGCGCGCGGTCAGTCCCGGATCGTTCAAGTAACCGCGTGCCAGGCCGACACCGCCCAAACAAAGCTCCCCGGTCTCGCCGGCCGAGACTTCTTCCAACTTCTCGTTGAGAACCCAGGCGTGAAGGCCCATTCGCGGCCGGCCGATCGTGATGGCGTCGCCGGGACGAATTCGCCTCCGCGTCGCGGTGACGGAGCATTCAGTGGGACCGTAATCGTTGTGGAGTTCGCGACCGCGCGACCAGCGTTCCGCGATGTCCGGAGGCAGCGGCTCGCCTCCAACGTGGATCCGCCGAAGCAGAGGGAGTTCCTTTTCGGGATTCGTGCAACCCGTACTGCGCAGCAATGTCGGGGACGGAGAAAAGATGCTGATGCGCTCGTCGCGAAGCCAGGGCACGAGGTCCGGCCCCAGTCGCGTCGTCGCGTCGTCCATCACCACGAGCGTGGCCCCGGCCGCGAAAGCCGACCAGATTTCCTCGACGGAGGAATCGTAGGCACAGGAGGAATTCTGCCCGACGCGATCTTCCGGTTCGATGGGTACAGTGTCGATGTCGGCCTGGACGAGGTTCGCGATGCTGCCGTGCTCGATTAGCACGCCCTTGGGCCGACCCGTGGTACCGGACGTGTAGATCGCGTAGGCGAGGCTCCGTTGCGTGAGCCACGAGGCGGGTCGAGGCGCCCGGCACTCGTCCCGACACGCAACGGCATCGAGGATGCCATCGACATCGGGAGCGAGTTTACGAACCCGAACCGATCCTTCCGCATCCGCAATCACAGCGACGGGTCGCGAATCGTTCAAAATGTAGTGAACCTGGGCATCCGGGAACGTGGGCTCGATGCAGACGTAGGCAGCACCGGCCTTCAGCACGGCGAGTTGAGCCGCGTAGAGATATTCGGAATCGCGAGGCAGCAGGATCGCGACGAAGCATTCGCCGGTCGCGAACTCGCGCAGCCGATTCGCCAGAGCGTCGCTCCGCCGATCGAGTTCGAAATAGGTGATCGACCTGCGGCTGGGCCGAGTTGCCGAGGGAGGCACTTCGATCGCGATGTTCTCGGGCCACTGGCGGGCCGAGCGCAGGAAGAACTCGTGGAGCAATCGCGGTTCGTCGTCGGGTTCCACTCCGCGCGCAGGAACGCCCGCAAAGCAGGGAGTAGTCGCGGCTTCAAGCATGAAAATCGCACCTTCGCAATCTACTCATCGCGTGAGTCGCGCAACATGGCGGCGGATAGGCTCTACGCTATTCAACCCGGCAACCGGGCGTTGGGTTCGCCGCGGCCGGGCAATTGCATTCTTCCAACTAATCATCGTAGGCAGTGAGAGGGAAGAAGGTATGAGAATCGAAGTCTGCGTGCTTCGAGGGGTGTGCCTCCCGAAGTAGGCAGTTCATTTATGGAACGAAAGCACGATCGATCTCTTCACCTCTCCCCGTTGGGGAGAGGTCGCGATGCCGATG
>JAYTUG010000070.1:0-11040 GCA_043744695.1 Gemmataceae bacterium
CTCGAAAACCGCATTCCCTGATCGCCCTAACCCCCAACAGGTGCCACGGATGGCATTCACCCGACACACCCACGCCGCCGTCGAGGACGTCCGTCCGTATCTCCACGGCGTCGCCAAATACCTCGTCGATCAGATCTGGGGACCCAACGGCCCGGCCTGGGGCACCAAACTCACCGAGATCGAAGACGTGGCACTGGCCGTCCAGCAAGTTCTCTCCGAACGGTTGCTGCTGCAAACCTTGCAACGCCAGGGCGACACGCCCGCCGTCGAACGGTCCGCCGAGTATCAGTGCTGTCCGAGTTGCCGAGGCGGCACCGAAGCCGCCGACCCGGAACCCCGCGTGGTGTCGACCCGCGGCGGCGAAGCCGAATGGCAAGAGCCCCACGAATACTGCCGCCGCTGTCGGCGGGCTTTTTTTCCCGCAGTCCAAGAGCCTGGGCCTCGATCGGACGGCGTATAGTCCGGGCGTGCAGGCCAAGATCGTCTTCGCCGGTTCCACGAACACGTCGTATCAACAAGCGGCCGCGGGTCTGCAAGAACTCTTCGATTTGTCGATTCCGGACAAGGAAGTGCGTCGGCTCTGCAAGCCGATCGGCGACGAACGGTGTGCGGAACGCGACGCGGCAACGGCGGCGTATCACGCGTTGCCGTTGGTGGAACGTAAGGGCGTGCCGGCGGGTGTGACCGCGCCGAACCTGGCCGTAGTCGGCACCGATGGCGGGCGGTTGCAGATCGTCGACGGGGCCGCAGCGGACGAGGACGAGATCGATGACGATGGCGAGGAGCGGCCGAACAACGGCCGACACTGGCGCGAAGACAAGATCGGCTTGCTGATGACTCTGACGAGCGACGAGCACGCGGTCGACCCGTGTCCGGAAGTCCCGGCGACGTTCGTGAATCCCCTGCGAATTCTGAAGTTGACGCGCGAGTTGAAGACGCGGTCGCCGGCGCCGCGCGGGGCACCGACCGAGGCCGATTCCCCGGCGGAGGACGCGGCCGAGGCGTCGGCGGAACCGGCCCCGTGGAAGCCTCCGAAGGTGAAGGAAAAGACCTTGGTGGCGACGCGTCGGCCGTGGGCGGCGTTCGGTCCGATGGTGGCGTCGGCGGCGTGGCGGAAGGGGTTTTACGGGGCGTCGCGGAAGGCGTTCCTCGGCGACGGCGCCGCGACCAACTGGACGATGTGGCGGAACCACTTCTCGTCGTTCGTGCCGATTTTGGATTTCATTCATGCGCTGTCGTACGTGTTCGCGGCCGCGATGGCGGGTCGGGCGTTTGCGGACGGATGGTCGTGTTACGCGCGGTGGATCAACCTGGTGTGGCAGGGTCGTGTGGACGCGGTGATCGAGGAGTTGGCGGTTCGGCAATTGGAGTTGGGCCTGTGGCAAACGAGCGATCCGGCGAGTTGTCCGCGTCGGGTGGTGGGTCGTGCGTTGGAGTATTTGCGGAACAACCGGGAGCGGATGAAGTACGCGGAGTATCGGCGGGCGGGTTTGCCGATGGTGTCGAGTTATGTGGAGTCGGCGGTAAAGCAGTTCAATTATCGGTTGAAGGGAAGCGAGAAGTTTTGGACGGAAGCGGGTGCGGAGGAGATGTTGCAACTGCGTGCGGATCAGTTGAGCGACGATTGTCCCTTGGTGTCGTTTTGGCAGCGCCGGGAGGCGCAAGAATCCGGTCAGAACCGCCACCGGATGGCGGCGTGACTATTACAAACCATGTACCGCACCCTGTGGCAATGCTATTCATCTGCCCGGTCTGATACACTGAGGCATCTCCCCGAGGCTCTCCTATGTCGAGATTCTTCGCGCTCTTACTCGCGTTGGCATTCCAGATTCCCGTGGTAGCCGCGGAGCCGGCGCGGAAGCCGAACGTCGTGCTCATCGTGGCGGACGACCTCGGCGGGCGCGACCTCGGCTGCTACGGCAGCACCTTCCACAAGACGCCGCACATCGACAAACTGGCGAAAGACGGTGCTCGCTTCACGGACTTCTCCGCGGCCTGTCCCGTCTGTTCGCCCACGCGAGTGAGCATCCTCACGGGTCGCTATCCGCAGCGAACGAACATCACGACGTTCCTGCCGGGCCGCCCCGACCGTTCGGATCAGAAGCTCAAGCACCCGACGATCCGCCTGGAACTTCCCTTGGAAGAAGTCACCCTCGCGGAGGTGTTAAAAGCCCACGGATACGCCACCGGGAGCATCGGCAAATGGCACCTCGGCGGTGCGGGTTTCGATCCGACGAAGCAAGGCTTCGACGCGAACGTAGCCGGGGACTCGACCGGCGGACCGCGCAGTTACTTCGCACCGTTTAAGAACAAGAACGGGTCGATGCCAGGGCTGGAGAACGCCCCAGACGGCGAGTACCTCACGGATCGACTCGCGGCCGAGGCGGAGAAGTTCATCGAGGCGAATCGCGCGAAGCCGTTCTTCTTGTACTTGCCGCACTACGCACCGCACATTCCGCTCGCGGCGAAGAAAGACCTGATCGCGAAGTATCCGGGTCAGCCTTCGCACGGCAAGCAGAGCCATCCGGTTTATGCGGCCATGCTCGAGAGCCTCGACGATGCCGTGGGCCGCGTTGTCAAGAAGCTCGACGAGTTGAAACTGGCAGACGACACGATTGTGATCTTCACTTCGGACAACGGCGGGCTGGCGACGCTGGAAGGGTCGCCGTTCGCACTGACGTTCAACGGGCCGTTGCGGGAGGGAAAGGGCTTCCTCTACGAGGGGGGCGTGCGCGTGCCGATGATCGTGAAGTGGCCGGGGCACGTGACGCCGGGCACGACCGTGAATGAAGCCGGATGCAGCATCGACTTCTTCCCAACTCTGCTCGAAGCAAGTGGAACGAAATCGAGTTCAGAAGTCGATGGCGTCTCGCTCCTCCCCGCGCTCCGCGGGGGCAAGATCGAACGCAAGGACGACGCGATCTTCTGGCACTACCCGCACTATTCGAATCAGGGTGGGAAGCCGGGCGGCGCGATCCGCGCCGGCGACTTCAAGCTGATCGAGTTTTACGAAGACGGCCGTCGCGAACTCTTTAACGTGAAGCAAGACCTTTCCGAGAGCCGCAATCTGATCGAAGAGAAGAAGGAGATTGCAGCGAACTTAGCCGCGCGGCTCGACGCCTGGCGCAAGAGCGTGGGTGCGAAGATGCCGACGCTCAACCCGGAGTACGTGCCGAATCCGCCGAACAAGGACGGCACGATCACGCTGCCGGGACGCACCGCGACCGTTCACGGCGCGATGCTCCGCTTCGAACCTCTCCCGCACAAGAACACACTCGGCTTCTGGGTGAACCGCGACGACTGGGCCGAGTTTGAATTCACGGTCGAGAAGCCGGGCACGTTTTCAATCGAGGTGCTGCAAGGCTGCGGGAAGGGAAGCGGCGGAGCCGAGGTCGAACTCGCCGTCGGCGACCAGAAGCAGACCTTCACGGTGAAGGACACGGGCGGCTTTCAGGCATTCGAAGCCCGCGAGGTCGGCTCGTTCACGTTCGAGAAGCCGGGCCGCTTCAACCTCAGTGTGAAGGCGAAAACGAAGCCCGGCGTCGCGGTCATGGACTTGAGGCAGATCGTGCTGAAGCCCAAGAAGTGAACCAACGAAAGAAGCCAGTGCTTCTCGCACCGGCTTCTTGGGGTTGAACCTACGGTTCAAACCTTGCTGGCTTCTTTGTACATCACGCGCTTGCGAAGGGTCGGGTCGTACTTCTTCAGCGAGATGCGTTCTTTCGAGTTGTTTCGGTTCTTTTCCGTGAAGTAACAGTGGTCGCTAGCCTCGCTCTTGAGCTTGATGGTGGAGCGGGCTTCTTTGGACTTCGCCATGATTCGAACCCCGGTCGGGTGTGCAGTTGGGATGCTCAATCGGCGCGTTCGCCGACGGTAGAATGAATAACCTAGCGGGTTCTGGTCGAAATGAGGAGGGGGGGCCCCGTACCGAATTCGATGGAACGCCGATGTGGATTGACCTTATAGCTGACAACGGGCTACGCTGTCCCGTGGTTCGTGTACCGAATTCGATGGAACGCCGATGTGGATTGACCTGGTTTGCCTGACTTGCCTCATCCCCGCGACCGCGGTTTGCCTGGCGTACCTGGTTTGCACCGTTCTGGGAATGAAGCATGACGGACCGGCTCAGCCGGTTGCGAAACCGCTGCAATTTACAGTTTTGATTCCGGCGCACGACGAAGAATCGACTCTGGGTACGGCTCTCTGTTCGCTCGCCGCACAAGACTATCCCGCAACCCATTTCAAGATTCTGGTCGTGGCCGATAACTGCTCGGATGCCACGGCCGAAGTGGCAAGGCAACAGGGCGCGGAGTGCCTCGTGCGCACGAACGCGAAACGCCGGGGCAAGGGCTTCGCCATCGCGGCCGGGATTGAGATGCTCGAACGACCGTCGCTGGCGCGTCCGGCTAATAGCATCGTTCTCATTCTCGATGCGGATTGCGAACTGAACCCCACGGCCCTTCGCGAACTGAACGCAACCTTCGCAGCCGGTGCGGACGTGGTGCAGGCCGCGGTGCAATCGCGGAATGCCGACGACGGTCCTGCCGGTTACGTGGCTGCCGTGGGAGCGGCCATCGATCGCGCCGTCGCGTCGGGTCGCGACCGCCTCGGATTCCGCGTTCCGCTTCGGGGTACCGGTATGGCGCTGCGGCACGAAGTGCTGAGCCACGTGAAGTGGAGCACGGCGAGTCCGGTCGAAGATGCCGAGTACGACCGCGAGTTGCGACGCGCGGGCGTTCGGGTGCGGCTCTGCTCGAACGCAATCGTATCGTGCAATGCTCCCGCAAGCCTCGCCATGCTTTGTCGGCAACGCCGGCGCTGGGCAGTCGCCGGCCCCCTCGCCAGCAAGCCGGTCGCCCTCGCGCACCTCTTCGCGACGGCGGCATTCTGCTTCGCCTGTAATCGGTTCAGCACCTGGGCCGGTTCGCTTCTGCTGATCACGGCACTCATCTACCTGAAGGCCATGCTCGAAGTGGGTTTGACTCGCCGGCGATTCGGACTGCTCGCTTTGTCGCCGATCGTAGTGCTGCGCCTGCTCGGGGTCGCAATGGCGGGCCTGCTCTTGCCGAGACCGCGAACGTGGGACCGAACGCCGCGAACGGGTGAAGGGCGGGCCGCATGATGCCAGCCTTCGCTCGCCGACCGCACTGGCTCAAACGGCTCCTCGTGCCTGCGGCTTCCAACGTCCTGCTAACCTTCGACGACGGCCCGCATCCGGAGTACACGCCCGCGGTCTTGGAGCGCCTAAGCGAACGCCACCTGACGGCGGCGTTCTTCCTTCTCGGCAAGCGGATCGAAGCCGACCCGCATCTCGTCGAACGGATCGAAGACGCCGGGCACGCACTCGGCAACCACACCTACTCGCACCCCGACCTCGGCTGGCTGAACTTCCGCCAAGCACACGAGGAAGTCGCCCGTTGTCAGGAGCTGGTTCCCGCCGCGAAACTCTTCCGCCCGCCGTACGGCAAACTCACTCCCGGCCTCCGCCTCGCGGCCCGTCGACACGGATTGCGGTGCCTGAACTGGACCCTCGACAGCGGCGACTGGCGCTGCCGTTCCGCAGCCGACGCCCGCGATTGTGCCCATCAGGTTCTCGAACTCATCCAACCCGGCGACGTCGTCTTGTTCCACGATAACCACCGCTGGATCGAACCGATCCTCGACGTGGTACTGCTGAGACTAGAAGTCGCAGGCCAACGAGATTTTGTCGGGAAGCGAACTGAGTGATTCACCCCGTCGCACCCATCAGCCGCAGGATGCCGCGGATCGGAACAACCACCTTCTCCGACTGCTTCAGCAACTCGTTCTCCACCTCCGTCACGGCCTTCTCCAGCATGAATAGCTCGAGCAGCGATCGGCAACTCTCCTCGCTAGCCGGCAAGAGTCCTGAGGGCGAAATCACCGCCATGTACGAGGTCGCGAACTCGCGGGACATGCGGTGATACCAAGCCTCGGCCCAAGGACCGAGTGCCGGCAAATCCTCGTCGCGGATCACGCCCTGAGCCCGACCTCGGCGACTGTTCAGACCGAGCAGCGTCGTTTGTACGGCGTAATCGAAGGACCGAATCATGCTGGCCACGTCGCGGAGCGGCGACCGCTTCACCCGGCGATCCTCGACCGTCCGGCCCGGTTCGCCATCGAAATCGGAGACCGCGAAATCCTTGCCCGTGTGGAGCAGGTTGGCGAGGTGGTAGTTGCCGTGAATGCGGATGCGCGACGCATCCAGCGAGGGTTGAAGCACGTCGTGGAATCGCTCGACGATCTCCACTTCGAGGCCGAGCAGTTGTTTCGCGGGATCGCGTGCCGAATCGGGCAGTCTCGGCATCGCGCGTTCGAGCCGTCGGAACACGCGGCCCACGCCGTTCCGCATTTCTTGATAGATGGAACGGCGATAGGCTTTGTTGAAGGGCTCCGGCGCAAAGGCGGGCAGCGAACGCGAACTCGCGAGGGCCGCGTGCATCTCGGCGGTTCGCCTGCCGAGCAAGCGCACGGCATCCGCAAATCCTCCCGCGAGTTCGTTCCAGTCGCCGGTGCAGTCGGGGCACTCGCCGAGTACGGGAACGACGGAGGGCGGTTGAGGCGGCGACTCGCGCGAGAGTGCGGCCACGCGCTCGAAGTAGCGACTCAGTTCGTCGATGGCGTACTGCCAGGCCGTGCTCTGATGCGGCACGTAGCGATAGAGCACGTCGAGGGTGGCTGGTGCCGCGCCGCGGCGACGGTACTCGATTGTGCCGGCCAGCGGCGCGAAGCCTTCGTAGGCCGTCTGCGAGCCGAGAAAGCGACCGATCTCCACGGCGGGGCTGATCCCTTCTTCTACCCGGCGAAACGTCTTGAGGATGTACGCATCGCCGTAGGCGAGAGCAAAGATGTTTCGATCGTTTCGGAGCGGCACCACGGGCAGCGCGTCGAGGGCCGCATTCTCGGTATCGCTGATGTGCGCGCCCAGAGGTGCGAGAACGAGTTCGCCGCCGGGAACTGATCGTGTTCGTCCGGTGAGGATGCCGTGGAGCAAAGCGCGGCCGCACGAAGGCACGGCCAACGCATCGCAGAGTACGCCTCTAACGGGGGCGTCGATCCGCGCGAACCCGATCTCCGCGATCGGCACCGCGAGGCTCCCGATTGCTTCCTCCGGTACGAACGCCAGCGCCAGTGAAACTGTCTCGGAAATCCCCTCGCGGAACTCGGCGTCCACCAGCAAGAACCAAACTTCGACTTCCTCCGCTCCGATGCGGACGGCGTACCTCACCAGAGCGTTCACGACCGGGGAACCGCTGCGGCCCAGTTGCCTTCGCGTGAGGTAGTCCGGCAACAGCGCCTCGATCTCATCGACGAAGATGGGATCGAACCGCTCGGCCAGCGGCCGGGAGATTTCCAAACTCGGCAACTCGGCATCCTGCGCGGAACCACCTGCGATCGTCGGCACCGGGAGCGGAAGCGAAAACCAGAAGAAGCCGTGTGCTCCGAGCGTCAGCAGGTAGGGCTGTTCGCCGATGCGGGGGAACGCGGTGCGGCCGAAGACCTCTTCCGGCACGACGTCGGCGAATTCGCGCAAATCCAGTTCCGCGAACTGCACGAAACGCGAAAGATTCGCCACGACGAGAATGCGTTCGTCGCCGAACTTGCGGACGAAGGCGAGTACCTTGGTGTTCGCGGGCCGGAGGAATTCGAGCGTGCCGCGGCCGAACGCCTGGAACCGCTTCCGCAATGCGATGAGCCGCTTCATCCACCACAGGAGCGAATTCGGATTGCTTTGCTGCGTCTCGACGTTCACGGCTTCGTAGTGGTACTCGGGGTCGATGGTGATCGGGAGGAACAGTTTCTGGGGGTTGGCGCGACTGAAGCCGGCGTTGCGGTCGCCGCTCCACTGCATCGGCGTGCGAACTCCGTTGCGGTCGCCGAGGTAAATGTTGTCGCCCATGCCGATCTCGTCGCCGTAGTAAATCACCGGCGTGCCCGGCAGCGAGAAGAGCAGCGCGTTCATCAGTTCGATGCGCCGCCGATCGTTCTTGAGCAGCGGTGCGAGTCGCCGGCGAATGCCCAGATTGATCCGGGCCGTGCGATCCTCCGCATACGCCCGGTACATGTAGTCGCGCTCTTCGTCCGTCACCATTTCCAGCGTCAGTTCGTCGTGGTTGCGGAGGAAGAGGCACCACTGGCACGAGTCGGGAATCGGCGGCGTCTGTTCGAGGATGTCGAGAATGGGGAAGCGATCTTCCTGATGCACGGCCATGAAGAGCCTCGGCATGACGGGGAAGTTGAACGCCATGTGGCACTCGTCGCCATCGCCGAAGTAGGGGAGAACGTCCTCGGGCCACTCGTTCGCCTCGGCGAGGAACATGCGGCCGGGGAACTTTTCGTCCATGCGTTTGCGGAGGGTCTTGAGGAAGCCGTGCGTCTCCGGCAAGTTCGCGCAGGTGGTGCCTTCTCGCTCGAAGAGGAACGGGATGGCGTCGAGCCGCATGCCGTCCACGCCGAGTTCCATCCAGAAATCGAGCACCGGAAAAAGTGCTTCCCAAACGGCCGGGTTGTCGAAGTTCAGGTCGGGTTGATGGTGGTAGAAGCGGTGCCAGAAGTATTGCTTGGCGACCGGATCCCACGACCAGTTCGACGGTTCGAAATCCTTGAAGATGATGCGGGCATCCGGATACTTGTCCGGTGTATCGGACCAGACGTAGAAATTGCGTTCGGGGCTGCCGGGCGGCGCGGTACGGGCGCGCTGGAACCACGCGTGCTGATCGGACGTGTGGTTCAGAACGAGTTCGGTGATGACGCGGATGCCATGGCGATGGGCGGATGCCAGGAACTCTTTGAAGTCTTCGAGCCGACCGTATTGCGGGTGGACCGCAGTGTAATCCGCAATGTCGTAGCCATCGTCGCGGAGCGGCGAGGGGTAGAAAGGGAGAATCCAGATCGCCGTGATGCCGAGATCTTCGAGGTAATCGAGCTTTTGGGTGAGGCCGCGGAAGTCGCCGAAGCCGTCGCCATCGCTGTCGTTGAAGGCCCGGACCGGGGCCTCGTAAATGATGGCGTCCTTATACCAAAGCGGGTCGTTCTCGTTCATAAACTAACTGCGGGCGAATGGCGTGCCAGATTGAGACATTCGGGGCGGCATCCGAAATGCTCGTATTTCACGTGAGGAATCACTATGCGCGATGAAGTCCTGACGAAAGCGTGGAAGCCGGGCGAGCGGCCCGAAGCTGCCGCACTCCTCGAACGCGAGTGGCTCGTTTCCAACGGCCTCGGCGGCTACGCTTCCGGCACCATCTGCGGTGCTGCTACGCGCCGCTACCACGGCATCCTCATTGCGGCCCTTCCCGCGCCCCTCGGTCGCGTCATGATGGTCAACCACCTCTGGGAGTTCGTGCGGCTCGCCGACTACCGCACCATTCCGTTCGGCGGCGAAGAAAAGAAAGAAGGGCAACTCCACATTCACGGGGCCGAGCACCTCGTCGAATTCCGCCTCGAAACCGGGCTGCCCGTCTGGAGCTACGAGGTGGAAGGCTGCCTGCTCGAAAAGCGGATCTACTTCGCCTATCGGCACAACACGGTGTACGTGGAGTATCGATTGGTGAAGGCGCCGGGCACGATTCGGCTGAAACTGAAACCGTCGATCCACTTTCGCGGCCACGACGACCACGTGAGCGAAGAATTCGGCGACCCGTACACGATGACGGTTTCGCAGGATCGGTACGAGATTTCCGGCGGACCTCCTTGGCCGGCGCTTCGCATGACGGTAGCCGGCGGCGGCAACGCCGGCTTCACCTCCCGCGGCGAACGCACCGAAGACATCCTCTACCGCATCGAAGAAAGCCGGGGCTACCAATACGAAGGAGCGCTCTGGTCGCCCGGGCAGTTCCGACTCGATCTGGAGCCCGGTCGCAGCGCGACTCTCGTGTTCTCGACCGAGCCGTGGGAAAGTATCGCGGCCATCGATCCGGCGGAGGCTCTCAATTGCGAAGTGGCCCGGCGGCAGCGACTGATCGAACAAGCCGTTCCTGCGGCACGTTCTGGGCTCGCCGCGGAATTGGTCCTCGCCGCCGATCAGTTCATCTTCACCCCGGCGGGGCGCGTCGCCGATTCTGCCCGCGCTCGCGCCCAAGGCGACGAAGCGCGATCGATCATCGCCGGCTACCACTGGTTCACCGACTGGGGCCGCGACACCATGATTAGCCTCGAAGGGCTCACGCTCTGCACCGGTCGCCACACCGAGGCCAGCTACATTCTCCGCACCTTCGCGCAGCACATCCGCGATGGACTCATCCCCAACTTGTTCCTCGAAAAAGAGCAGGACGGGCTGTACCACACGGCCGATGCCACGCTCTGGTACTTCCACGCACTCTCGCGCTACCTCGCCTATACGGACGATCGCGCGACGCTCCGCCTGCTCCTGCCCAAGTTAAAGGACGTGATCGAACACCACATTGCTGGCACCCGATTCGGCATCGGCGTCGATCCCGCAGATGGCCTCCTGCAGCAAGGCGAAGAAGGCTATCAACTCACCTGGATGGATGCGAAGGTAGGAGATTGGGTGGTGACGCCGCGGCGCGGCAAAGCCGTGGAGATCAACGCGCTCTGGTACAACGCGCTGCGACTGCTCGAAGGTTGGGTGCGGGAAGAGGAAGGCGAGGAGGCCGCGAAGCCGCTCGCCGATCGGGCCGAGCAGACTCGCGATTCCTTCAACCGCCGCTTCTGGTACGAGGCGGGCGGCTACCTCTTCGACGTACTCGATGGCCCGGATGGTACTGACGATTCAGCCCTGCGACCCAATCAGGTTTTCTCCATTTCACTCGAACACGCCGTCCTCGACCACGATCGCTGGCAGCGCGTTCTCCAGGTCGTGAAGGAAAAATTGCTCACACCGGTCGGCCTACGGTCGCTCGCGCCGGGGCATCCCGACTACAAGGCGAAGTACTTCGGCGACCTCCGCTCGCGCGATGCGGCGTACCATCAGGGAACCGTCTGGGCTTGGCTCATCGGCCCGTTCATCGACGCCTGGTTGCGTGCGAATCCGGAAGATCGAACTGGAGCGGCGCAGATGCT
>JAYTUG010000071.1:0-2801 GCA_043744695.1 Gemmataceae bacterium
CGGGGCGGCCTCGGTGGGGAGCGCGCTCCGCTCCGAGGACTCCGCGTCGCGGCTAAACTTTCACCACTCGATTCCGAGCATGAGGCAGTTCAGGCCGCTGCCGATGCCGAGCCAGCCGACGCGGTCGCCGGGGTTGAGGAACTCGCGTTCCTCGGCCAGGGCCGCCGTGAGCGGTAGCGAAACCGTTCCCATGTTCCCGAGGAACGGGAAGGTACTGTAGTCCTTTTCGAGCGGGATGCCGCAGGCTTTGAGCACGGCATCGCGGTGGCCGGAGCCGACCTGATGGCAGATCACTTTGTCGAGGTACTCGGGCCGCCAGGCGAACTTTTCGAGGAAGGCGTGCCAGGTGCGGTTGCCGAGGTCGACGCCGTGCTTCAGCACTTCGCCAGCGTGCGTTTCCATGAACGGGATTTTCACGTGTCGCAGGCCGAGGTCGAGGCCTTGACGGAGAAGGGCTGTGGCCCCGGCGGCGAGACCGTGCGTGCGGTCGAGGCCTTTTTGAACCAATGCACCGGCTCCCGTACCGAAGACCTTACCGACCGTTCCCACGGCTGCGGGCAGGATCGACTGGAAGCCCCAGCGGCACAGGTGGTGGTGTTGCGATTCGTTCTTGACCACGCCGCCGATGAGCTTGCGTCGCTTCTCGCGGGAGAAATCCGCACTCGTGACCAGCACCGCGACGGCTCCGGAACCGCCGGTGAGCGTGGCCACCGATTCGACGAAGAGATCGCGCGACTTCGAATTCACCATGCGCTCGATGGTGCTCTCGTTGATTTCGCGACTCGTCTCGGCGGAGACGACGAGCCCGGCACGGGCCTGGCCGAGTTCGATGCGGTTGGCGACATCGACGACGCCGTTCAAGACGCCGAGGCAAGCGTTGCTGATGTCGTAGATGGTGGCATCGCGGTTGATGTTCAACTGATTGGCGACGGAGCAGGCGGTGGCCGGTTCAAAGTTTTCGCGGCAGACGCCGGCATAGATGAGTACATCGATTTCGTCGGGGCTCACGTCCGCTCGTGCCAGGGCTTTGCGTCCGGCGGCGGCGGCACCCTGCGAGACGGGATAATTCGGCTCCCACCAGCGCCGCTCGCTGATGCCCGTGAGCAGTTCGAGTTGCCCCGCGGCCATACCCATCGAGTCGTACATTGGTGCGAGCCGCGACTCCAACTCCGCGGTGGAAACCACCACCGGAGCGAGTTCGTACCCGATCGATTCGATGTGAACGCGCGAGTAATTCATCCTCGTTACTCTAGAGTAAAGTCGATCATCTGGTAGATCACGCGGCCATCGACTGTCAGGAAGCCATTCGCTTTTAGGCGTTGGGCGGAGTCGTCGGCTTCGGTCACTTCGAGGATCACGGTCACTTCGCGATCCGTGGGCAGAACCTGCCCGCGGTAGACCCACGAATGCGGGCGGTTCAGGGCGGTCGTCTGCCAGTCGTGCGGCGACTTCGCCCAACGCTTCCAGGCCACATACTTCAGTAATTGCAGGAATGATTCCAGCCCAAGCGAGCCGGGCCAGACCGGATCCTGCACGAAGTGGGCCTTGAAGAACCACGCCGCGGGATCGACCGCGATGCGTCCCACGACCAGCCCGATCCCCTTCGAGCCCCCTTCAGGAAGGTAGGTTTCGATGCGATCCACCATCCGAAATTTGGGCGCGGGAAACGGCGCGTCGTGCGGCAACTCACCCCGTTCACTTCGAGCCACATCCTGACCGCTCGGCCACGGCACCTTCGCCTCGCGGATGCCGACTTGGTTCGCCAGTTGATCCTTCGTGAAGAACCCGAAGTACGTCGTTCCCTCGTACACCTTCCCCTCGCGGCTCGACACGAGCATGTCGTAATGTTGAATAATCATCCCGGCGGAACTCGAGACGTTGGTCATCTTCGCGGTCATGCTCAGGGTGCCGATGTCGGGCGTGACCGCGAGAAACTGCGTGGCCTTGCCGCCGAGGTTGCGGAAGCTCATGTCGATGGGGCTCGTGAGTGCCGAACCGCAGTAGGCCGCGAGCCAGCCGCACGGTTGAAGGGCTATCTCCAACAGGACGCTGAACGGCATCTTCTCGCTGCGATTGGCTTCGAAATACCAAGCGTCCGGAGGCACGTCATATTCACCGATACACGCGGCCCCGGCCTTCAGCACGAACGGCGTGCCTGAGGTCGGCGTGATGCGGTCGATGAACATGAAGGGCGGGCCGGGCAGCCGCGCGATCACGCGATCCCGGTCGAACGGCTTGTACGGTTCCCCAAAGGCGTCGGAAGGCTTACCCGTGGCATAGGCGAGGATGTGATCGCGATCGAAGTTAAAGATTAGCCGCGACGCGGAGTCCTCGGAGCGGAGCGCCGGGGACCAGGTTTGTTCCAGCTTCTCGCGGGTCAGGCCCGACATCTTCAGGCACATGTTCGTGATCTCGACGATCGGCTTGCCGTCGGCGTACATAAGCGCATCGGCAATGCAGTACGGAGCGGGCGGGACGCCCGCGCTCCCAGGGGGCCCGTAGCCGAGTTCCTTCACCGTCACTTCGTAAGTCACGGTCTTCGTCGTGGCGATCACCTGGCCTCGGCACTTGAGGCGGCTGTCGATGCCGGGGATCGGTTCGCAAATCACTTCGTCGCCGATCCACCCGAGCCGCATGAGAAAGATGCGGAGCGTGTGCAGGCAGCACTCGTACATGAGCGTGCCGGGCATCACCATGTCGTCTACGAAGTGGCAGGTGAGGAACCAATCGTTGGGGTGAATGTCGAACTCGGCGCGAACGAAGCCGATGCCGAAGCGGCCACCGGTGGGGTCGATGAGCGG
>JAYTUG010000072.1:0-2793 GCA_043744695.1 Gemmataceae bacterium
GCATTCGCATCGGCATGGCGACCTCTCCCCAACGGGGAGAGGTGGGTGCCTGAACTTCTCATCAGCGTATCTCTCAAAACCGGGACGCAGAGCGTCCGAAAACCGTTCCCACGCTCCGCGTGGGAACAAGAAGAGGCTCCCATGACAACCGATCCGATCCCGGTCCGCGCCCTCAATCAGGTCACGTATTGCCCGAGGCTTTACTACCTCCAGTACGTCGACGCCGTGATGCCGGTGAACGAGCACGTGGAAGCCGGGCTCTTCGACCATCGCCGCGTCGATTCGCCCGACCTCGCCAACAAGACGCGGTCCGATCGCGGCACGGCCACCAGCCGCGGCATCGCTCTCAGTTCCGATACGCTCGGCATCACCGGCGTGCTCGACGTGATTGAAGAAAAAGCCGGCGAGCAATATCCCGTGGAAACGAAACACGGCACCGCCCCTCGTGACGACTTCGGCACGCCGAGCGTTTACGACAACGACGCGGTGCAACTCTGTGCCCAGGCGATGCTCATGGAGGAAGCGTTCGGCAAGCCCGTGCCGCGCGGGTTCCAGTTCTACGCCGGCAGCCGCGAGCGCGTCGAGGTGCCGTTCACCAACGAACTCCGCGAACAGACCAAAGGTGCGATCCGACTTTGCCGCGAGTTGGAAGTGCTCGACACACCGCCGGAACCGTTGCCGAGCGAACTGCGCCACCGCTGCTTCGGCTGTTCGCTCGCACCGATCTGCCTACCGGAAGAGACGCTCTTTGAAATCCAGAAGCCGGCCGAACCCGTTTCGCACCCCGACCTCACCCGCGTCATTCCGCAGTCCGACGACGGTGCCGTGCTTTACCTTCAGGAGCAGAACTCGCGCGTTGGCAAGCGAAGCGAGCATCTCATCGTGAAGAAGGACGACAAGGAGATCAGCCGCATCCCGATCCACGCGGTGCGGCAAGTCGTGGTCTGCGGGAACGTGCAGGTCAGCACCCAGGCCCTGCAAACGCTTCTCGAAAACGAAGTGCCCATCTCTTACGTCACGGCGTACGGCAAGTTCATCGGCGCGTTCGCGGCCGCGCCGGCAAAGTGCGTCTCGCTTCGCGAGGCCCAGTTCCGCACCTTCGACGATCCCTCAATCTGCCTGACGCTGGCCAAGGCTGTCGTTCGCGCCAAGCTCAGCAACCAGCGGGCGCTCCTGATGCGCAGCTTGCGCGAAGGGGATTCCCGCGGCTCGGACGAGCCCGCCGCCCGCGACCTTTACAACATGATTCAGGGAATCGACGCCGCGACTTCGCTCGAATCGCTGCTCGGCATGGAAGGCCAGGGTGCCGCGCTCTACTTCGCCCAGTTCGGCCGCTTCCTGAAATCGACCCAACCTTTCGACTTCACCAAACGCAATCGCCGCCCGCCGAAGGACCCCGTGAACGCGCTGCTCAGCTTCGCCTATGCCATGCTCACGAAGGACTGTTACTCCGCGGTCTGCACGGTCGGCTTCGATCCGTACAAGGGCTTCTTCCACCAGGGCCGCCACGGGAAGCCGTCGCTCGCACTCGACCTCATGGAAGAGTTCCGCCCGATTATCGCGGACAGCGTCGTGCTCACGCTCTTGAACAACGACACGCTCGGCCGCGACGACTTCATCACGTGGCGCGGTGCCTGCCAACTCACGGACGCGGGCCGCCGCGCCTTCTTCAACGCTTACGAACAACGCAAGAGCACGGTCATCAAGCACCCCGTCTACGAGTACAAGATGTCGTACGGGCGGATGTTGGAAGTGCAGGCCCGCATGCTCGCCGCGTTCGTTCGCGGCGGCATCCCGAGCTACACCGGATTCACGGTGCGCTGATGGAAACCTGGATCGTCGCTTACGACATCAGCGACCCCAAACGCCTCCGCCAGGTAGCCAAGAGCTGCGAAGACTTTGGCTACCGGAAGCAAAAGTCCGTCTTTTTATGTCGCACGTCCGCTACGGACATGGTTAAACTTCGATCGCGGCTGTATGACATCATCGATCTGACGTTGGACCAAGTGTTATTTTTCCCGCTCTGCGGCAAGTGCCTTCATGGAATCGAGGCACTCGGCCGCCCGACCAGCCCCGCCACCGCGAACGACACAGTGATCGTCTCGTGATTCCAGGAGCCAATCCGATGCGGTCAATCGGGAAACGAAATGTTGCCGGGATTCACGTCCACCATGTGAATGTCGAGCCGCTCGAGTTCTCGAAGGACCGCTTCGACGTCGGGCCATCGCGCTCCAAATTGTTCCATTTTTTCGGCACGCCATTCCGCCATGACCTCCTCGGGGAAGTCGGGCGGCAGATAAAGGTACGCACCGGCGAAGTCCAATACAAACGGACGTGCCACGATCGTCATTTCGATCACGAGAAGCTCATCGTCGTAGTCCAAGAGCACTGGAACTCGACATCTGAGAATGGAGTGTACTCCGATTTCCTGCAGTTCAAGGTAAATGTCGCGTTCTCGGGTGTATCCCGATTGCGAATCATGGGCCTTCAGTGCCGTCACGCGGAATTCGCGTTGGCTTTCCGCCGCGAAGACAATACCGTGAACGCCGGAGCCCAGTCGCTCCAGCAACCGAAGTTGCCGGCAGCGAGCATACTCCTCCAGACGCTGAACAAGATCGGGGCGATCCATGGCTACAACTTCAAATGTGACTCGACACTCCGCCCAAGTCGAGATGGAATTGCACTTCGACGGGCAAATCCACTCGGTCGGGCACCTCGGTTCGGGATTCCTGATTCTCAGCCCGGCCGTCGATCTCCCTCCGGGCACCGGCGAAGTCATGCTCCGCATCGACG